>CAYZYO010000036.1:0-19512 GCA_964482585.1 uncultured Syntrophomonadaceae bacterium | reverse complement strand
TTGCTATAAAATAGCATTTTCTATTATAAAAGAAATGGGCTATGCGGTGAATTATAATGGCTTGAAATCCCGGATAACAAAAGATAATCTCCAGTACGCTTCGCGCTGCCGGATCTCTTTCAAAAACTACCCTTATATCCTTTGTAATTGTAGATAACACCTTATTCCTCCTTATCCATATTAGTAAAAAAGCCTTTCATCTCTATCAAGAGACGAAAGGCTGCACCTCCGTGGTTCCACTCTATTTAAGATGGGTTAGAAACACCATCCCACTTATTTCAATTTAACGATTTCCCGGATATACTTACTAGTTTTTCAATATACCTGCTCCCGGGTGCACTTTCAGCGTTTTCATACTGTAAAAAGGCTCTCAGCCGGTGACCTCTTCTCTCTGGCAGCGATAAACGCTTACTTCTCCCATTCATTGCATTTTAATTATTTAATTAGTAAGATTATATGCATGTATAATCCACAATGTCAACAATAAATAAACTGCTGTAAATAATTGTACTTTTTTAAAACCTGCAAAGTCGTTTGCCTGGATTACAAGATTGAACTCGAATATATGAATAGATTGGGATTGTAAAGCTATTTGGCAATTAATTCTATAGAATTCTTAATCCTGCGAATTGTCTCTTCTTTTCCCCAAAAATTGATTAAATAAGGTAGATCAGGCCCATGAGTATTTCCTGTTAAAGCACAACGTAAAGGCATAAACACATTACGCGGCTTTAAGCCAAGCTTTTTAACCAGGCTTTTAATATGTTTTTTTATCTCATCAGCCTCATTCTTTACCGGAAAATCATTTAAAAAGGTTTCTAAGACCTGCAAAACTCCATCTTCTCTTAAGACATCCAGGGCATCTTTCTCATATTTAGGATCATCAAAAAATACCGCCGCCTGGATTTTAATATCATTCAAACATACCAGTCGTTCTCTAACCGCTTCTACCATAACCGTATATCTAGTGTCATCTATATTTTTTATATTCTCAACAAATCTAGAATCGATTAAATACGGCTCTATTTGTCTTTTTAGATCTTTTATATCTAACTTTTTTATGTATTGTTGATTTAACCAGTTAAGTTTATTTAGATCGAATACCGCCGGACTTTTGGAGACTTTCCCCAGGCCAAAAGCTGCAATAGTTTCATCATGGGTAAGGATTTCCTCCTCTCCTTCAGGAGCCCATCCTAACAATGACAGGAAATTAAAGAGTGCTTGAGGAAGATATCCCATTTCGCGATATTGGATTACTGATGTTGCTCCATGCCGTTTGCTCATCTTCTGTTTATCACTACCAAGAATTAAGGAAACATGAGCAAACTGTGGTCGTTTTAAATTTAAAGTGTCATATAACATTAGCTGCCGGGGGGTATTTGACAGATGCTCTTCTGCCCTTATCACATGAGTAATACCCATTAGTACATCATCTATAACCACCGCAAAATTATAAGTCGGCATGTTATCCGATTTAACTATGATAAAATCACCTTCATTAGCACTTTCAAAACTTACCTGGCCTCTAACCATATCATCAACTATATAAATCTTGTTTCCAGGCACCTTAAAACGTATAGCTGGTTTTCTCCCGCTCTTTAGTTTCTCCTGAATCTCGGTTTCACTTAAATAGCGGCATTTTCCAGAATAACGAACAATCTGCCCATCTGCCAGCATAGCCTGTCTCTCTTTTTCTAGTTCTTCTTCAGTACAAAAACAGTAGTAAGCATGTCCTATATCTAATAGTTTTTGCGCATACTCATTATATATTTCTAATCGTTCTGTTTGCCTGTATGGCCCATTGTCACCATTAGCATCAATTCCCTCTGTCCACCTAATACCCAACCACTTTAGAGATTCAATTATTTCTGCTTCATATTCCTTCCTCGATCTTTCTAGGTCTGTATTTTCTATCCGTAATACCATTTCCCCACCATTATGAGCTGCAAATAAATAATTAAACAAGGCTGAACGGGCTCCCCCAATATGTAATGGACCGGTAGGGCTAGGCGCAAACCGGACTTTAATTGTCATCTTAAATTCCTCCCTTAAATAATGTTTTTTATAATAGGCCTTTAGTTGCCACAATTCTCCTGTTTTTAGCCGGCTAGCTGCACTCATCAGGGTTTTTCCCTTTTTAATTTTCTTTGCTCAAGTCGCCTACCGGTATGCGCAGACCCCCATTCTCATTAATCCAAATTTTAATAATCTGCTAGTCCAGTGAATCCATATCTTTTAATAAGATAATAAACTTAATACAGTCACCTTACTGGATCGAAACGTAGACACAACCGTAGATAGAACCACCGTAGAGGCGACTTCAGTCGCCCCCTTTCATCCTGAATCCTAGCTGGACGGCGACTGAAGTCGCCTCTACAGGATAGGATGAAGTCGCCTCTACGGTATATAATGTATAAACACTACTTTACGCAGTGGAATCAATTTTATATTTTAGAACATCTTAATATTATATTATACTTTGAATATTTGCTATTAAACTATTTAATAAATTAATCAGTTTTTGGATAAATCCTATTGCTTCTTCACCAGAACTCTTTATTTCTTTAATATTTCTTTCCAGGTTTTGCAGCTGTTCATCAATATTACTAATCTTAATATCAAGTTGGTTTAGTTTTTGCATTAAACTGATAATAGATGCCATTTGAGCTTCTGAAAGGCTTATATTCAAATTGGCAGCTACCTCTATAATTATCTTTTTTATCTCCTCCGGTTGGGAAATGTTATCCTCAATAACTTTTCTTTTCACCTCATAGATTATTTTTTGGGCATTGTCATTCCCTATTTCCCGCCCAAGTTCTGAGGTTTCAGCAATTTCCTGGTGTGCTGTTTGTTTTGCATTTTCATTTAGATTTTTTCCACTAGCTGATTCAAAGGCCTTTATGATTCCTGTCAATGCCGCTGTTCCAGAGACTTTAAAAGGAGCCGCAACAATAACCCGTGCATCACTAATTCCTGCTGTGGACAATGCGTTAGCATACATGAAAGAGGTAATTGCGGTTATATTTTCTACCTGAACCTCAATTCCGCTTCCTTTATCCAGTAACTCACAGTAGGCAGAAGAAATTGCTCTGGTACCTATAAGCTTTTCATCAATAACTCCCTGCAAATATCTTCTTTCTTCAGCATTACTCACGGTAATCAGCCGGGCTTCACGTCCATTCTGATAGCTGTTGAAGTAACCCCTGACAATTTTTCTCTGTTCAGTATTAAGATCCTCTCCTAGACTTATTACTATTCCCGGTTCCTGGTTCCCACTAGTAATAACTGTACTTTTATCTTTAAAATAGGCTACACCTGCTAATAATGCAATACCTACTACCAGAATAATCAAATTTCTGCTGCGTGCCATTAGTTATACCTCCTGCTTTTTAATTAGTTTTCCTCGTTCAGGAGATAATTATTAACAATTAATGTTCTATCAACAGTATCAGCTTTTCAAGAAAAAGAGTTCAGAAATGAGTTTAGGTTAGAATGGTTTTTTAATACCAATATCGAAAATTATTAGTCAATTAAGGCTATTGCCTGGGCCGCAATGCCTTCTTCACGGCCGGCAAAACCTAACCCCTCAGTTGTAGTAGCTTTTATATTTACCTGATTAGGAATCAGGTTTAGGGCCTGGGAAATATTTACTGTCATTTCCGGAATATAACCGGCCAGTCTGGGTTTTTGAGCAATTATGGTACTGTCTATATTTATTATGGAAAAACCGCTTTTAATTATCTTCTCTCTTACTACCTCTAATAAATAAAGACTGCGTATATCTTTATATTTCATGTCTGAGTCAGGAAAATGCTGCCCCATGTCTCCCATAGCTGCCGCACCTAAAAGGGCATCACAAATAGCATGGACTAGTACATCTGCGTCCGAATGACCTACAAGGCCTTTGAGGTGGGGAATTATTACCCCGCCGAGTATAAGTTTTCTGCCTGCTTGAAGAAAGTGTACATCATAACCAGTACCAATACGCAAGAAATTCCTCCTTCACCTTGATAATCTACCCCCTATTTAAAAAACCCTCGGCTGTGATAAGGTCTTCAGGGGTAGTTATTTTTATATTCTTATTGTCTCCCGTTACAATTTTTACTCTATTACAGTATTTTTCAAATATAGATGCATCATCAGTACTTGCAAATTCTTCTTCATAAGCTTTTTTATAAGCTTCCATAAGCTTATTATAATTAAAGATCTGCGGTGTCTGAACAGCCATAATACGTGATCTGTCTAATGTACAATCAATAAATCCATTGTTATCAATTGCTTTTAAAGTATCATGAACAGCTACCGCTGGTACCGCTGCACCCCATTTCTCAGCTGCTGCCAGCACCATGCTGAAAAGCTCGAGAGTTAAAAGTGGCCTGGCACCATCATGAATAGCTACAAAATCCGCTTCCCCCTCTAAAGACTTCAACCCATTCCACACCGAATCCTGTCTTTGTTTTCCTCCTGATATAACTTTCCGAACTTTATTATACCCGAACCTTTGCACAATTTCGTTTTTACAATACTCAATTTCCTTAGGATTGGCTGTAATAATTATTTCGTCTACCTGGCTGCACTCTTCAAATACATCCAAAGAATAAGTTAGTATGGGGCGAGAATTCAATAGTAGATATGGTTTATTAGTTAAACCTTTCATCCTACTGCTGATACCTGCAGCAGCAATAACAACCTTCAGGTTGTTAACCATATAAATTCACCTCTTGCAAATCACGTAAGGGATCTTTAATACTGCTTTTACTTTCCTCCCTGAGTTTTCTCGTAAAAATCATTCTGCCGGCTGCGGTTTGAAATACACTCGTAACCATTACTTCAAGATCTTTTCCAATATCTTCATAAGCATCCTCTACAACTACCATGGTGCCATCATCGAGATAGCCAACACCCTGCCCAGATTCTTTACCTTCTTTTATTATGCTGATATGCATGGTCTCACCAGGAAAAACTATTACTTTTACCGCATTGGCCAGTTCATTAAAGTTGAGTACAGTGATACCCTGTAATTCTGCAACTTTATTAAGATTATAATCATTAGTAACAATGCTGGCATTAATTTCCTTACAAAGACATATTAGTTTTGCGTCAACGTCCTTTTCTTCATAAGAATTTGCTTCAATTATATCTATATTAATTTTCGCATGTTTTTGCATTTTTGACAAAAGTTCTAATCCCCGTCTTCCTTTTGTTCGTCTAATATTATCTGAAGAATCTGCTATATGCTGCAGCTCTTCAATTACAAAAGTAGGAACGATTAACGGCCCTTCAAGAAAACAACTTAAACATACATCATAAATCCGGCCGTCAATTATTGCACTGGTATCAATTACTTTATAATTTATCCTTCCATCTACTATATTTTTCTTCTTATCTGCATTTGCGGGGAACAGTTTAACCACATCAAAAGCACGCCTGGCACCTATTTGTAACCCTATATACCCGCTAAAAAAAAATATACCAATTGTTAAATAATTTCCTACTCCACTTATCAATGATATTGGATAACCGCTAACAACTCCCACAAGAACGCCAATTATTAATCCTGCGGTTCCTCCCAGTAGTATTTCAATAGAGGTACCATCTAGGAATTGGTTGAAGCTGCTAATCCCCTTTTTCAGAAAAACAATAATCCAATTTAGAGAAATATAGAATAATAGAAAAGCCGCTATTCCAATAATTAGTTTCCAAACCCCGTTAATCGTAAAGAAACTACTTGATGCATATACAAGCCATATTCCAAATATAAGTGCTGTTATTAATAACCACCTGGATATTCTTAACTTATTATACATTAAATACACCTCCAATATTATTCTTCTATTGAAGATTAGTATTTATTCAATAAATTAATATATTTCGTACGAAAATAAACACTTATGCATTCACCTACTTAGATAAGTTGGCCCCACACTAGCGTTTTGCTAAAACCGCAGCAAACGGATACAACCGTAGAGGCGACTTCAGTCGCCTCTACAGTGTATAAGATACGGTATAGTATAAGAATTAGGGATTCACTGTAGAATTAAGGTAAAACATTATAAATTGTTTCAGATGCAAAACAAAACAACTGCCTAAATCTATGTGAAACCTGTGTTCATCTGTGGTTAATCATTTCTTTGTTTTCATAAGTGGTTGTGTCCTCCGGGCATGAGCGGGTTATTTTAAGGCTAATTGTGATTTATATCCTGCTTCTCCTTTACTTTATGTACAATTGACAATTGGTTTAAGCAGGGTCTATAATGAAAGAAATCACAAAAAAAGGGGGCAAGTCTTTTATTATGAAGGACTTGATTTGTGATGAATTTCAAAATGTTGTGGGCGATTTACTGATACGACATTCCAGTATATTAGATATACTGTCTAAGCTTGCTGAATCATCGTGCAGAATAAATCGGGCAGTAAGTAAGTCGGTTACCGACTGTGGCTGTATCTCTATTAAAGCAGAGAAGTTAAACATACCTGAAAATATTGATTCTTTTGAAGAATTGCGTACTTATCTTGATAACCATCTGCGTGGTAATTTATGTCCTAATTGTGAAGAAGTAATTTATTCAGAACTGGGGAAATTGCTTTTTTACTCTGCGGCTCTTTGCAATTGCCTTGATATAAATCTGTACGATGTTTTTATCAAGGAATATAAGAAAACTGCTGCACTTGGATTTTTTAATATGACTTAAACCCATTTTGGGTAATACCATACTTCTTAAAAACCCGCTTAACTGCGGTTTTATTTTATACCATGTATTCCAATAGTAATTGCTCCTGCATTCTCTTCAGCCCGTTTTTTATTGAACGAGCCCTCACTTCCCCAATTCCTTCAACCTCATCAAGCTGTTCTATACTGGAATTTAATATAATACTTAATAAACCAAAACGGTCTACAAGATTATCAATAACCTGTAAAGGTATCCTGGGCAATTTCTGCAGCATCCGGTATCCTCTAGGTGAAACCTGCTGTTCCAGTTGACTGGGTGAATTCCCCAGGGTTAATAGTCTAGAAATAAATACTAAATCAGAAATGTCCTCATCAAACGCCTTTAACATATTATTTAATAGTTCCTGGGGAGCTTTATTAATTGTATTTGTATAGTCTTTAATAATGGTTAAGGTTTCTTGTTCAACATCTACTATCATTTCATCCAGCTGCATCTTTACCAACCGCCCCTCAGTTCCCAGTTCAATGATATAATTCTCTATTTCTTTAGCTATATTTAAAACCTTTATACTTCGACGGATAACCTCACAAACGTCTGATACGGTAACCATATCTTCAAATTCCAGCCCCCCCAGACGCTGAAGCTCCTGATTAAGTACGTTTTTGTATTTTTCCAAAGTCTGCAGAGCCTGATTAGCTTTAACCAGAATTGAAGGCAGTTCCCGTAAACGAAAAGTAATATTTCCATGATATAGAGTGACAACCTTACGCCTTTGGGATACAGCCACTACCAATTCTTTAGTCTGTAGTGCCACTCGTTCTGCAGTTCGATGCCGAATTCCAGTTTCAGTCGAAGGTAATTGAGGATCAGGTGCCAGCTGGCAATTAGCAATGAGTATTCTCGAAGCATCACTATTTAAAATAATCGCACCATCCATTTTAGCTAATTCATATAATCTAGCTGGTGTAAACTCACAATCGATATAGAATCCTCCACTGACTATTCTCATTAGTTCAGGAGAATCCCCTACTACCAATAATCCACCAGTATCTGCTTGAAGTATATTCTCAACCCCAATTCTAAATATGGTTCCTGGAGCCATCATCTGCAAATATTTTCTAAAATCCCCTTGGTAAATTTCGTCAAACAACATTATCCCTCCATAATTAGATCAATAAAATCGTCTATATTACTTACCTTGATAAGGTTAATACTGGAAAAAACACTTGTATTACCAATATTCGCTGGTATTACTGCTTTATTATAACCTAGTTTTTCAGCCTCTTTAAGACGCATGTCCAGAAACGGCACTGGACGAATCTGTCCGGAAAGGCTTAACTCACCGGCAAAAACCGTATCTAAAGGAAGAGAATATTCTCGATAGCTTGATACTATCGCAGCAGCTATAGCCAGGTCAATTGATGGATCTCTTAAAAATACTCCTCCAGTTATTTTTAGATAAACATCATTAACGGCAAGATTATATGCTCTTTTTTCCAAAACCGCGATAATTAAAGAAAGACGATTTTGATCAATGCCTGAAGCCATACGCCTTGCATAACCCGGCTTCGATAGAGAAACTAATGCCTGTACTTCAACCATTAAAGGCCGGCTGCCTTCAAAACCAGCCGCCACTGCTGTTCCATTAATGTTAGCTTCATTAGCACTAATAAATATCGATGACGGATTTAGTACTTCAATTAGTCCTTTAGTACTCATTTCCAGTAATCCAATTTCGTCTGTTGCTCCGAACCGGTTTTTGATTCCTCTTAATATACGAAAAGAAGTGTTCTTATCCCCTTCAAACGAGACTACAACATCTACCATATGTTCAATGACTTTAGGTCCAGCAAGAATCCCATCTTTAGTTACATGCCCTATCAATATAAATGCCTTTTCGGTTTCTTTGGCAATTTTCATAACCCGGGCCGTGCACTCGCGTAACTGAGAAAGACTCCCAGGGATTGAATCCATATTATGGGAATAGACAGTCTGGATAGAATCTATTATTACTACCCCCGGATTAATTTCTTTTATGTATTCAGACATTAAATCAATATTTTGCTCATTTAACAGGTAGATTAAGTCACTTTCAATTCCTAAGCGAATGGATCGCAGCTTTATTTGTTTTAAAGATTCTTCCCCTGATAAATATATAACCTTTTGCCCGGTTTGAGCAATAGAATCTGCCACCTGTAAAAGTAGAGTTGATTTGCCTACTCCAGGATCACCGCCCATCATTATTAAAGAACCTGGAACTATTCCGCCTCCTAGTACCCGGTCAAGTTCTTTAATTCCACTGCTAAATCTATAACCAGCATCATGAGCTATATTGTTAAGGGCAACAGCTTCAACCCGCTTTATTGTTTTTATAGAAGCTCGTTTTTCTACAATTTCTTCTATAAGGGTATTCCACGAAAAACACCCCGGGCACTTTCCTAACCATTTGGGAGCTTCATAACCACATTGGCTGCATACAAATTTATTAATAGTTTTCCCCATTATTTTCTCCTTTAATGTAATTATATACTTTATTTATCATTTTTCTATTACTATAAAAAATACGTGTTAGTGAAGCAAGCCTTAAAATATAAATTTTAAAGGAGCCATATCCCATGGCTCCTTTAAATACAAGCAATTAAGTTTCTTAACCTTTAAGCACGATAATTTTATCATCCTGGGCATCGACTACAACCTTATCTCCAGATTGGACTATTTTTTTGAGAATTTCCTCTGAAATACTATCTTCAACTAATTTTTGTATAGCCCTTTTAATCGGTCGAGCTCCATATGCTGGATTATATCCTTCCTTCATTATTAATTCCTTGGCCCTGTCACTTATTTCTAGTTTAAAGTTGTTTTCTTCTATTCTTTTTCTAAGATCTACCAGTAAGAGTTCAATTATTTCTCTAAGCTCTGATTCATTAAGGCTCTGGAAGACGATAATTTCATCAATTCGATTGAGGAATTCAGGTCTAAAAGTATGTTTTAGCTGCTCCATGACCCTTTCTTTCATCCGTGAATAATCCTCAGCTTCATCAATGACACTCGTAAAACCAACCCGTTTATTATTTGTGATAGAATTTGCTCCTACATTGGAAGTCATGATTATCACTGTATTTCGAAAATCAACCGTCCGTCCCTGTCCGTCAGTTAATCTTCCATCTTCTAAAACCTGCAGTAAAATATTAAAAACATCAGGATGGGCTTTTTCAATTTCATCAAGCAGAATAACTGAATATGGCTTTCTTCTAACCTTTTCTGTAAGCTGTCCACCTTCATCATAGCCTACATATCCAGGTGGAGATCCAATCATTCTGGCTACCGCATGTTTTTCCATATATTCTGACATATCAAGCCTTATAACCGCATCTTCACTACCAAACATAGCCTCTGCCAGGGCTCTTGCCAACTCAGTTTTGCCTACTCCGGTAGGTCCAAGAAAAACGAAGGACCCGATAGGTCGTTTAGGATTTTTTAAACCTGCCCGGGCTCTTCTAACTGCACGGGAAACAGCTTTTACAGCCTCCTCCTGCCCGACCACCCGCTGGTGTAATATATCTTCTAATTTAACCAGTCGTTCACTTTCTTCGGCTGCCAGTTTACTAACGGGAATACCCGTCCAACTGGATACCACCATCGCTATTTCTTCTTCGCCGACTGATCCGACCTGCAAATTCCGTTTACTAACCCACTCTTTTCGCTCATTCTCTATTTCATCCTTTAGTTTTTGTTCTTCGTCTCTCAGTTTAGCCGCCTTTTCATATTCCTGGGCATTTATTGCTTCTTCCTTTTCCTTAACTATCTCTTCCATTTTTAATTCTTTGTTTTTAAGATCTTCCGGGAGCACATAATTGGCCAGCCTTACTTTTGATGAAGCCTCATCAATAAGATCTATGGCTTTATCTGGAAGAAAGCGATCACTAATATAGCGGGCTGAAAGCTTTACCGCAGCTTCCATAGCCTCATTACTGATTTTAACCCCGTGGTGAGCTTCATAACGATCACACAAACCCTTCAATATCTCTATACTCTCTTCAATACCCGGCTCATCAACTATTATAGGTTGAAAACGCCTTTCTAAGGCTGCATCTTTCTCAATATGCTTTCTGTATTCATCTAAAGTAGTAGCACCTACACACTGGAACTCTCCTCTGGCTAAGGATGGTTTTAAAATGTTGGCCGCATCAATTGCTCCTTCAGCTGCTCCGGCTCCAACAATTGTATGCAGTTCATCTACAAAAACAATTATATCTCCCGCCGATTTTATCTCATTTACTATTTTGGTTAAACGATCTTCAAATTCTCCGCGATATTTAGTCCCGGCTATCATTGATGACAGATCAAGAGCAACAACTCTTTTATTGCTGAGTATTTCGGGTACATGGTTTTCTGTTATTCTCTGAGCTAAACCCTCAATAATAGCTGTCTTACCTACTCCTGGATCTCCTATTAAAACAGGATTATTTTTAGTTCTTCTGGAAAGCACTTGAATGACCCGTTCAATTTCACTATTCCGTCCTATCACTGGATCAAGTCTTCCCTCCTGGGCATAAATAGTAAGATCCCGGCTAAACGCATCCACAGTAGGGGTCTTGCTCCTGGTTTTTCTTTTCCCTTGATGAGATATTTGATTACTGGCAGGTTCTTGTCCGGGATGATTATGGCTTATATTAGAAGGACCCTCTCCCCTGACCTGTTCTCTAACTTGACCTAATCTCACACCCATTGATATAAGTACCTGTCCTGCTACCCCTTCTTCTTCTCTTAAAACTGCTAGCAGCAGATGTTCAGTTCCTACATAATTAACTCCCTGCAGGCGGGCTTCATCAAATGCCAGGTTAAACACCTTTTTTGCTCTTGGGGTTATAGGTAGATCACCTGCAGCTGCTTCAATTTTATCAGGCTTTTGGCCGATTACTTTGTCTATTTCCTGCTTTACCCTTTCCCTATCAATACCCAGGTTTAGCAATGTTCTAGCCCCGATGCCTTCTCCTTCTTTAAGTAACCCTAAAAGGATATGTTCCGTGCCAATAGCAGGATGACCAAGCTGTCTGGCTTCTTCCTGTGCATGAATAACTGCATTCCTTGCTCTTTGGGTAAATTTTCTAAACATACATTCACCTCCGGTTCTTGATTAAGCACTTTGTACTAAAAGTTTTTTTATTTGCTGCCAGCTGCATTAAGTTTTTCTTTAATCACCTCTGCCCGGGTTATATCCCGCTCTACCGCTGTCATTTCCTTTCCAGTTCTCTTTTGTAAATGTGCTGGTCTTATTGCAACTATTAGTTCGTTAAGAGTAAAAGATTTTATATCTTTTATTATGCCCAGATTTACTCCCAGCCTGACATCCGATAGTAAACTAAGGGCTTCATTAGATGTTATTACTTTAGCATTAGTAATTATCCCATAAGCACGTCCGATTCGATCTTCTATCTGGTATTGCATTTGCACCTTTAACTTTTCTCGAATAATTCGTTCCTGCTCAACTATTTGCCTGGCAATACTGGTAAGATTATAAATAATATCTTCTTCAGTTAACCCCAATGTAACCTGATTTGATAACTGGTAAAAATTACCTACTATTTCTGTTCCTTCTCCATAAAGGCCTCGTATAGTCATTCCCAATTGATTTATATTTTGAAAAATACGATTAGTTTGACCGCTTATGGTTATGCCCGGTAAATGTAACATCACCGAAGCCCTCATGCCGGTACCTACATTTGTCGGACATGATGTCAAATAACCCCTTTTTTCATTAAATGCATAATCTAGATTATTCTCTAAATCATCATCTATCTTTTGAGCCCTCTTACTGGCCTCTTCCATCTGCAGCCCAGGTAATATACATTGTATTCGCAAGTGATCTTCTTCATTTATCATAATTGCTATTGATCCAACATCATTGACTAGAACTCCTCTATAATTACTATCTGATTGCGCATGGTTAGGACTGATTAGATGTTTTTCTACCAGGATCTGCCGATCAATCAAGGGGATTTGATTAAAGAATACTATATTCATTCCTCTTGTTTCTGTGCTATTTTTCCAGGCATTTTTTATATCTTCAACACACTTTTTCCCGGTATTTTCATCAAGCATATGGGGGAAAGGTATCCTCCTGAGGTTTCTGGCTAAGCGCACCCGGCTGCTTATCACTATGTCAGATTCAGGTGCTCTTGCAGAATCTACCCAATGCACAAAATTAGTATTTAAGAGATCAGTAAAACTCAAATAACTCCCTCCTTACTACAGCTGGTTCTGCATATCCTTGATAGAATCTCTTATTTCAGCTGCTTTTTCATATTCTTCATTGGCTACCGCTTTTTGCAGTTGAGATTTCAGTTGTGCAATCTTATTTTTCACCAGTACCTTTTCTCCTCCCCGGACAGGTATTTTGCCAATATGCCTGCTGTTGCCGTGTATTCTTCTTAATGTCGGCTCTATTTCTTTTTCGAAAACGGTATAACATTCTGCACAACTCAATTTCCCGGTCTGGGAAATATTTTTTAGGCTCATTTGACAACCCGGGCATTGTTTGACATTAGCAGATGGTGTAACTGCCTGCTGCAAATTATAATTGGTTCCCAAAAGGGTACCTAATAGATTAGATACTGAAAACTGGCTGTCTATATCAAAGAGGCTGCCACCTTTTTTAGCTGCACATTCTTCACAAAGATGCATTTCAATCTTTTTCCCATTAAACATCTGGGTCAAAAAAACCGTAGCCGGTTTTTGTTTACATTCCTGACAATACATTAATATAACCTCCTTGGACTTATACCTTAATAAAATCACTAAGGCCTTGTTTAAAATTCTTAAAATACTTATCCTGTTGATCAAAGGACATATTTTTTATCGAGTAGTTTATTATATGCTTTAACATTCTATTTTCTTTTTCATTTATCAACCTGTTTTCATGCAACCTATCAATATAGGCTAATAAATCATTCTGGTTGGCAAAGGCAGTTCTTTTTTTATCGTCTTCCATACATACTATGCGCACAAAGCCTTTCCCCCCCCTGCGGCTCTCGGTAAAATATCCTTCTTCTATAGTAAATCTGGTGCTTATAACATAGGTAACCTGAGATGGAACACAATTAAATGTTTCCGCAAGCTCTGCCCTTTGAATTTCAATCTTGTCTTCTTCGCTTCTAGCTATCAATACTTTAAGATATTCTTCTATCCTGTCGGCAAGGCTTTTTTTCATATCTATCTCCTCTTTGACTATTGTTGACCTTAGTAATATTTTATCAAAAAGGACCGGCAAAGTCTATCCTTAATTATTATTTCATGTATTTTATTTAGGGCCTTAGAGATATTCTATCCATCTTTTTATAAATCAATGACATAGTTAAAATTAATACCTGCAGCCAAAGAAAAAAATAGTTATAATTATTACTGTTTATCGATAAATATCCTCACAGTAATTTTCATAACTATTCAAGATAATTAACCCTTTACCAATTATCCCTCACCTTTTGAGGTAAGAATTGATTCTAGGCCCCACTAACATATCCATGATCAATCGGCGAATGAATTCGCCTCTACGTTATGTGAAGAGCTTTTTATTAACCACAGATACACACGGATTGATATAGCTAGAATAAACACCCCATTATGTTTAGATTTTTTTAAAAATATTTTTCTTTAAGTACCCGAAATACAAATTTAGGTAGTACCAGCTGTCTTCTAAACCGTTTCGGTTCAGAGATCAGCCGGAATAACCACTCCAAATTTAATCTTATTAGTAAATCAGGTGCTCTCTTTTTTATCCCGGCAATTACATCAAAACTCCCTCCCACACCAATACAGGCTGGAACTTTAATTTTATTCAGATTGTTTTTTATCCAGTATTCCTGTTTGGGTGCTCCTAATCCTACAAGCAATATATCTGGGGATTTCAGTTCAATATCTTTTATTATATTTTTATCTTCTCCTTCTTTAAAAAAACCGTGATGAATACCACAGATTTCTAATCCTGGATACCTTTTAACCAAACTTTCTCCTGCAATTTGAGCTACTCCGGGTGCAGCCCCTAACAGGTATACCTTAAAACCCTTTTGAGCAGCTGTTTCACATAAACGATATAACATATCAATCCCGGTAACTCTTTCTTTTAATGAATATCCCAGGATACGTGCTGCCCATATTATCCCTATTCCATCAGGAGTAACCAATCCCGCCGAATTAATCAGTCCGGTTAGAGACGGATCATTCTGTGCCTTATAAGCAATTTCAGCATTTAAAGTAATTATCTGACTAGGTTCTTTCTCTCTTACTATTTCTTCTATTCTTGCCAAAGACTGCTGCATATCAACCATATCAACTTTGCAGCCAAGTATTACAGCCTGTTTTTGGTTAATCATGACTAACTACAACACCTTTTTAGCAATTCTATAATTATAATGGTTTAAATAGGAAATCTTTTTTAATGCTTTACCTATTCCTAAAACTACACAGGAAACTGCATCATCTGATATATGTACTGGTAATCCGGTTTCTTTTGATATAAGGGTATCCAATCCATTAAGCAGGGCACCACCACCAGTCATAACAATCCCATTGTTAACTATATCTGCTGCTAATTCAGGAGGAGTAATTTCTAGAACCCTTATGACTGCATCAACTACTGATTGTAAAGATTCCTGCATGGCTTCCCAGCTCTCCCGGGTAGTCACTTTAATCGTTTTAGGTAGCCCGGTTAAAAGATTCCTTCCTCTTATTTCAATGTAATTCTCGGCATTAGCATCAGTTACATATGCTGTGCCTACCTGAATTTTAATATCTTCAGCTGTACGTTCACCAATTAGTAAATTATGTTCTTTTCTAATATAACGTATTATCGCCTCATCAAACTTGTCCCCCCCAACCCTAAGAGAGATATTACAAACAATTCCACCAAGGGAAAGCACTGCTATGTCCGAAGTCCCTCCTCCTATATCTACTACTAAATTTCCGGTTGGTTCTTCAATATTAAGCCCTGCTCCTAAAGCTGCAGCTATAGGTTCTTCAATTATAAAAGCCTGACTGGTCCCAGAGGCCAGTGTAGCCTGTCGTACAGCTCGTTCTTCAACATCTGTGGCTCCAGTAGGAATACAAGCTATTACTCTCGGTTTAAAAAAGTATTTTTTCCCAATAACCTTTCTAACAAAATAGCAAAGCATCTTCTCGGTAATATCATAGTCAGCAATTACCCCTTCTTTAAGCGGTCTAACAGCTACAATATTTCCAGGGGTTTTTCCCAGCATCTGTCTGGCATCTTCACCTACTGCTATAACTTTTTTAGTATCCTTATCAATAGCTACTACTGATGGTTCACAAAGCACAATTTCACCTTTCCTGAAAACTAGAACGGTAGCTGTTCCCAGATCAATTCCAATATCTTCTTTATAAAACATCATATCCTCCCATAAACTTTCGTAAATTCATAGAACTATTTTAACTTTTATTTAATTATAATGCTAATTGTTTTGTTTTTTTGAATTAAATTCAGCATATTTCCTTCTAGTGGCTTCTCCACCTCTAATGTGTCTTTCAGCTTTATTTTTTTCCAGTATATCTTTGACCTGAGCAGCCAATTCCTTGTTTATCTTGGGTAATCTTTCTGAGACATCTTTGTGTACCGTACTTTTACTAATACCAAATACTTCGGCTGTTTGTCTGACTGTATTTGAAGTTAACAATATATGTTGGGCAACAATCACAGTCCTTTTTCTAATATAGTTCTGCATAACCAGCCTCCCCTTGATGAATTATTAAAATATATTCATAAGGTTAGCGGTCAAGAACTAATACCCTATTTTATAAAACTCAATGTTAGTATAATAATGTCTTAGTATATCCCTATATTTTTTCCCTTCTTTAGCCATACCATCTGCTCCGAACTGGCACATACCTACCCCATGACCATATCCCCTGCTGTTTATTACTAATTGGTTATTAATAATTTCGTACTGCCACCAGTTAGATGGCAAATTTAATAAATTCCGAAATTTTTCTCCTGTCAATAGATTGTTATTTACTGATAGTTTTTTTATACGACCACTAGTGGTTTTTTCAAGTACCTTTATTTTTATTTGATTGCAATTACCATCACCTGTCAACCCGTTTAGCTCTGAAACTGAAAATACCTGTACTGTCGAAAAATGTTTAGACTGCGAACAGTATTTACAATTAACCGTAGTTAAATAGGGAACATCTTTCTGCCAGACTTCAGCTGCACTTTCTGTCTGCCCTCCACAGGTTGAATGATACAGGGCATCAATCGGTTGTCCATCACATACCATTGTTTCTCCTTTGGTTTCTACCACAGCTCTAGTTATCTTATTGAGGTATTCATCTGATTTATTTCCATGTTTTTGTTTGAAATCTTCCGGTGAAATATATGCCTGGCAGCTATTAATATCATCAGAAAGATCTGCCCCTAATGGATATTTAACATTGCCCAAGATTCTTTTTAAAGCATACGTCCTGGCAGATACAGCTTGAGCCTTTAATGCCTCCAATTCGAAGGAAGCCGGCATTTCTGCAGCTACCGTACCAATTATGTATTCTTCAAGTTTCAGCTTTATTGTCTTATTTTGTTCATGGAGATATAAGGTGATTAGAATATTATTTTCTGCCGGTGAATTTCTTACATAACAACCTTTAAATAAAATAATACAAAAACCTACCATTAAAGTGACTAAGAATATAATAATAATAAAATTTTTTCTGTAAATCATATTTATTAATATTAAAAAAACACGGCATTGATGCCATGTTCTTTTAAGTTATAATAACCTATTATGTTTTTATACCCTATTCATTAGGATTTTTGCATAATTAACTTTCTTAGATCAGCCAGCTTTTTTAGTATTATCATCAAAGCTGAATGATGTAATATTCTCGGTCGATGCTTTAAATGCCTGTTGGATCTTTGATTTATGTAAAACTCTCCTAATAGTATGTCTGAATAAATGCATTAAATACCTGCAAAAGATCCTACCTTAATTGAAGCTGCCGCTAACTTGGTAATTTAACAATTCCAGTTAGTAATTGCCTAATATTAAAGGGTTACCTATATAAACATAGGTCTTTTTTTCCCTTTCGTTTACTCTAACCGCAACCTGGATATTATACTTTCCTGCTTCAACTGTAAGATACGGATTCATTCTATTAACTAAATCACTATATGCTGTTATACTAGTCACCTTTCCATCTTTATAGGTTTCTTTTTTATTGGCCTCCAATTTTTTTAGAACAACATTAATTATCTCTTCCTGGGAATCATATTTAATAATCCCTTCTATTGTTCCAGTGTTAAGAAAGTACATTTTCCATTTTAGCCCCGGCATTTCCTTTAGTATTTCAGCATATTTATAAAACTTATTATTTTCAGTTAAAGAAGAGAAACTTAATATATAGTATGTTTCTCTTAGCTGTTGATCTGTTTTTATGATTATTCTAAAATTCTGGCTGCCAATTTTGCTATCATATTGTACTATACCTCCTTCTTTTTTATTAGTTTCAATAATCTTTTCCGGATCCAGAGGTAAATCAAGATTTTTGACTATTTTTTTCATATCTATTACTAACTCTTCTGAAGGGGAAAAACTATCAATTTTTGCCCAGCAATCCATACGCGATTCTATAATATTGGCATCAATAGATGCAAAAGCCAGGTAATAAGGTGACTGATTTTCAATTTTCTTGCCTATAGTGTATTCAATGCCATAGTTACCAATAGAACACATAAAAGCAAAGATTATTATATACATCAGGATTTTTTTCACGCCCATAATCCTTTCTAATTGTTGTATATCACAATCTTTGCCATTGCTATAAGGGTTTATTCATAACCGGGAAATATTTAATGCTGCTGTTGAATAGAGTATAAACCTATTATTGTGATTTCTGCCCGCCTATTTTTTTTAATCAGGCAAATTCTAATTAACCCCCCATGCCCGGAGGACACACTCTGCAGTTAATCCCTAATTCTTATACTGTACGTAGAGGAGACTTCAGTCTCCGACCAGCCGCAAATCAGGGTGTCAGGGCGGCGACTGAAGTCGCCTCTACGATTCTATCCGGTTGCTGCCATTTTATTAAAACGCCAGTGCGTGGTCAACTTATCTAAGTAAGGTGACTGCATTAAGCGTTTTTTTCGTACCAAATTAATTAATAAAAAACCTGATTTATCAGGTTTTTATTAATTACTATTAACTATTAACCTCTTGTACTTTATTTACATTCAGATCCTTGTGGACCTCATCCCCGGCACCATCGAGCTCAGGATCAGCCATGCTTTTAGCTTCTGCCAGTTCAATTTCAAACTGTCGCACAAATTCCTCTTTACGCTTTTTAGCAATTAGGGCTTTTCTCTCGAAAGCTATTGACTGGCGCCATATTAATATTCCAAAAAATATTGAAAGGATAAAAACGGTTCCGATAAGAATATGAAACGCTGTCTGCAGCATATCTATCCACCTTCCCTTCATTCTTAACTATCGCTGTCACTTTCATCTTCCCTGGTATATAGTTCCTCCAATATTTTTTTTTTCTGTTTATTTTTTGCTTTCCTTGCCTTGGCCTTTTCTTCTATTTTATACGTTGTTTGCCAGAGGACTAAATAGATTAATCCTTTTATCAAGTAATATATTAAAGTGATTATTATCAAAGTCTTTGCGATATTTTCCACAGTTCATATTCCCCTTATAAATCCTCCATGCCTGCTACATATATTTTACCTTTTTTTTGTAATATTTTAAAGCCGGAAGGTATTTTAGGAACCTTCCGGCTTTAAATATTTTCTAAATTCATTCTTTATATAGGTTTCTCCGCTGCTTTTATCCTGGCT
>CAYZYO010000035.1:0-19662 GCA_964482585.1 uncultured Syntrophomonadaceae bacterium | reverse complement strand
AATAGGTAGTGTGCGGATTTTTTTAAAAAACTTAATAAAAAGGAGGTGTTATGGTGGCTGAAAATGATTCCCGTTTACGTATTATTCCCCTGGGCGGTTTGGGGGAAATCGGGAAGAATATGATGGCAATCAGATACCAGGATAGTATTGTAGTTATTGATGCGGGTTTAATGTTTCCAGAAGAAGAACTGCTGGGAATTGATATTGTTATACCTGATATTACGTATTTAATAGAAAATAAAGAAAAAGTAGAAGCAATTTTACTTACACATGGTCATGAAGACCATGTGGGTGCACTTCCTTATGTGTTGAGAGAAATCAAAGCCCCGGTTTATGGAAGTAGGTTAACTCTTGGAATAGTTGAAGGTAAACTAAAGGAACATAATCTGGGTGATGTGCAGTTGAATGTTGTAAGACCAAGAGATAAGGTGGATATTGGACCTTTTAGCGTGGAGTTTATAAGAGTTAGTCATAGTATTCCAGATGCTTTAGGTATTGCTATTCACAGCCCACTTGGTATTATTCTGCATACAGGTGATATAAAACTGGATCAGACCCCTGTAGATGGCGAAGTAGTAGATTTTAGGAAAATGGCTGAGCTGAGTGATAAAGGGGTTCTTATGATGTTTGGCGATAGCACTAATGCTGATAAACCCGGTTTTACATCTTCAGAAAAAATTGTAGGGAATACCTTTGAAGAACTATTTGGAAAGTGCGAAGGTAGAATAATAGTAACTACCTTTGCTTCCAATGTACACCGGATTCAGCAGGTGATATCAACAGCAGCCAAATTTGAACGAAAAATTGCGATAATCGGTCGCAGTATGGTTAACAACCTGCGTATTGCAAATGAATTAGGTTATATTAATATTCCCCAAGGAATCCTGATTGAGGTAGAGGAAATCAGCAGTTATCCTGCTGATAAGATTGTTATTGTTACCACCGGTTCCCAGGGTGAACCAATGGCAGCTTTATCCCGGATGGCTACAGCAGATCACCGCTGGGTTGGAATAGAGCGTGGTGATACGGTTATTATATCTGCCACACCTATTCCAGGAAATGAAAAACTGGTTGCAAAAACAATTGATCTTTTATTCCGGCAGGGAGCTGAAGTAATATATGAAAGAAGCATGGGAGTCCATGTCTCTGGACATGCTTCCCAGGAAGAACTTAAAATCCTGCTTAATTTAATAAGGCCTAAGTATTTTATGCCAGTTCATGGTGAATACCGCCACTTAATGAAGCATGCCAGGCTTGCCGAGACTTTAGGAATACCCCGTTCTAGGATTTTTGTGGTGGAAAATGGAACAATCATAGAAATAGGTAGAAAAAAAGCAAGTATTAACGGGAAGGTGCAGGCAGGGCGAGTGCTTGTTGATGGACTTGGTGTAGGCGATGTGGGAAATATAGTTCTAAGGGATAGGAAACAGCTTTCCCAGGACGGTATAATGATTGTTGTTATTACAATAAATAATAGCGAAATTGTTGTAAAACCAGATATTGTGACTCGTGGTTTTGTATATGTACGAGAGTCGGAAGAGTTAATAATGGATGCCAAGGAAAAGGTTGGTGAAGTCCTGAGTCTTTGTGCCAAGAAAAATATTAGCGAGTGGGCGGTAATTAAGTCACAGGTTCGCGATAAGCTTGGCAAACATCTTTATGAGAGAACTGGCCGGCGTCCTATGATTCTTCCTATTATAGTAGAGGCTTAAATATAATCTTAGCATTTTAATTAACCACCAAATTTTTTCAAAAGATTTGGTGGTTTTATTTTTATAGACGCTTAAAGAGCAACTAAATAATTAAATTAACCTTGTGATTTGAGGTATTTTTTTTCAGGGTAGGGTAATTATAAAGAAAAGATACTATTGAAAGGAGCAGCTTATTTTGCGTAAAAAACAGGTGAGAAGCCAACAGGACCCGCCAAATCCTGAAAAGAAAGATTTAAGTCAAGAGCAAAAGCTGAATAATATTAAAGAATTAGGTGCTTTAGAAGTTCCAGGTTTTAAAAGCGATATTCACTGCCTAACAATAACCGGGCAGGTTGAAGGGCATATGGTATTACCTCCCCAGAATAAGACCACAAAATATGAACATGTTATTCCGCAGCTAGTTGCAGTTGAACAAAGTCCACATATTAAAGGCTTGTTAATAATCCTAAATACTGTTGGCGGAGATGTTGAAGCAGGCCTGGCATTAGCTGAAATGACTGCCAGCATATCCAAACCAACAGTTTCTATTGTCTTGGGTGGTGGGCATTCTATAGGATCATCAATAGCTGTAAGTTCTGATTATTCCTTTATTGCCCCTTCGGCAACTATGACTATCCATCCTATCAGGTTGACTGGGCTAGTGATAGGAGTTCCTCAAACCTATGAGTATCTTGATAAGATGCAGGACCGGGTTGTACAATTTGTTGTTCAGCATTCCCATATAACCGAAAAAAAGTTTAGAGATCTGATGTTTAGAACCGGGGATCTTGCTCGTGATATTGGAACTGTCTTGGTAGGCAAGGATGCTGTGGAGTGCGGTCTAATGGATCAAGTAGGAGGCATTAAAGAAGCTATTAATAAGTTGAACAAGTTAATAAATAATTACGGGGGGTTACAGCAATGATATTATATACCCCTGAACCGCTTGAATTTCTTTCACAGGATAAATCTGAAACTGCGGTTATGTTTAAGCTGCCTTCAGGTGGACTGGTAATGGCTGAGCCGTATGAATATAATAAACTAAAGATAATAAACATTATTAGTACTGAACCTATGGATTATATGAATGCTAGATTTCAGCCAGGCAGCTTAATAGAGATGGTACCGGATCAATAAAACCCTAACCTCCGTAGGCGAGAATTCATTCCAGAAAGTAACACAAAGATGAACCGGCGAATGAATTCGTCTCTATGGGGGTGTGAGTAAGATATTTTCATCAGGGTTGTGCCTTACGGTTATCGCAGGTTTCATTGTAAATTACCCTTATTCTTATACCGTAGAGGAGACTAAAGCATCCTCCACCCCTTTCCAACTTTCCACCTAACCAACTAATTCTGTTTTTTGTTGGGCATGTTTAAATCCTCATATGCTATAATGAATTCTAGTATTTATAGCTATTGTAGTCATATACATGAAGAATAGATAATAGATATGGTAGGAAAACTGTGTTTTCCTTTGTTTACTTTTTTGAACGTTGATAAAGCTGATTTTCTCATAATTATGTGTTTTTAAAAAGATGTATTACCAGTACATGTAATAATACCTACTAGATCAGATGAATCAGGTTCTGATGGCAGAAGGATATTCACTTCACTTATTCAGAAGGAAACTCCTTTGAAATTTGAAAAAGTAATAAGAAATAAGTGATAATTTTTTCTACAGAGATATTTTTTCTTTTCTATTCACTATTTAATGAATAAATATAACGGAAGTAATAAATTGGGGAGGGGCAATATTTGACTATTTTAGAAGCATTAATCCTGGGTGCGGTTCAAGGATTAACCGAATTTTTACCAGTAAGCAGTTCTGGACACCTGGTGATATTTCAGCATCTGCTTGGGATGCAGGAGGCACCGTTAACATTTGATGTGCTGGTCCATATAGGTACATTAGCAGCAGTTTTTATAGCTTTTTGGGATGATATTGTTAGTATTTTAAAAAAGCCTTTTACTAAATTAACCTACTTGATTATTCTGGGTTCTATCCCTGCCGGCTTTATAGGTTATTATTTAGCACCATTATTTGAAAGGGCATTTGAATCGCTGTTAGTTGTAGGATTAGGACTAATATTCACCGGATTGGTATTGAAGGTATCAGAGACTATTGCTAATAAAGCTTTAGGTTTAAAAGAAACCCTGGAAACTACTTATGCAGATGTCATTTTTATTGGGTTTTTTCAGGCATTGGCCATTATTCCAGGTATTTCCCGGTCAGGATCTACAATAGCAGCAGGATTAGTTACCGGAATGGATAGAAATTATGCTGCCAGGTTTTCATTTCTATTATCCATACCAGCTATTATTGGTGCAGGTGTATTTAAATTAAAGGATTTATTTACTATTGGAATTCCAGCAAACTGTGTAGCACCTTATATCCTGGGACCGCTTACAGCTGCCGTTTTTGGCTATTTTGCGATTAAAGTGGTATTAGATCTAGTGAAAAATGGTAAACTTTCAGTATTTTCTTATTATTGCTGGAGTGTTGCAGTTTTAACCCTGGGAGCATATTTTTTTATGTAGTACGAAAATAAATGCTTAATGCAGTCACCTTACTTAGATAAGTTGGCCACGCACTGGCGTGGTAAAACCGCAGCAACCGGATAGAACCGTAGAGGCGACTTCAGTCGCCGGCCTGACACTCTGAATTGCGGTTGATCGGAGACTGAAGTCCCCTCTACAGTATAAGAAATAGTTTTTAGGCAGTGGAACTTGCCATGCCTATAAGGGACAGCTGTAAATGAAGAAGTTAATTTTAAAATAATCATAGTTTTAATACATATTAAAATATGTGTAATCAACAGGTATCTATATATATTTTTATAAAGAACAATAAGCTTTTCTAGATTTAAGGGAAGGAATCATGAAATTGTCAGCGAAGTCTATTTTAAGGTTATAATTAGTTTCTTTTATATTATTAGCCAAGTATTTAAATACTGTCATCCTGAAGCAGAATGATATGTTGGATTTTTTAGATATTTTGAATGAGCGGTAGGAGCGATATTGAAATGTCAAAAACCACCAGGAAAAAAAAACCAGGCAGATCTAAAACCGCATCCAGGGAAAAAACAACCAAGATAGAAAAGAAGGATCAGGAAGCAAAAAGTAATATTAAAAACGAGATAATTTCTATGGTAATTTTTACCCTGGCTGTATTTATCTACATAATAATTAGCAAATTTCAGGGGTTGCCTGAAGATACCCCGTTTATTGGATTAGTTGGTACTTACATGATGAACAGCTTTGGGCTTATTTTTGGACAAGGTGCCTTACTTACTTCCTTCTATTTATTATGCTGGTCTATACATATTGGAATCACAAAAAAAATATGGTCTGACCGTATGTGGGGAGTTAGTATTATTGCAGTTGCCTATCTTATAAGTATAAGCTTATATGATATCCCCAAGGGTTTAAATGCCTGGGAAGCTGGGCTTAAAGGAATGGGAGGAGGTTACCTGGGAGGTAGCCTAGCATATTTAATAACCGGGTTGGTAGGCAAAATCGGGACGGTAATTCTTTTAGTACTGGCTTTTTTGGTTGCAGGAATAATGGTTATTAATAAACCCTTTCAGGAAATTATAAGCTTAGGATCAAAAAAAATTAAACTTGCAGTAAAAAAAATCTCTGATTTCATATACTATGAACAGGAAAACAATCACACTGAATACTCAGTACCAAACGATCCTGTTATTATTGACAATCATGAGCCAGTTTTTCAACCTGAACCAATTAAACCAGAAGAGAAGACAGTATTGAAATCCATGACCAGTGATGAAAAATCTTTTTTCCCGGAATCGAAGGAGAAGCAAAAGCTTGAACTAGTATTCCCCAAGGGAGGGCCTGATTACAATTATATAAAACCTGCACTGGATATTCTAAATGATGTCAGCAGTGAGAGAACTATTGATAAAAAGAATATAAAGGAAAGCATATCAGTTTTAGAAGATACCTTTTTAAGCTTTGGCATTAAAGTTAAGGTTAACCAGGTTAGTTGTGGACCAGCGGTAACCAGGTATGAACTGACTCCGGCACCGGGAGTAAAAATAAGCAAGATAATTAGTTTGACTGATGATTTACAATTGAATTTAGCTGCACCCGGTATTAGAATTGAAGCCCCTATTCCTGGCAAATCGGCAATAGGGATCGAAGTACCTAATAACAAGATTTTGAGTGTGGGCTTATACAAACTACTCTCATCGGCTGCCTTTAAGAAACTAAATAGCCCTTTAGCATTTGCTTTAGGAGAAGATGTAAGTGGCAATATAGTAGTTGCCAGATTGAATGAAATGCCGCATTTGTTAATTGCCGGATCCACCGGTTCAGGTAAAAGTGTCTGCCTTAATAGTATAATAATGAGTTTTTTATACAATGCAAATCCTGATGAACTAAAAATGATTTTTATTGATCCTAAAATGGTTGAATTAACTGTGTATAATGGAATAGCTCATCTTTTGGCTCCAGTAGTAACTGATCCCAAAAAGGCTTCAGTAATTCTTAAATGGATGGTCACAGAGATGGAAAAAAGATACCGGCTGTTTGCTGAAAAGGGTGTTCGTGATATTGACCGGTATAATAAAGTATCCCAGGATAAGTTACCATTAATTGTAATAATAATAGATGAACTTGCTGATCTTATGATGGTTGCCCCGGTGGAGGTTGAGGATTCAATATGCAGATTGGCACAGATGGCAAGGGCGGCAGGAATGCATTTAATAGTAGCTACCCAGAGACCCTCAGTTGATGTTGTAACCGGGGTTATAAAAGCAAACATCCCTTCACGCATAGCATTTGCGGTTTCTTCTCAGGGGGATTCCCGGACTATTTTAGATATGGGGGGAGCAGAGAAGCTGCTGGGAAAAGGCGATATGCTTTTCTTTCCTGTAGGCAGTGCCAAGCCTTTTAGAGTTCAAGGTGCGTTTGTATCTGAGATAGATATTGAAAAAACCGTAAATTATATAAAACAGCAGGTATCTGAAAATGAAAAAATCGAACCACTTCAGGAAATAGAGTTTCTGCTGGAAGAAGATGGACAAGATTATGGAGATGAACTATTTTTGGAGGCTGTTAAAATATTTATCCAAAACAAAAAAGCATCGGTATCACTTTTGCAAAGAAGGCTTAGAATTGGATATGCTCGTGCTGCACGTCTAGTTGATCTTATGGAAGATAAGGGGATAGTATCAGAGTTAGACAATAATAAAAAACGAGAAATTCTGATAGATGACGAACAGTTTGAGAGGCTATACACAGGTAATAAACTATGTTAGTATGAATGCATAAAATATTGCCAAAGACCTGCAGTACCAATTGTTAATTCCATCTGTAAAAATGAAAATCCTGCAAAGCTTAGGAGTATGAGTATGAGGCTTACCTTCAGGGAAAAAGAAATATTGGCTGTACTTAAAAAAGAACCTCTGATATCACAGGATGAACTGGCTAATCGTTTTGGAATTACGAGATCTTCGGTGGCAGTACACATATCTAATCTCATGAAAAAAGGGGTGATTTTAGGAAAAGGATATGTGTTTACCGAGCAAGTATCTATTGTGGTAGTTGGTAAAAGCTTTTTAAGGATAGACATTACCGAGGCTGAAAATATTATTATTAATGCCCAATACGGCGGTTTTGCTTTAGAGACCAGTCGAGCATTTGCTGATTTGGGAGTTAATATCAAAATTATAACGATAATTGGCAATGATGAATTGGGAACAGATGTATTAAGCGAGCTTCAGGCAAAAGACATTGATATTAGTAATGTTTACAGGCATCCGCAGAAAAGGAGTTGCCGGCGGGTTTATGTTAATGGTAGGGTAAAGTATGAAGAAGGGTTTAGTACCGGGGATTATGAAAAGACTATTAATGCCCGGGAATGGGTTGTTTTCAATTGTAATTGGCTGGTAATTGAACCCGGCTTTCAAGAAAACTTAATTAAAAAGGCTATGAGCAAAAATGAGGAAAAACTACCTTATTTTTGTTCCCATAGATTTCTTACCTTCCCCGAGGAAATACCAGAATATTTATTCAAATATTTTGTAGTTATTTTGGGGGTAAAGGATCCACAAGATGTGGAATTCTATGTAAAAGAGGTAGCAGATAGAATAAACGATAATCAGAATTTCATTATAACTGATGGTAATACTAAGGTAGTGTATTTTAATAATAGAACTGCGACTGATTTCCCCTTATTGCCGAATCAGTGTTTTGATAGTAAGAGTAACCTATCATTTTTGTTAGCAGGAATTATTTATGGTTTATCATATGGTTACCCAATAAGACAGGTTATCCGTATGGGGGTAGGGACTGCTTCATCTAACTAGGTTTATTGTTCGAATTATTGAAGAAGTGTACGAGTTGTTTTTGTGCAGTTTAATTTAGGAGATGAATTTATGGAATTTGGAAAAACCCTCAAACAGAGAAGAGAAGAAAAAGACTATTCATTAGAATATGTGCAGGAAGAAACCAAGATTCGAAAATACTATTTGGAAGCTCTGGAAAATGAAAATTTTAGTGTTCTTCCACCTCGAGTATATGCAACCGGTTTTGTTAAAAAGTATGCTCGATTTCTCGAACTGAATGAAAAAGAAATGGTTGAAGAATTTATAAATCTTGCATATGGAAATACAGATGAAGAAGAAATGATTTATGAAGATGATAATCTTGAAAAAAAGGGATTTTCTTATAAAAATATTGCAGCAGCTGTAGTATTCTTGTTAGTCGCGATTTGGCTGGGAAACTACCTGGTGAATGTATTTGCTAACAATTATAGTGACCCGGGCAAACCCCCGGTTGAAGAACCTGGTAATATTAACTCAGAGGCACCAGGGCCAGATAATCGTGCAGACAGTGACAACAATGAAAAGGAAATTGTAGTTAAAGCAAGTCTATTGATTGAAGGCAAAAGTGACTGCTGGGTGAGAATTGTAGTAGATGGTGATGAACAGTTTAGTGGTATTATTACCGCAGGTGAAAATAAGTATTTCGAGGGTAATGAGTCAATTTATATTAAGGCTGGTAACGCCGGTGGGATAGATTTAACGTATAACGGCAATAAGATAGAACCATTAGGGTCTTTAAACGCGGTAGAAGAAAAGACATTTTTAGCAGAAGAACAGGAAGTAGAATAGGAGAGTACAAGTGAATATTGGTTTTATTAGTCTTGGTTGTTCAAAAAATCGGGTAGATACAGAAATAATGATGGCTAAAATAAAAGAATCTGGACATAATATTGTAAATTCTTTAGATAAAGCTGAAATAGCAGTAATAAACACCTGTGGTTTTATTAATGATGCCAAAGAAGAATCTATTAATACGATAATAGAGACTGGAAAAGTTAAAGCAGGTGGAGTATTAAAACATATTATAGCAACCGGATGCTTAACTCAAAGATATGGAAAAGAATTATTTGATGAACTGCCTGAACTCGATGCTGTTGTGGGTATTTCTTATATAAACGAAATTGACAATGTGCTGAAAAAAGTTATAGGAGAAAATCGCTGTTTATTGGTTGGCCCTCCCCCAACCAGTTTTGTTGAAAAGGGCCCCCGGGTCTTAACAACCCCAGCTGGTTCTGCCTACTTAAAAATAACTGAAGGTTGTAATAACCGCTGCAGTTATTGTGCTATTCCATTGATTCGAGGTTCGTTGAGGTCAAGACCTATTGATGAGATTGTATTTGAAGCTGGTGAACTTGTGCAGCAGGGAGTTAAGGAACTCGTATTAATCGGGCAGGACACAGCAGCATATGGCAGGGATCTTTACTCTGATTATAAACTGGCTGAATTGCTGGAAAGAGTATCTGATATTGAAGGTTTAGAGTGGATTCGTTTAATGTATCTTCATCCAGTTAATATTAATGATAATACTATTAATGCTATTTTTAATTTAGAAAAAGTAATACCCTACCTTGACATTCCTGTACAACATGCTTCATCTTATATTTTAAAAAAAATGAATCGGAAACATGATTTAAACCATCTGCATAAGCTGTTAGATAAGCTGAGAAAAGGAATAGATGGTCTGGTGCTGCGGACTACAGTAATGGTAGGGTTCCCAGGTGAAACTGAAGAAGAATTTCAGATGCTGTATGATTTTGTTAAAGAAACCGAATTTGATTGGCTGGGGGTCTTTGCTTTTACCCCGGAGGAAAATACTCCAGCAGAGTCTATGGACAATCAAGTTCCAGAGAGTATTAAGCAGGACCGGTGTGATAGTATTCTAAAATTACAGAGCAAGATCACACGTAAAAAGAATGTTGGTCGTATCAACCAGGAACAAAAAGTATTAATATCATCGCGAGTTTCTAAGAACCTGTATCTTGGCAGGGGTTATTATCAAGCACCTGAAGTTGATGGGATCACTATGGTAAAAACAGATTCAAAGCTAGTAAAAGGGGAATTGGTTAATGTGCAGTTAAAAGCGGTAAGAAATTATGATATGATTGGGGAATTAAAAAATGAATATACCTAATAGTCTAACTTTACTGAGAATTGTTTTAATTCCTGTTTTTGTCGTAGTTTTGCTGGTGAGGATCCCGTATGGAGACTATTTTGCCGCCTTTATTTTTATTGTGGCTGCATTTACTGATAGCCTGGATGGTTATCTGGCAAGAAAATGGAAACAGGTAACTAAATTAGGAATTATCCTTGATCCTATAGCAGATAAACTCTTGATAACTGCAGCCTTAATAAGCCTGGTGGAATTAGGAAAAATATCTGGATGGATTGCTATAGTTATCCTGGGAAGAGAATTTGCCGTATCTGCGCTGCGGTTAGTAAAAGCTGAAGAAGGACTTATAATTCCGGCAAGCAAGCTGGGGAAACTAAAGACTATTAGCCAGATAGTTGCGGTTTTATTAATTATCCTGGAAAAAGCCTATGATTCATTTATAAGTTTACCTTTAGGGAAATGGGCAATATATACAGCAGTTGTAATTACTCTGGTATCAGGAATAGAATACTTTTACAAGTTTCAGTTTCAGCATTTGTGATAACTGATAGATAGTTATAAAATTATAGGGTTTTGTACTGCAATCCGCCTTTCGTAAATCAATATCGTACTAACCCCCTCATGCCCGGAGAACCACAACCCCTTATGAAAACAAAGAGATAATTAACCACAGATTTTGCACAGATTCACGCAGATTTTTTGGTTTTTGTTTTAATAGGTATCTGGAACAATTATAATGTTTACCTAGCTTTGGAAAGTTGGAAAGTGAAAAGTGGAAAGTGGTAGGGGAGACTGAGGTCTCCCTTAAATACTGTTATTATTTGGCTGGAAGGAGACTGGAGTCTCCTTTAGATAGACGAATTAGGTTTTTTGTAGTGGAGTCGATTATGCAGAATCTTAATATAAACTGCTACAGTATTCATTTATGACAGAAATGGTTGTTATTAGATGTTATTACCTGCCATTAAAACATAAAGTTTCCCGATTTAAGGGGTATTTTTTACATATATTTGGTGGGAGGTTTAAGCTGTTGTCTGTGATATAATTGGGTAGGAAAAGGAGTGTAAATTATTGATGAAAAATAAAGAATTTAAGGTTTTTTTAGCTATAATTGCACTTATTGTAACCCTTGGAGTATTACTTGGGGGTTATAGTCTTTATAAGAAATATGGAATTCAGGGACCGCTTATCAAGGAATTATCTTCCCATGAAATGATAGAAAAAGCTGAGATAGACAGGAAAAATGATAAATATATCATAAACCTTCAGCTCAATAAGGTTGAAAATATCCAAAAACAATATACTGAAGTTGAAGATATTATAAATACCCGGTATAAACCAGGTGATTATGATTTAATAATAACCGGTAGGCCCAATGAGGAGTTAGAGCAGTTTTATGAGCAGCTGCAGCCGGCTGTCTATGAAGCCCTGGCAGATAATCGCTATTTATGGTTAAGTGACCATATTGAAAACCAAGCAGCTGGTAAAAGAATAGCTTACAGGATGTTTGTGGATGAAAAGCGCTTATATATTCAAATAGAAAATAATGATAATTTCTTTTATAAAATTATTAATCGAAATACAGAGATTCTCAATAATGATTAGTTGGTAATGGGAGGACTAGATAAATGAAGGAGTTGTTGGTAGGATCAGGATTAGGTCTGGTAATTTTTATGGCACTTATTGGGCTAAATATCATGCCGGTAGTCTTTATTATTCTGGCAGTTGGGGTGTTATATATATTTATGCAGACCCAGGGTAATATTAACTTTGAAAGCAGCAAAGGTGAAAAGTCATATGAAACTAGTTTTGAAGATATTGGGGGACAAGATACGGCAATTAATGAGTTAAAAGAAGCCCTGCAGTTTATTATTAAACCGGAAAAAATTGCCTGGATGGGAATAAGGCCATTGAGAGGGGTTTTGCTGGTGGGGCCTCCGGGGACCGGAAAAACCCTGCTGGCCAGAGCAGCAGCAAGTTTTACCAGTTCTGTATTTATTGCTGCATCCGGTAGTGAGTTTATTGAGATGTATGCTGGAGTAGGAGCTAAAAGAATCCGGCAGCTTTTCAAAGATGCCAGGAAAAAAGCTAGTAATCAAAATAGTAGAAGTGCGATAATATTTATTGATGAATTGGAAATTTTAGGAGCCAAAAGGGGTGGGCATTCCAGTCATATGGAATATGATCAAACCCTTAATCAATTATTGGTGGAAATGGATGGGATAAACCAGAATAAAGATCCCAGGATACTACTGATTGGTGCTACCAACAGGGCTGATATGTTAGATCCGGCTATACTAAGACCAGGGCGTTTTGACCGGCAGGTTAATGTTGGATTACCTGATAAAACCGGGAGGGAAAAAATACTTGCAATCCATACCCGCAATAAACCTTTGCAAGAGGATATTAATCTCGAAGATATTGCCAGGATGACTTTTGGTTTTTCTGGAGCTCATCTTGAGACCTTGGCTAATGAAGCGGCTATAATGGCTATGAGGGAAAACACCCCATATATTGAAACCAGACATTTTAGTGAAGCAGTAAATAAGGTAATAATGGGAGAAAAACTTGATCGTAAGCCTTCATTAAAGGAAATCGAGCGGGTGAGTGTACATGAAAGTGGTCATGCGCTGGTCAGCGAACTTGTTGAGCCTGGTTCGGTTTCGTCTTTGACTATTGTCCCCAGAGGTAGAGCTTTAGGTTTTATGCGCAAATCTCCCCAGAATGACCAGTATTTATATACATGTGAAGAATTGGAAAAACAGATAATGGTTGCTTTAGCTGGAGCTATTGCTGAAGAAATAGAATATGGCAACCGGAGTACCGGGGCTCAAAATGATTATATCCAAGCCTGGGATATAGCCAAACAAATAGTTGAAACCGGATTATCTACCCTGGGAGTGGTGAATTGTAAGGATATGCCACAGGATACTCTTTATCAGGAATGTCAAAAAATAATAAATGAATTAGATAAAAAGACTCAAGAAATACTCAATAAAAACCAGAAACAGCTTATTCTAATCGCTAAATATGTGCTTAGCGAAGAAACAATTGATAGAACACAATTTATTGAGATGTTAGAGTCTGCTTAAGCAATTGCTTAAGCAGACTTTTTTTGTTTTTATAGCTTACGCACTATCTTATTAATTCCGCGGAATAGCCTGCTTTGTTATTATCTGTAACCTGAACTACCTGCATACGCTATCTAATACCACAACCCCAACCCCTATAATAATCCGTGTTAATCTGTGTGTATCAGTGGTTAATTAAAGTATCATAAAGGAGACTTTAGTCTCCGGCCAACCAGACAATACCGCGATTTAAGAAAAAATGAATCCTCCCCTACCACCAACTCACCAACTTTTTACTTACCAACTTTTTACTTACCAATTGACCCACTAAAAAAAACCTGATATAGATGGTAAAAATGCTTATAATAAATATGAGCAAATTACGGGAGATGAAGTGTGATTGAAAAAGGCTTATTTAATTTCGACAGGAACTGAATTATTGTTAGGCTCTACTATTGATACTAACTCAATTTTTTTATCTAAAAAATTGACTGAGATGGGTATCAGGGTAATCGGTAAGAGTGTTATTGGGGATAATGAAGAACATTTAACCACCGCATTTACAGTTGGATTAAACTCTGCCGATATAGTCATATCAAGTGGAGGTTTAGGTCCAACTAAAGATGATTTAACTAAAGAGGTTGCCTGCAGAGTGATAAACTGTAAAATGGAAATAGTGGAAGAAGAAGTAAGGAGAATTGAAAAGTATTTTGCCAGCCGCCAGAGAAGTATGGCTAAAAGTAATATTAAACAGGCCATGTTTCCTCCAGGATCCAATATATTAAAAAACAGTATGGGAACAGCCCCCGGCATGTATCTGGAAAAAGAAAATAAAATACTTGTACTGCTTCCTGGCCCACCCCGGGAAATGGAAAATATGTATATCCATGAAGTAGAACCTTTATTTAAACAAAAATTCTATATGGGTATAAAAAGGCCGGTTATTAGAACAATAAAGGTTTTTGGACCTGGAGAGTCTCAGGTTGAAGAAATGCTGACTGATGTTTTTAAAAATGCGGATGGATGTAGTCTGGCTTTATTAGCAATAGATGGTGAAATACATATAAAAGTAACTGCTGAAGGAGAAGACATTAACAGCAGCCAGGAGAAAATGGATGTGATTACCAGAAGGATAAATAGAATAATAAACAATAATTTCATTGGATATGATGATGAAACACTATCCTCGAAAATCGCTGAATATCTAAAAAATACTGGTAAAACTGTTGCGGTGGCTGAATCTTGTACTGGAGGATTGCTTGCTAAAATCATCACTGATTTGCCCGGGAGTTCCAATTATTTTTGGGGATCGGTAACATCCTACAGCAATGATGCCAAAAAGGTTTTATTGAATGTAAATGAAAATACTATAGAGCAGTATGGTGCTGTAAGTGAAGAAACAGCTTCTGAAATGGCGAAAGCTGTGGTCAATAAATTTGGGGTTGATTTTGGTCTGGCTACTACAGGGTTAGCTGGCCCTGATGGAGGAATCGAAGAAAAACCAGTAGGGTTGGTATATATTGCTTTAGCTGGGCAGGATTTCTGCAGAGTTAAAGAAATGCGCTTTGTGGGAGATAGGAATTCGATACGCATGTTATCAGCTAAAACAGCGCTGGATTTATTAAGAAGGCACTTAATAAGTGGAGGTGGAAATAAGTGAGAACATTTATTGCTATCCCTATTCCGGAAAAAATAAAACAATATGCAGATAGAGTAAGAAAAGAGTTAAATACCGGAAAACCAGATGTTAAATGGGTCGAATATGCTAATTACCATTTAACCCTTAAGTTTTTGGGAGATATTGACCTGCAGCTTAATCAAAATATCAGGGAAAAGATGTATTTAATAGGAGAATCCTGTCCTTCATTTGAGTTCAATATTAAAGGATTAGGTTTTTTTCCTAATAAAACTAGACCAAGGGTAATATGGCTGGGAATAGAAGGTGAAATGGATAAAGCTGATTTCCTTGGAGAACGGATTGATTCCTATTTATGCCCGTTAGGTTTTGAACCAGAGAAAAGGCGCAGTTTTCATCTTACAATTGGTCGGGTTCGATCAGATTCCGGGTTAGATGAGTTGGTAGAAAAAGCGGCAGCTATTAATAAAGAAAATTCTACTCCACCATTTCGGGTAAAGACATTTAATTTAATGGAAAGCAAGCTTTCTCCCGGGGGACCGAGGTATGAGGTTATAGAGACTTTTGTATTGAATGGTTAGTTGGAAAGTGGGAAAGTGGAAAGTGGAAAGTTGGAAAGTGGTAGGGGAGACTTCAGTCTCCAGACAGCCGGAATTCAGGATGAAAGGGTGGCCCCTGAAGTCGCCTCTACGGTTCTATCCGGTTGTTGCAGTTTTCCCCAGACCAGTGCGTGGCCAAATTATCTAAGTAAGGTGATTGCATTAAGAGTTTATTTTCTTACTAACAACAGATGAATACGTAATTTTTTTGGTTTACAATGTATAGTATTAGATATTGCATGCAGGCAATTCAGGTTACAACAAAGCCATGACATTACTAAAATACCTGGCTGATAAAAAAACAATTATGCAAAATCCTCATTTATAATAGGTTGACAATTAGAGGAATAAATTATATACTTTTGCTAAATTATCGAACATACGTTTTGAGGAGGGGTAGTATGAATAAAGACGAGGCTAATGGAAGAGCTGATGCTATAAATAGTACTATTAAAAATATTGAGAAACATTTTGGTAAGGGTTCCATAATGAAGCTTGGTGAAGCAGGGGCTATGAATATTGATGTTATTTCAACCGGTTGTATGTCTATTGATCTTGCACTGGGAGTAGGTGGTTTACCTAGAGGAAGAGTTATTGAGATATTTGGACCAGAATCATCAGGTAAAACCACGGTTGCACTACATGCTATAGCACAGGCGCAAAAAGAGGGAGGGATGGCTGCTTTTATTGATGCAGAACATGCCTTAGATCCACTTTATGCCAGGAAAGTAGGGGTAGATATTAATAACCTTTTGGTATCCCAACCTGATTGTGGAGAACAGGCATTAGAAATAGCAGAAGCCTTAGTTAGAAGTGGAGCTATTGATATGGTAGTAATTGATTCTGTAGCTGCTTTAGTTCCCAAGGCTGAACTTGATGGAGAAATGGGAGATGTTCATGTTGGTTTGCAGGCCCGGTTGATGTCACAGGCCCTGCGCAAATTAACTGCCCATATAAGTAAATCAAAAGCCTGTACGGTTTTTATTAACCAAATAAGAGAAAAAGTAGGGGTTATTTATGGTAATCCCGAAACTACAAGTGGGGGGAGGGCTCTAAAGTTTTACTCGTCAATAAGGATGGAGGTAAGAAAAGGCGAGGCCATAAAACAAGGAACTGATCATTTAGGGAACAGGACCAAGGCCAAAATTGTTAAAAACAAGGTTGCTCCTCCTTTTAAACTAGCTGAATTTGATATTATGTTTGGAACTGGTATATCTAGAGAAGGAGATATATTGGATATAGCTGCTTCTGTTGGTATTATTCAAAAAAGTGGTTCATGGTATTCATATGAAGGTGAACGACTGGGACAGGGCCGGGAAAATGCCAAAGAGTATATTAAAAACAACCCTGAATTCTATAATCTGCTAGAGACTAGGCTTAAAGATACTTTTAAGCAGAAAATGGAAAAAGATAAGAACAAAGAGGAAGCTTGACACTATACTGGAAACTTACTAAAATCTATATAGAACTCTGGTTAGAAGTCTCACCTTGTGACTTGACCATATAGACACTGGTATTTTTATATTTTATAAATAGATAGTTTAATCGGTGTATTTATAGATATATCGATAATAATAAATATATATTATAAGTTGTCTGTAAACGGTTAAGGTGAGTTATCATACTCGCCAAAGTATTAAGCTGGAATATGATGGGTTAATTGTATAGTTAATTATTTAGCGTAATACCTTGGTAATAATGTGATAATTTTAATAAGGTAAGAGATTTCTGTTTCACCGAGTTTGAACTCGGTTTTTTTGTGTTTGTAAATAAAAGATATAATAAAGGAGGTGTAAGAGATAACCACAGAATTTAGTTTTATTAGTTTTTTTGTTATTACTCTTTCCTTGGCTGTAGGTATAACTGCAGGTTATTTTGGCAGAAGGTATATATCTGAGAGTAAAATAGGGTCTGCAGAAGAAGAAGCGGCAAGGATTTTGGAAAAAGGCAAAAAAGAAGCAGAAGCGGCTAAGAAAGAAGGCGTCCTGGAGGGAAAAGAAGAAATTCACCGCTACCGGCACGATGCGGAGAAGGAAATCCGTGAACGGCGCCGAGAATTAGATCGTACAGAAAGACGTATAATTCAAAAGGAAGAAATGTTGGATAAGAAATCTGAAAACATTGAAAACAAGGAACAAAAGTTGCAGGAAAAAGAAAGAGAGACTGAAAAGACCCAGCAAGATCTGCAGCTAATTCTTACCCAACAGATCAAAGAGTTGGAGCGTCTTTCAGGATTGACATCGGAAGAAGCCAAGGAGTTACTATTATATAATGTGGAACAGCAAATCAGGCAGGATACTGCTGTTATGATTAAGAACATTGAGGCAAAAGCTAAGGAGGAAGGCAATAGAAGAGCAAAGGATATTGTATCTCTGGCGATTCAAAAGTGTGCAGCTGATGTTGTTTCTGAGACCACAGTTTCAGTTGTAGATTTACCAAATGATGAAATGAAAGGAAGAATTATCGGTAGAGAAGGACGTAATATACGTGCTTTTGAGACTTTAACTGGTGTTGACTTAATTATTGATGATACCCCTGAAGCAGTAATACTCTCTTCATTTGATCCTATACGTAGAGAAATTGCCCGGGTGGCTCTTAGCAGTCTGGTTTCTGATGGGCGTATTCATCCTGCTAGAATAGAAGAAATGGTTGAAAAGGCAATGAAGGAAATGGATCAAGAGCTTAGAGAAGTAGGGGAACAGGCTGCATTTGAAGTAGGTGTGCTTAATCTGCATAATGAGATTATTAAGCTTTTAGGACGGTTAAAGTATCGTACAAGTTATGGGCAAAATGTTCTTAAACACTCTATTGAAGTAGCACATCTAGCCGGGATGATAGCAGCTGAGCTTGATGTAGATATTGCTTTATCTAAGCGTGCAGGTTTATTGCATGATATAGGTAAAGCAGTAGACCATGAAGTGACCGGGCCTCATGTTGAAATAGGAGTAAATCTGGCCAAAAAATACCGGGAAAGTAAAGAGGTTATACATTGTATAGCAGCTCATCATGGTGATATAGAACCACAAACAATAGAGGCAGTTCTAGTACAGGCAGCTGATGCCATATCAGCTTCTAGGCCAGGTGCTAGAAGAGAGACTCTGGAAACCTATATAAAACGGTTGGAAAAATTGGAGACACTTGCTAATTCTTTCGAAGGTGTTGAAAAATCATTTGCTATTCAAGCTGGCAGAGAAATAAGAATAATTGTTAAACCGGAAGAAATTGATGATTTAGCAGCAATTAACCTTAATAAGGATATTGCTGCTAAGGTTGAACAAGATTTGGAGTATCCAGGACAAATCAAAGTTGTTGTTATAAGGGAAACCAGATCAGTTGAATATGCTAAATAGAAAGTCTATATAAAACAGGGTATTTGGCAATACTCCCCTGAAGTAGCAGATCTTTTTTAACTGTTCTGTTACCTTAAGGGGAGTAAATTTTTACCCTGGTTTCTATTTATTACCTAATATTTGTTGAAGGACTTTTTTCCCCGGTTGAAGAAAATGTGTATATTACATATATAAAGGGGAAGATTGTTAATGACTAATGACTCGGGCTTAGATATCTTTATTACTATATCCTTAAAGTATCCTGAGTTAAATGCAGTAAAATATCAGGTTGATAAAGATCAAATAATTCTAGAAGTTGCATTAAACGGGAAGACTATTAATCAAAAGATAAAAAGCTTTACTAAAAAGACAGTATCCCATCTGTCTTTATTTCATAAGTTAGCAAATAAAAAACCCACTCTTCTAGAGTTAGACTTTAAAGAAGTATCAGGAATAACATTTTTGCGCTTTTTACGGGATATTAAAAGTCTTACTGAAGAAGAAATTGAACTATTTTTTCATTTGTTAATGGACGATTTTTCAAATTCGATTATTAGGGATAATCAGAGTATAGACAATCGAGAGATCTTTAAAAAGAAAGTGAAATTAATAAAAGTAATCAGAGAAAATAGTAGTATGACTAGATTTTTTGCTTATAGGAAAGAAGGAAAAGTTTTCGTATTTAACAAATAAATGGAATCTAACAATCGAATCTTAAAGATACATAGTAAATAAAGTAATATGGGTTTTGACTTTCTTATATCAGATTTTAAATATTTATTTAAAAGAGCTATACTTTCTATAAAATAATTGATAATGTAGAATTATCTTAATAATTTATAGGAGGAAATAAATGAATATCCTGGTTATAGGT
>CAYZYO010000034.1:0-20352 GCA_964482585.1 uncultured Syntrophomonadaceae bacterium | reverse complement strand
ATTGCAAGAAGGGGACGGTTCGGAAGTGACCTCTTGTAAGAAATAAATTTAAGGGGAGCAAAAAAGGCCCTTTTTACTCCCCTTAACCTATGCTTATATATGATGTTTGTTCTAAAATTTACCGTTCGTTGCCCTGGCTCATTATTATTTATTGGTGTAGACCGTGGTATCCCTCTCATAATACGGACCTATATTCACGGCAGTAATAAGCCAGCTGTTTTCAATTTTTTCTGCTGTTATAGTAATAGGCCGCTTGGCAGCAACACCATCACTGGTCATTTCAATAATTTGCCCTTCTATTTGGTACTCAGAATCAGATAATCTCTCCATTTCTGAAATATAAATGCGCTCTGGCCACGGGCTTGAAAGCACCCTGCCCGGAATATCCTGCAGGTCTCTTTGCCATTTGGCCAAAAGCTCAGGAGAAATAAACTCGCCATAGTTCTCTTGTATACTATTTTTCACTACATTGTCCGGGGCCAACAGGGAGACATTTTTAAGTTTACTGCCAAAGTCTTCAATTAGTTTCACAACTAATGTCTTATCATTATCAAACTTCTGGTTTATAGACTGTAGGGGTATGGGAAACGTCCTTATCCCAGCTGCGTAGGGAGCAATTTCGTATTGTAGAAAATATACTATCAAATTATTGTTTTCCAGGTAAAAGCCCTGGTCCCCGGTAATGCCTTTAAAACCATGCTCTCTTGTAAAGTAGGTGTCTGGGTCCTGGTTGATTGCCCTTTGTACCCTTTCATTAATCATTGTAGTGTAATCAAAGTTTTCAACAAACAAGTCACTTAAGGTTAACTCCTCTCCGGTATTCAGATCAAAATTATAGGCCTTCCGTTCGGTCATTCCATGGGCTCCACCGGTAAAACTGTAATAGTCAACATAAAAACTTAAGGTATTCTCGGTAATATAGTATTGATTAAACCGGCTCACCAGTTCATAGGTGTGATAAGGCTCAGTTAGAATATATTCTGAATTAGACTCAGCTTCTTCAATCATAGCCTTCTGACGTTCCCGGGCATCATTTTCTAAAAGCTGGTTTAGCCTGGTTTGTATTTCTTTATTCTGTAAGCCTTTTATCACCGGAATATTTAGATCTATGTTTATCAATTGGGATTCGCTTTTTTCTTCCTTAATCTCTAGTTCTATATCTGGAATGGGTTCAGCCTCTACCGGGTTCATTTCTATCAGGTTTACCACCTGATTTAAAACCCGGGCCAGTTCTGCCCTGGTTAGCGGATCGTAAGGCCGGAACAGATTATCGTGCCCCTTCATAATTCCCGTGTTGCTTACAAATACCATAGCATTGACATCTTCCTGGGCAAGTTCGGTAGTATCATCATACATCGGCATCAGCATAATCATCGGTACACTTATACCTTTGGCCTGAAAAGCCCGGTAAATTCCTCTGGCTGCTTCAATTCTACTGACCTCTTTTTCTCCTTTGAACTCTCCGTCCGCGGCAAATATATGGTTGATTGCTCCTAAAGTCACCGCTCCACTATACCATGCTTCATTTTCTAAATCAGAGTAATAATCGCTGGCAACCGGCTCTTTAATAAACCGCATTGTCCCATAATCTAGATCAAAAGCCCGATCCGACACTACCGCTAATTGATAGCGATTTACGTTTGCTTCAGGGGCAAAAACTTTAAAACCAAACTTGTCCGTCCCCACACCCTGCATTAAGCCCCGGTTATAAGCGGTCTCGATTTCATTCTCAGCCCAATGCCCTCCAGTATCAATAAAAGTCCCCTTTAATAGTTTGGCACTAGATGTTCCACATAAACATATCAGAAAACCTGCAATCAATAAAAACGCAAAAAACTTTCTCATTGTAAATCTGTCCTCTCTTTCTTTTATAAAATACTACGAATGCCGATTGGTCAACTTACAGTCCTGAACAAACAAATGAATATAAATCCAGTTAACGCGGTCAAAAATACTCTCCAGGAAATGCGAAATCACGGTGGCGGGATAAGGAAAAGGACTTGTTTGATAAACCAGGGGGATATCTGATTAATTGAGCAAAAATACTGTTGGTAAGTCACGTGCCGGGTGTAATGGTATTATTAAAAAGGAAAGTTACCTGGGTGGAACCATCTCTTACTGTGACGGCTGGAAAACAGTTAATTAGAGAAGCAAAGAAAACAAGTTCCCTTGCTTCTCTTTACTTTTTTAGTATCTGCGCAAATACGATTTGATATATTTACGCACTACCGTTGCCGGCTTGTAAATACCAAAATGTCCTTCACACAGGATATCTGCATCCAGATTGACCAGTCGCTGCATTGAGCTGCGCCATTTATTAATATCTGATCCCCACTCCTGATTAAAAGGCCCATGAATGTCCTGCCCGAAAATTACTTTTAAGCCTGCACACCAGCAAAGAATCGATAGGCTTCCCGGGGTATGCCCGGGGGTATGTAAAAAGACAAATTCGATCTTATTCATTGTAAGGGTTTCACTATCCTTTTTAATAACCTGATTTACTTTAACCGGCTGGTATTTTACTCCATACCAGTCAGCTGCCGTTAAAACCGGATTGCCATTTTCTATAGCATCAATCTCCAATTCATGGGCCAGAATCAGAGCACCGGTTTTCGCCTGTAAATCCTTTAAACCGCCAATGTGATCTATGTGACCATGGGTAATCAAAATATATTTAACCCCTTCAGGAGAAAAACCGCAGTTTTTTATATTTTTAATTATACGCTCGCTTCCCTTTCCTGCCCCAGCATCAATCAGGGCCAGCTCTTTTTCGGATTCTACTAAATAGACGCAGCAATCATCGGGGTGAGAAAGGTTACCTCCGCCAACCTGATACACATGTGGACATATCCTAACTGCCACCAGCAAAACCTCCTTTCATTTGCTATAAACAGGTTAACATCTTGTGTCATTATTATCTACCATAACCAATAGATACTTATACAATCAGTACCTGAATTTATCGCAGGTTTTTTGTAAGAATCAACCATTCCAATATTTTCATCAATTAAGGGCATTTCCAAAAAGAATGCATTAAAAATTACATAAGGGATAAGATTTGAAAATTTATAGGGAGGTGATTATTGCGGATCAGAAAGAACAATACAATCAATTATAAGCCATGTAAAAATGCTAAGATAGATATAGAGAACTTTTTTAAATTTCTTTTATAAATTCTTCAATCCCTTCTAAAAGAACTTCCGATCCCAGATACAAAGTAGATCCGATAACACCCAAAGCCAGCAAGCTAAAGCTCATATTGATCCAGAGCAATCTCCGGTTGTTATTTAAAATGGTTAAACCCATGAGGATTATTATCACAGCAGGAATAGAATTCAAAAAAGGGGTTGGCAGCATAATTAACATGCTCAACAATACTACAGCTAAGGATGCTAAACGTATTTCAGTTTCTTTAAGGCTGCTTAGTTGTCTGTTTTTAAAGAACCATCCTTCTAATTTCTCACACAGGGGCAGTGCTTTAGTTTCGATTTTGTCAATAATCGTCTGGGATACCTTTCTTTTGCCAATAGCTTTGGGTAACCAAAGTTGAGTCCCTCCCAATGCTCGCTGAAAAGCCCAGATGCAAAGAAGACTCGCTGGAATAAATCCTATACCTGGTGGTAAGGGAATAGTCAAGGGTAAGGCCATAACTATAAACATTAAGCCAAAACTCTGAGAACCAAAAGTCCTAAATAAATCCTCAACAGTAAAATTACCTTTTTTGTTTCTAATAATGTCGCGAATTAACTGACTGGGTAGTCTGGGTTCTAAAAGGCAATTCATTAAATAGCCTGCTCCTTCCTTTACATATTTGAGATTAATTCCTCTTTAACCCGGCAAAAATGATTGAGCTAAATCTGGAGACATGTACCGAGGTTTTACATATTGACATAGCATGTATTTTCTGCCTCTACATTACTATACTCTTTCTTAGAATATTTTCAAACAAACCGTTTAATATGTTTCCAGGATTAAGTCATATATTTATAAGTTAGCTAAGACTGATATATTAATCAATGGTTTCTACATAGCTATATCCAAAAGAAAAACTTTTTTATGCTAGTTTTCCTTTATTATCTACAAAAACCCTTTTTTTAATATTTACGATTATTTAATCTATTTACTCAATTATATGTATTAATCGCCATCAAGAAGTCAACAGAAAGGTCGATCGCTTGATACTATTTCTAAAATCCCATTTTAAAAAAGCGGAGCGAATATTCTAATCACTGCATCAAACACGTTTCCCAAAAAACCGTGTCTACAGTCATCTAGTATAACCTCGTTGCTTTTTAATATAGTTTCCGCTGCATCTGCTTTTAAATCAAAAATAGAACTGGTTTTATATAAAAGGGTGGCACATTCAAAATGCAGATACAGGCTGCGATAATCCATGTTAATGGTGCCAACAACTGCTAATTCATCATCACAAACATAACTCTTGGCATGAATAAAACCAGGCGTATATTCGAATATCCTTATACCCGCTTCCAGCAGTGGTGCATAATTAGAGCGGGTAAACCTATATACAATTTTTTTATCTGGGTTCCCAGGGGTAACAATCCTAACATCTACTCCTCTTTTTGCTGCCATACAAAGAGAAGATTTCATCTCGGTATCAATAATAAGATAAGGAGTAAAAATATAAACATATTTTTTGGCTTGTGACAGAATTTCAATGTAGATATTTTCGCCGACAGTTTCATCATCAAGCGGCGAATCTGAAAACGGCTGTACGTATCCGGTTGGTTCAAAATCTGGTATATTGTTAAAATAAGGCTTAAAATCTTCTAAAATATCCTTGTTTTTGCTAAATGCATTCCACATTTCTAAAAACATTAATGTAAAACTCCAAACTGCATCCCCCTTTAATCGCACACCTGTATCCTTCCAATATCCATATTTTTCTATCTCGTTAATATATTCATCTGCCAGATTAATACCCCCATTGAAAGCTGTATGCCCATCGATAACCAAGTACTTTCTATGGTCACGATTATTCATAGGGAGGGAAAGTATCGGTCTAAACTTATTAAAGGCTATACATTTAATTCCCTTTTGCTCCATTCTCCTGGTAAAGTCACCTGGGAGTAATAATAGAGATCCTATATCATCATATATCATTCGGACATCTACACCTTCTGCTGCCTTTCTGGTAAGTATCTCAAGGATACTATTCCACATTAGTCCTTCACCTATAATAAAATACTCGAGAAAGATAAACTGCTCCGCCTTCTTTAATTCTATAAGCATATCTTCAAACATAGTTTCACCTGAAGGGTAGTATTTGGTTGCCGTATTCTTGTATAGTGGATAATGGCTTTTCTCTTGTAGATACCTGCATGTTCCTATAGCACGTTCATCAATTTCAGCTATTTCGTCTATAAGACCATTATTTAATTTCAGCAATTCAGCAATTCTATCATGTTGTCTGTTTAGACGAATTCTCATACCTTTGGATAGTCTTTTATCTCCAAAAGACAAATAAAATAGCCATGCAAACAACGGCAGCGCCATTATGAGAATAATCCAGCCAATCTTATAGGATGTATTCTCCTCCTTAAAATTAATGAATAAGACAATCATAATACTTAATACTGAAAAAGCCATACCTATTGCCGCAGAATAATTTGTCAGTTTAATTAAGAAAAATATAAACCAAAAAAGCTGTACTAGAAGCAATAGTGAGGTTATAAATATTCTGCTGTTTATTAGCCTTAGTTTTTTCACTGTTATAATACCTCTAAGCAAAAACGTAAAGTTGAGCAACAAGATTACTAGTCTTTTCTTTATCAGCTGGATTCTGAGGGCGAACTTTCAGTCCGTTTACTTTTTATGAATAATGATAGTACAAGGCCAATTATAGCGGCGATGCCCAGTAAAATAAATGAAACATTCACCCCGTGAATAAGTCCATTTATACCTTGATCAGGCAGCGCCCGGGTTGTCATGACCGTTACAAGTAAAGCCGTACCAACTGCCCCTGCTACCTGGCGCATGGTATTATTCATTGCTGTGCCGTGTGGTATTAAATCATTTGGCAGCTGGTTCAATCCAGTTGTTGTAACTGGCATCATCACCATGGCAACCCCAAGCATTCTAAAAGAATTAACCACTGTTAAATAATTAAACGTGGTTTGTTCTGTTAAGTTGGTAAACATAAAAGTTGTTACAACTAGAATTGACAAACCAATAATCGCAAGCCACCTGGCACCAAATTCATCAAACAACCTTCCGGTGATAGGGTTCATTACTCCAACTATAAGAGCACCAGGCAGCAGCATTAATCCTGATTCAAATGCGGTAAAACCCAGCATGTTCTGCATGAATAGCGGTAAAATGATTGCTCCCCCAATCATTGAAACAAATACAATCATCCCCAGGATGGTTGCCAGGGTAAATACTTTATTTTCAAACACTTTGAATTGAAGTATGGGCTGTTCCAATTTTGATTGTCTAAATATAAACCCTACCAGACTTATCGCCCCAATAATAATGGATATAATTACTTGCTCACTGCTCCATCCATTATTACCAGCTGTACTACATCCATACAACAAACCACCAAACCCTAAAGTAGATAAAATGATAGATAAAATATCAACCCGGGGATTTTTTTGTTCTGTCACGTTTCTGAGAATTAAATAAGCGACGATAATATCGATAATAACTATTGGTAGAATAACATAAAATAAACTTCTCCATGGAAAATGTTCCACAAGCCAACCAGATAAAGTTGGCCCAATGGCCGGGGCAAAACCAATGACTAACCCAAATGTTCCCATGGCAGTTCCCCGCCTCTCAATTGGGTAGATAAGGAACAAAATAGTCTGCATCAACGGCATTATAATCCCTGCACCACAGCCTTGAAGAATTCTCCCGAATATTAAAAAGGTAAAATTAGGTGATATAGCACAGACCAATGTGCCTAAACCAAAAAACCCAAGCGCAGAAAGAAACAATTCCCGGGTAGTAAATCGTTCAATTAAAAACGCTGTAATCGGTATCATGATACCATTGACAAGCATAAAAACAGACTGTACCCACTGGACTACATTGGCATTCAAATTTAAATCTCTCATAATGTGAGGCAATGCCGTTGCTAAAAGTGTCTGATTTAGAATAGCAGCAAAGGCCCCGGAAACTAAAACAAGCATGATTGCCGTTTTATTAAAAGTTTCCTTCGATCGTGTATTATCCTGGATACTGACCATAAATTTCCTTCTTTCCTGGTTGCAATTACCGCATTTTTAAAAAGCCGAACAGTATTTGATTGCATCATTTTGCAGCGGTTTATCAAATACTTAATCAAGGGTTTTGCATATTCAAAACATGTTCTAAACTTCAGCAAGAATCTTTAGCTGCTCTGGTTTTGCCTCCAGATGACAATCATGCTGCAGACTAAAGTCTCTCTACAGGAAGCAGGAATTCTAACAACATAAAACAGATATTATGCCAAATCCTCAATTATTGTATCTTTGTGCTTTGTTTTTTTAATCGATATAAAGGGAAAAAGGCAGAGCTTTTCCTGTCCTCTCCCTTTTAAAGGTTATCGCCCGTCACATAATTAAACTAACCTGGCCTTTTGTGATTCTACAGCAACGATCTAAAGGAACACCTGATAATATCTCCACGGCTGATGACGCCAACTAATTCTCCGTCACGCTCTACTGGTAGATTCTTGACTTTTTTCTTCCCTAAAATAGCTGCAATATTTTCAATCTCCTCATCCCATGCAGCTTTAATTACTTTCTTATTTGCTATTTCTAACACATTTAAATCGAGCATTTGTTTAGCCCTCTCCTCAAAATTGACATCGTCTCCTTGGACAATGCTTACAAATGCGATCATGTCAATAACATAGTTTCTATTTTTACCAATAAAGCGTATAATGTCGCCATCACTAATATAAGCGACAATTTTGTTTTGGTCGTTAACTACCGGAATCCCACTGACACCATGTTCAATAAACTTTTTAATAACACAGCGTACACTATTTGTTTCCTTCACTTTAATAACCTGCTTTTTCATTATTTCATATGCCTGCACAATATTCCCCCCCCTTATTGTTTTGTTACACCGGGATGTTCTTTACTTAGTATTTTCCTTATGTACCTTTACAGCCTAACGCCTATAACCAGGGCTAATATTACTTTTACCTCTAATTTAATCCCTAATTCTTATATTGTATCGTATCTTATACCGTAGAAGCGACTTCATCCTATCCCGTAGAGGCGACTTCAGTCGCCGTCCAGCCGCAATTCAGGATTAAAGGGCGGCGACTGAAGTCGCCTCTACGGTGGTTCCATCCACGGTTGTATCTATTATACGCAATCCAAGCAAAAAGGCCCACCTTATTCTCAGCGGACCCTATTGTTCAATTTTATTACCCTGTGGTGTAATCTTATAAAGAATATAGATGTTTCCCTGTCAATGGATCGAGGCGGAAAACATTACACATCTCATTTAGAATTTCTATATTTGCCAGGCCGACATTCATAACTGTATCATTCCCGCCATAATATATAGCTATTGTGTTGTCTTTGCCGGTTAATGCACCGCAGCTGAATGCGATATTAGGAACATGGACATAATCAGTCTCTCCTACTAGACAATCACCTGCACTGGGCATTAATAACGGTTTGGCACTAATACGAATTTTACTTGGATTTATTGGATCTTCCAGGTCATGGAATGCTACTCCCAGGGTATAAGGATTACCAGCCATGGTTGAGCGTGCACCATGAAAGATATTCAGCCACCCATATTGAGTTTTAACAGGTGGGGAACCTGGTCCAATCTTAGCCTGGAATGCACCCGGCCCGTACCCGCTTCTCATGATTACATTTCCAATTTCCCATGGTCCGGTAGGACTTGGTGCGAAACCTGCGCATATTTCTGTAAATGAGCCACCGGTGTGACCAGAACCGGAAACTTCCCTGTCTTTATCGTTTAGACGCAGCAAGGCCCTCCAGGTATTATTTCTATCAGGTTCAGGAAATATAACCACATTGCGCATATCCTGTTCGGATACTGCCCCATAGCGAATAATAGTTTTAAAGTCCCTGGTTACGGCCATCATAACCTTGACTCTATCAGAAACATGTTCGTGATATGCACTGTAAGTCAGTACATATAAACCGTCCCCAACGGGATTAACCCGCATATCTTCCACACCGCCGGCCTCAGATTCAATAATAGAGTTGATATTCATGCCTTCAGCATATATATCATTCTCTGTGGCAGGTAATAAAAAAGGTCTGGGATCTACCAGCCAACCATTTAAGCCATTGTCGCTTACAGCTTTTCCTATTACACTACGACCATCAGCAATGTGAGAACGAAAAAGCATTATTGTTTGATTATTGCCATTCGCACCTGTAATTTTTACCATTCCTGCATTATGAACAGTGTATGTATATAAAAGGCCATTATTACCCCAAACCTCATTAACGTCACGGCAGGTTAATATTGGGTTGCCAGGATAACGTAAAACCGGTTCATTAATTGTTACTGTTCCCTCAAATTCATTTAATTTAACATGTGCTTGCATATAGGCCATTTTAATTCTCCTTTTATATTACGGCATAATTATACACATGTGTAAACTCATATTCAACATTTTTTTACCTACCAGAAACCACTTTAGGTTTAAAGGCCCTATTCTTTCATCATTTCAAAAGTTTTTTCACACATCCAGCTTGCGTAGCATCTTTGGAGATTAAGCATACATTATAGTAGAAAGGAGGAATAAAAGTGAAATTTTTCAATAATTTAACTCCGGTTAATGGTTTTGATACCGAAAACCTTATTAATGGCAGACAAAATAACTATGCCTGGTCTATGAGTGAGTTAGGAGATTATATTTATGTAGGTACCGGCCGTAATATACTCATAAATATTATCAGTCTGATCTATGCCAATACAAACCTCCCGGCACTGATAAATCCGGCCGCTCCTGTAAATAATCAGGCCGAAATTTGGAGATATAGGAAGGACGGAATAGTACCCTGGCAAAAAGTATATAAAGCTCCTCTCCCATCCGGAATTGTCGGTTTCAGGTTCATGATTAGTCATAGGCCTTTTGCAGGTAGTTCCTGTATTTATGCTGCCGGTTTTGGAAGCACGGTGCAGATACTTAAAACTACCAATGGTGTTGATTGGTTTATACTGGATTCCAGCTCTGGTTTGCAAGGGACTTCCTCAAGAGCAATGGTAACTCATAATGGAAAAGTATTTTTAGCTACCGTAAATGAACTGGATGAAAGTGCAGCATTACTATATAGCAGCCCTGATCCTGAATTTTATCCATGGCAGCTTCTTATTGACCCATCCGTTCCAGGGTTTGATCCTAACAAAAACCCACATAATGGCATATATAACATGGCAGTGTTTAATAACAGGATATATGTTTCCACAATCGGTTCAGATGGGGTTCAAGTTTGGAGAACAAATGGAAAAGAGCCACTATTAAATGACTGGACCCTTGTAGCTGATAAGGGATTTGGAAATCCTGCCAACCAGTTCACTTTAGGTATTGGAGTATTCAATGATCATCTTTATGTAAGTGCAACCAAACCACTGCCGCTAGCCTGGTTAATTCCTATGGGCTGCGATATCATTAGAATTGATGAATACGATAATTGGCAGGTGATTGTAGGTGGAAATCCATTAACACCTGAATACACAAGCCTTTCCGGGCTTGGATCCGGGTTTAATAATCCATTTAATGTTTATGGTTGGCAAATACAAGAATTTAACCGGAAATTGCTCATAAGTACTTTTGATGATTCAAGTAATATGGAAGTAATACTGACTATCCTTTTGGCAAACCGGGAAGCATTAGAACAAGCATTTGGCTCGACACTAATAAATTTAATAATAAAAATATACCGAAGCGTAGTGGAGATATTAAAAACAATTAGCTATCCAATCGGGTTTGATCTGTATGCATCTGAAGACGGTATTCACTTCAGTCCTGTATTTTTCGATGGGCTAGGAAATCCAAATAACTATGGCGGAAGAATACTCTATGTAGATAATAGTAATAAACTATTCATTGGAACAGCTAACCCTTTCCAGGGCTGTGAAGTATGGCAATCACTTTCTCTACCAAATTATAAAAGAGAAAAATTCTATCCTAACCACTACTTGAGTTTATGTAAGATAGAACATATAATCAGTAAAAATTTCAATATTTTAAGTGAAAATATGCCGATCATCCTTCAATTTATTCAAAACGGAAAATCTATAAAAGTTTTCTAACAAGAATAGTTGTTACCTGCGGTTTGCTAGTTTGGCAACTACGTAAACGGAAAACAGCAGTCAAATAGCATAAGCCTTAACTAGTATATATAAAATAAACCAGGGTGCATAAATAAAAATTAAAATACCTGACAAATGAAAAATCGCCCAATAATTCGAGATGAATGCTGCCTATGGCATAGCTTAATAATTATTGGGTGATTTTAATGATGGAACACTTTATTTTATTTGAAAAAATCTAATTGTAATGGAAAAAGCTAAGGAAAAGGCGGATAAAAAGGCCACTTTCGCGCCATTATCTCTTGTATAACACGGCAAACCTCAAAACATCTTCCACCCTAGATCAAGCTAACAATTCCCTTTTTAAAACGACGATTAGAACGGCGAAATATATTTTTCCAGCAGACTCCTAATGCTATCGTTTATAGACCGGGTATTAATTGAATCTATAATATTATCATTGATATTATATTTTTCTTTTAACGATAAAATCCTATATACACTTTCATCGATTCTTTCTTCTGATATAATGTCATTCTTCACTGCCTCTTTTACCGCCTTTATCACAGTTATTTCGTTGTCATAACCGTGACAGACTAGCACTATATCTATACCAGCATTTATAGATTGTACAGCCGCATCTCCTATATTATAGTTGTCTAAAATTGCGCCCATTGTCATATCGTCTGTTATTATGATTTTATTAAAATTAAGGCGATTTCTTAATATATCAGATATAATCGTTCTGGACATAGAGGCCGGTTTCTCAGGATCTATTTCAGACATTAGTATGTGGGCGATCATAACGGCATCTACACCATTATTGATAGCCTCTTTAAATGGTATAAGCTCCAGACTCTCAAGCCTGGATAAGTCATTATCTACTCGGGGTAGACCTATATGGGAATCCTCCGATGTATCCCCATGGCCGGGAAAATGTTTGACCACGGATATGACTTTTTCTGACTGTATACCTCTCATCGTTTCAATTCCAAGTTTAGTTACAATTTCGGCGTTATCACCAAATGCTCTGTCTCCAATAATAGGATTTTCCGAATTACTATTTATATCCAGCACAGGAGCAAAGTCCATATTAAATCCTAATGCTTTTAATTTTCTGCCGAGTATCTTTCCTATGTTATAGGATAAATCTTCATTATTTACTTGGCCGATAGTCTCGCTTGAAGGAATTTTGTCAAACTCATCAGGCAATCTAGACACTTTTCCTCCCTCTTCGTCGATAGATAGAAAAAGGGGAATTTCATTACTCGAATTTATAGATTTTAATTCGTTTAATAAAGATAATAACTGGTTTCCGTCTTTGATATTTCGCTTAAACAAAATAACTCCACCTGGATGATATTTTTCAATAATTTCTTTAATGCCTTCATCAGCAGTGTATCCATCAAATCCTACAATCATCATTTGACCTATTTTTTCGTCCAGACTCATCTTCCCAATCTGTTCTTTGATAGGATTTTGTTCACTTATGGGAGGGTTTTTATTAGTAGAACCTTCTTTGTCACTGGAGCCAACAATATTGCATCCGATAGGTAAAGATGTAATTATAGTTATTATAAAAATTAACTTAAATTTGTTAACCAAATATATTCCTCCGTTCAGAAAAAACAATTTTGCTATTTAAAGTATCTTCGGGAAATTTTCTATTAGGCCAAGTAGGCCAAGTTGGCAGAAGGTTTTCGATTATATTATAATTTTAGAATATTTCACCTAACATTTATATCATTTTAAATATGCAGTTAAAAACGTATATAGTGGCTATTGTATCATAGATTCTCTATCTAGTCCGAGCCCTACAATTATTCCTCCAGAAAAATAAAAAAATCACTGTTAGATCCTGGATGGGCCCTTTATTATTGTTTCCGGGAATCAATGATAAGCCGATATCAAGAAAAGCAGGGCTGAGCATAGAGAGGTTCAGGGCGTTAAGACAAATCGGTCCTAACGCCTTTAAGTGTTGGGAAAAACCTGGTTTTAAAAGACTGTCCGGATCAAATTAAGGGGAATTCTTCATGCGTCGTTTTTTTTCCAGAAATTTTTCGTGGGTTCTGGTCATTTTGGGCTTTGTTTCTTTAGGATCTGTGTTATTTGTTTCCAGTTCTTCAGTCAGATCAGCATTTTCAAAAGCTTCTTCATCTTCCGGGCTGCTCTCTGTTTCCAGCGATTCGAATTCTTCCCTTATCTCAACAATTTCATCTTTTTCCGGTATTTCAGGTGTTTCTACTTCCTGTAAACCAATGGATTCGGAGATGTCTGGTGTTACTGCAGGTTCTGTTATTTCTTGTGACGGGAAGATTTCCTTGATATCCACTTTTTCTGATGTATCTGGTTCCATTGTTGCAGGAATTTCCAAGGCTTCAATATCTTGTTCTAATTCTCTCGAATTTTCAGCGACTTCCTGATCCAGATTGGAATTAATAGAAGATTTGACGACGGAAACATACGGCTTGCTGCAAAAAGAACAGGACTTATCATCTGACATGGGAGTTGTCGATTTGCTCCACTGTTCACAGGATTGGCAATACAACCAATAGGCCACTTTATTATCTCCTTTCTCGGTACTTAATTGCCTAAAATGGCTTTTTAACGAACAGAGCATAGATCTTTTTAACACTTTATGGTGCACAGCTTACTAATGTTACAATAGAAAGATACCAACCGATGACATACTTCATCATATATATCAATGTCTTATTAAACTAAACCCCTATACTGATTTCTGCTATGCTTACCCGCTCTTCTATTTAGCTAACTGTGTTTAAATATATGAATTAACATTTGCGGTAAGAACAGTAAATATAAGGTAATAAATTTGCCCTTAATGCCACTGCACTGCAAAAACCCTAATTTTTATATCGTAGAGAAGACTTTATTCTCCGGCCAGTCAATAATAATGCCCCGTTTGTCTCTATTTATATTTTGCTGGATGGTGCAGGGGCTAAACGCGAACCGGCCAAACTCATATCCCTTTTAAAACGTAAAAAGCAAGGGGATGGTCTTCCTGCTACCTACCCTTGCTTCCAACTTTTTATTAGCCTCCCGGGTACGGTTAACTTCAATATTTCCATAGAGGATGATGGCATTCTGCCCATTCCTTCGAGACTTTTCCTTTTGTTAGCACCCTCCAAGTTCCCTTATTAACCCACAAAGATAAATATATATGCCCTATAACAACTGCTATCAGCAAGGCGGCGGACACACCATGGACTACTAACACCATACCATTTACTGTTGTTTTTGCCATCATGCTTCTCATCAAATTGACTCCGGTACCGGCTAAAACTAAAGAAAACAAAATGCTTAACCAAAAAAATATTTTTTGTCCAGCATTAAATCTACCAGATGGTAATGATACTTCTTCTTTTGATAAATATCCACCCAATCGTGTTAACCATACTTTATCATATTTTTTGAATAAACCAGGTTTAAACCAGATCACCAAAATACATACAGACATTATCAACAATATGCCGCCGCTAGTACTGTGGGTAATTCCTGAAACTTTACTTCCCCCGTAGAGTACAAAGAATATACCTGTTCCTGCAACAACACCAAAAGACAGCATTTTGATAAAATGAAATATTCGCTCTGCCATTGAGAACCTTTGGATAACATTCTTGTCAGGATCAAGAGTAACACCTCTGGGGCCAATAATTAGATAGTGTAAAACTGAAACGACAATTGGCAACAAAACTAAGATAACCATTAATACTTCGCTACACCTGGTATAGAAATCAACCATCTTTCCCCTTCCCTCCAGCTCATATACTAGTATGTATTATATACATTATTGCATATTCAATTAGAAATTTCATCGAAGCATAGCCGGACAGCAACATCTATATAAGTGATTAAAACCTGTAAGGCCGGCAGGTCCCACTGTCAATGGTCAAAACAGGGTAATCAACAGCAAAACCAACAGTATAATAAGGTTCAATAACAACAGCAGAATCAATTAAAGTAAGAAATACTGGGGTGTTATTCCCAGGAGGTAACAGGAACTACTTGGTAAGGTTCAGTGATCTGCAAATGATTGAATCTTGTTACCGATACTTTGCAGGCAGGATAAACCAGTTTTGCAGCCTTAGGTTTGACATAATCCGGAGTGTATGGATATAATTGGTCCATAAGGTGATAATTGGGAAAAATACAGGAGGTGCTTTTTATGAATACTTTATTGGTATATGCTCACCCCAATCTCCTCAGCTTTAATGCCGCCTTGGCCCAGGCAATACAGGAGGAAATTGAAAAAAAAGGGGGCTCGATAAAAGTCAAGGATCTGTATGCCATGAATTTCAATCCGGTTTTGGGGGAGCAGGATTTTCAGGGTTATCAAACCGGCCAGTTGCCCGCAGACATTAAGCAGGAACAAGCTGATGTGAGCTGGGCCGATCTTATAATATTGCAGGGACCGGTTTGGTGGCAATCAATACCGGCTATATTAAAGGGATATATAGACCGGGTCTTCTCTACAGGGTTTGCCTATCGTTATACTCCCCAGGGTCCCGAAGGACTGCTTAAAGGCAAAAAGGGGCTGCTTATCACCACTTCTGGATCCGACCAGAAAACTGCGGAAACAACGGGGCTGCTTACAACCCTGAATAATACTGTAACTGAAGCAGTTTTTGAGTTTACTGGCTTCAAAGAATTTAAGCAACATAATTTCTTTGCCGTTCCCACAGTAAGCGACGAAGCCAGAAAACAGATGTTGACTGAAATGAGAAAACTGATTCAAGACTTTGCCTGACCAAAAGGAGAGATAAGGAGTTTCTTCTATCTCCTGGCTGCTCTGTTTCCAGTAATTCAAATTCTCCCCTTTTATTTCAACCACTTTTGTCTTTTCCGGTAATTCTGTTTCCGGTACCTTCAATTATCTATGATCCTATTTCCGAAATCACCTGTCAGAATAGAAGTTTCGATTCCGGAATGATTTGGGGGCATCCTGAGTTTTAAAATTAAAGACCGTACAGAACTGGTAAAAATAGTCTGGTCGGGGAAAACTCGCGAACTGGAGTCAGCGGTTAAGGATTTACTGGCAGCAAAAGACTTACGAAGAGCTGAAATTGAAGACATGATACACTATAACGCCAATGTGTTATGTTACAGCAAAGAAATTATCGGTGTAACACCAGTTATTATTGGTATATACCAAGAAGCACCCCTGAAAGTGGGTGCTTCTTGGCTTGAACATAAATCCTGAGGTGAGTGATTAGTTAGTAGATATTTTATTTTTTATAAGGAGTGACTATCCACTTCAGGCAGCCATCCTTTTTACCACCGAAAATATCATAGCCATTAACAATATCATTTAAAGGTGCACGGTGAGTACAAAGGAAGTTGGTATCGATCTTGCCAGCCTTAATTAGCCTAATTAATTCGGGAATCCGGTTGGCCTTTACCAGCCCCATGCTGATGCGAATGTTTTTAATCCACAGGGTATTCATTGCCAGTTCCTGAGGTTTTTCAAAAACGCCGATCAGGGAAACAGTTCCACCCGGTCTTACGGCATCGATTGCCATATCGAAAGTTGGTTTAAAACCATTGGCTTCAATAGTAGCATCAGCACCACGGCCTTCAGTCATTTCTCTAATGGCATCACCGACATTTACGTTATTCGGGTTAATTCCAACATCAGCAATACCATTTTTTATTGCAAAATCTAAACGTTCCTGGTTGATATCCACCGCAATAATTTTGGAGGGACCCCATAAACGGGCAGTAGCCATACCACACATTCCAACCGGCCCGCCACCCATTACGGCAACTGTATCACCAGGTTCAATGTTGGCTTGTTCAGAACCAAAATAACCAGTGGAAAGAATATCACCTACGAATAATACATCCTCTTCGGTTAAGCCTTCGGGGATACCGAACATTCCCAGGTTGGCATGAGGAACCCGTACGTATTCAGCCTGACAACCGTCGATCATGTAACCGAAAATCCAACTGCCGGTGGTACAGTGGGAATAAATGCCGCGTACACAGTAGAAACACTCGCCACACTGGGTAACACAAGATACAGCAACCTTGTCCCCAACCTTGGCATTTCTAACTGCGGGACCAACCTCTACTACCTCGCCCACAAACTCATGGCCGATAATCCTTCCCGGAGCTACTTCCGGCATTCCGCCGTGCCAGATATGAATATCTGTACCACAGATGGTTGATGTAGTTACTTTTACTATAGCGTCATCAGGTTCAACAATTTTTGGTACTGGTACATCCTCCAGACCGATCTTATCGGGGCCACGGTAAACCAGGGCTTTCATTGTATCTGCCATTATAAAATTACCTCCTTGTAATTAACTGCTATTTTAGTCTTTCTTTTTAAGTACTGTCGTTTCGGTCTTCCATAAAAACAAAAAGCCGGCGAGTTGAAACACATATTAAGCGCTTTATAACACACCGGTCTCCCTTGGAGCCCCCCGTAAGGTTCTCGCTAGACTACCAAACTATTCTTTTATAATGTTTATTTTTCATTGCCCGATATAGTTGTAGCCAGAATCCTATCGAATACAATTACGTGCATCCAAAAGTCATTTTCAGGTTCTAATTCATAAGCATGGTGTATGGCTTTCGCCTCCAATTTGCTTTCGAAATAGTTTACATTATCAATAGTATGTTGTTTAACTACCTGCATTCGGGCTGCTCTTACCACCTCTCTTCCAGAAGGGGTTTCAACTATAAATTTTTCTGGTTCCGTTAAGAACCCTTCCCCGCGGATGATCAGCATATCATCCCAAATAACAATTTTTGTATAATCAACACCTTTACCCAGTTTTTTCTTAAAATACTGTTCCATATATAATTTAAATTCATGTTGAAGCTGGCGACGCTGCGATTCACTCAGGACGGAACCCTGTTGTCTGGCCGAGTTTCTTACAAGTTTCATTTGCGGAGCCATTCTTTCTCCTCCCCAGTAATTGAACTACTAAAATAGTTGTAGAGACAAAAAAACCAATATTTATAGTGCCGGATAATACGAACCAAGCACCAGAAATATTGGTTTCTTATGAGCCACCATTAGGTACCTCTGTAAGCCACCATTAATCTTCTTATTAAATTTATCTACTATCCAATTTTTAGTATAAATTCTTACACTACAAATGTCAATTAATAAATTATATATCTATTATAAATATGTTTTAGATCTACCCAACCTGTTCATAGAAATAATAATCAACATTTATAATCAAAAGAGTTATTGAAACATGCCACACTCCATCGTCTAGCCTTATTAAACTGGCAACTCTTCAAACATTCTACCATTATACTAAATTTAACAATAGCAGGGGTTATCAAAGGATAATTTGATTCCTACATCGCAAATGTAACGCTAATGTTAATGGCTTTATATTAGAATTTAAAAACCACCGGGAGATCCTTAATACCATGTTCAAGGGCTTTATTACTAAACAATGCATATACCTCATCTAACACCTCCTGGTCTACTTTCCATTCCTCATGGAACCTGAACTCCAGATATCCATCTTTGTTGGTGCCTGCCCCCTGTATAGGACCTTCCGGGGCACGTAAACCATCCAGCTCTTTCCACAGTTCATCCCAAACTCTTTTTTCTCCAAAGACATTTAACAATTGTTCATACCACTCCCTTTCCTGATAAAAACTAGCCCGGCTAACAAACGCTCCCCTGGTTCCTATAATTGCTTCATCTGCCTCCTTACCCCGGGGAAAACTGGCCTGACGCTCAATTTCCAGGGGATAAAATCTAAAATACGAAGCTATCTCTTCTGGAAGCAGTTCAATTTTGTTGATACGCAGCAATTTATCCTGGTCATGAGAAACCTCTAATCTAACCAGCTGCCCATCCTTGAATTCTAATATAGCTGGCTGGTTATATCTTAAAGGGGTTTGCTGCAGGTATGGTTTTAACTCATTGAAGCGTTCTGTCGTAAATTCTTCCTGGTAATCCTTCATAAGCAGGTTCCGAATATTCTCATAATCGAGCCCCTCCTCCAATTCTGAGCGATAAAATTGGATAGCAGTGGCTGGTGTGGTTACTGTACCTTCATAATACATCACCCCAAGGACAGCAACCAGGGTCAATACCAACACCCCCTTTTCCAACTTGATTAAATTCAATCTCTCCCATAACGTAGAGACTAATAGGGCAAAAAACATCATAACTATAACAGTATAGTCTAATAAAAACCCGGTTAGCTCATTTACTGCCACATAATATACTGTAAAAATTATAAAAGACATGCAAATAGAAATTATACTTTGTTTGAGAGACTTTCTGTCTGTCATGTAGTAATACCTGGTGAAATAAGCTGAAGTTCCCAGCAGTGCTGTCAAAATAATAAAAACTATAAATTCCTGCAGATTTGGGCCCGAGCTATAAAAAAGCCCCACTACTAATAAAACAAGAATTACTAAAAATAAACTGTTTTTTCTTTTTAAAATGGTTTCCAACCCCTTAATTACTGTTATTTTCAAGGAAAAAAGCCTTTTTCATACGTTACAATACATAGAGATTCTTTATTTTCTATTCGTGATTTAAGGCCTTAACCCTTTTCATTAATGGATTTTAGGTATATATGGGCAAACAATTATGCAAAAAAACACTCAAAATTAAATCAACTATTAAGATCACCTTGACCTTCAAGCTGAATTGGGCTATTTATATACTTTTATCAATAGATTTTTTTTACCCACAATCGTTTACCCGGACTTGTTTGATGAGAAAACAATTGAAAACACAATAAGAAACTATCTCATAACATCTATATCAGTGATTAAAACCTGTTTTTACCTTTTTTCTAATAGAATAAAATAATATATTCTCCAAACAATAATATAGAATTCTAGATTAATAAGGAGATGATCTATTGAACCCATTTGAACATAAACCAATGATAATTGAAGATGGAATTAACGACTGGACAACGATCTACCCTAAACCATATGATAAACAAACGGTAGACCCTTATACAAAAACTCGGGTTATCTTGATGAACGGAATTGAAGTAGAAGCTATTCTTTTCAAGCATGAGTTCCATCGTATGTGTCAGGATAGCGATCTGCGGCGAGAAGTGGCTCTAA
>CAYZYO010000033.1:0-20607 GCA_964482585.1 uncultured Syntrophomonadaceae bacterium | reverse complement strand
AACAATACCCATTTCTTCAAGTATCTCCAGCAGTTCAGGGTGAAAATCCAGCTGGGATAAGGGTAGTTTTTCATCAATACTATGATAATAAATCTTTATTAAAGTCATGCTACACCCCTACTTTTCTCTAATCTCTTTTAATCGATGGTACAATTTTTTCTCTTCTTCACTAAGGTTAGCAGGAATATCTATCTTCAACCTCACATATTGATCTCCCCGTCCACCTTCTTTTAGCGGCAGTCCTTTGCCTTTAAGCCGCAGTTTTTGCCCACTGCGGCTTAAAGGAGGTACTGTCATTTTCACATTATTATCCAGGGTGGGAACAATTATCTTATCTCCAATAACTGCCTGTTCGGGACGCAGAATTATTTCATTTTCAATATCCCGGCCTTTTACCGCAAATACCGGATGGGGTAAAAGGTGTACTTTAAGATATAGATCCCCTTTTTGCCCACCGGCGATACCTTCTCCCCCCTGTCCTTTCAGACGTATGCGGTTTCCTTCATATATCCCGGCAGGGATCTTCACTTCCAGGCTTTTTTCTTCCGGGATACTGCCGGTACCACCACACCGGCTGCAGAAGTTCCGGTTTATCATTCCCCTTCCATGACAATCCGGACATATTGAGCTTAAGGATAAGCGCACAGCACGGGTTACTCCTTTATAGGCCTCTTCAAGTGTAAGCTCAATATCACTTTCAATGTCCTGGCCGGGTACCGGAGTGCTGTATACATCGCTTTTTCTTTCCCGACCTGTTTGGCTGCCTCCAAACAAGGTAGAAAAAAAATCACTAAAACCGCCTAAATCACCAATATCAAAATCGCTATTGGTATAAAAATATACTCCATCCATGTCCGGTGGAGCCTGGAAATTCTCTCCTGCCCGCCAGCTGTTGCCCAAACGATCATATTTTTCTCTCTTATCAGGATCGCTTAAAACCTCGTAGGCTTCATTAATCTTTTTTATTTTTTCTTCTGCTTCAGCTTTCTTTTTACCTGTATGCAAATCAGGATGCCATTTTCTCGCCAGTTTGCGATAAGCTGACTTTATTTCCTTTTCTGAAACTTCACGTTTAACTCCCAGGATTTTATAATAATCTTGGTATTCTACTGCCATAGATTACAACTCCTATACTTTCTTATTTTTCTTCAAAATCGGCATCCACTACATCATCGCTCGGGGCCCGGGATTGTTTTGAGCTATCACTCGTTGAATAGCCCTCTGCCTGCTTCAGGTTTTCCATGCTAAACGCAGCCTGTTCCAGCTCATCATGTAAACTGCGCAGGTTTTCTATCCTGGTATTTGCTTTTAACGCTTCTTTTAATTGTTTTAATAGATCCTCTATCCGGGCTTTCTCATGGACAGCCAGCTGTTCATGAACTGCTGTTAACTGTCTCTCTACTCTATAGCAAAGGCTGTCACACTCATTGCGCATTTCAACCTCTTGACGCCGTTTTTTATCAGCGTCACTGTTAGCTTCTGCTTCTTTTAGCATCCGATCAATTTCTTCCTTATCCAGGTTTGAAGAACCGCTTATAGTTACTGTCTGTTCTTTTCCACTGGCTTTATCCCTAGCACTTACTTTAAGAATACCATTAGCATCTATGTCAAAAGTCACTTCGATTTGAGGTACCCCGCGTGGTGAAAGAGGAATCCCTTCCAGTTTAAACTTGCCCAGGGACCGATTATCCCTGGCTAGCTCCCGTTCTCCCTGCAGAACATGGACATCAACCGCAGGTTGGTTATCTTCTGCAGTAGTAAATATCTCACTGCGGCGTGCGGGGATAGTAGTATTGCGTTCAATTACCCTGGTCATTATTCCTCCCATTGTTTCAACCCCTAGAGAAAGTGGAGTAACATCAAGCAGTATTACATCTTTTACTTCCCCGGCCAGTACTCCTGCCTGGATAGCTGCACCCAGTGCTACTACTTCATCCGGGTTAACCGACATATTAGGATCTTTCCCGGTGTATTCCTTAATCAGCTTCTGTACCGCTGGTACCCGGGTTGATCCTCCTACCAGAATTACCTGGTCAATATCTCTGGCCGATAATTTGGCATCTGCCATAGCTTCCTGTATCGGCTTGCGTAAACGTTCCAGGTATTCATGAACTAAATTCTCAAATTTGGCCCGGCTCAATTTTATATCCAGGTGTTTAGCCCCACTGGCATCAGCTGTAATAAATGGCAAACTAACCTGGGTTTCCATGACACTTGAAAGTTCAACCTTAGCCTTTTCAGCTGCTTCTGTTAGCCGTTGTAAAGCCTGTTTATCTTTCCGCAGGTCAATATTATAGTCTCTTTTAAACTCATCTGCCAGCCAGTCAACAATGGCTTTATCAAAGTTGTCACCACCCAAATGGGTATCTCCATTAGTTGATTTGACTTCAAATACGCCATCACCAACTTCCAGGATTGAGACGTCAAATGTCCCCCCTCCCAGATCAAAAACCAATATAGTCTCATTACTCTTCTTATCCATTCCATAAGCAAGTGAAGCCGCTGTAGGTTCATTAATAATCCGCAGGACATTTAAACCGGCTATGGTACCAGCATCTTTAGTTGCCTGTCTTTGGGCGTCATTAAAATAGGCCGGTACTGTTATTACTGCATCAACAATTTTTTCTCCCAGGTATTTTGATGCATCTTCAACCAGTTTTTTTAAGATCATACCCGATATTTCTTCTGGGGCATATTGTTTATCTCTGATTTTAAACCGGACTGCATCACCTGGGCCTGAAACTACTGGATATGGTACCAATTGGCGCTCTGATTCTATTTCTGAATAACGTCTGCCTATATAGCGCTTAACTGAATAAAAAGTGTTTTCAGGGTTTAAGGCTCCCTGTCTTTTAGCAACCTGTCCAATAAGCCTTTCGCCATCATTTTTGAAAGCAACTACCGAAGGAGTAGTACGTGAACCTTCAGCATTAGCAATAACTACCGGACCTCCTGTTTCCATAACCGCAACAACTGAATTAGTTGTTCCTAAATCAATTCCAACTGCTTTAGCCATTTTTCATTACCCCCTTTTAAGGTATTTTTCTAAGTATTGATAAAACAAAATTGTAATCATCAGATGTGATAGTAAAAACAATTTTCTAACCGCATTTCCAGCAGTGTTATATGATTCATACCCCTGCCCTGGTAATAATTATAATACGCCTCATTATAATAGTCAATAATAGTCAAACTATTTTAATATAATTATAAATTTTTTTATGTTGTTAACCACCCATGTTCAGAGGACACAACGACTGGAGAAAAAAAAGTAATGTTTTAAACCACAAATGAACACAGATACACACAGATTTGATGTTATTATTGGTGAACTTCAATCACCAGTCTCAGGCCAAAACAAAAACAAAAAAATCGTGGGGATCTGTGTTCATCTGTGGTTAGATTTAAAATGCTTTTTTCATTTGTGGTTTTATTGAGCACCGATCACCGGGTCTCAGGACAAAACAATCTGTGTGCATCTGTGGTTAATTAATTAAACAATTGTTAAACCACTGCTCAACTATTGCTTGACTATCGTTTGATTGGGTTCTTTACTGGCTTAACCCTGGTTTTTTCGTCAATAACATTGCCGGCATCATGAATAATCAGGTCCCCAGGTTCTAAACCTTCAATAACTTCATATAATTCCTGGTTTTTATCCCCGATTTCAACAGCACAGTATTCAACCCTGTCATTAACAACTTCTAATACTTCACAGTCTCCATTATCCCTGATACGTACTGATTCCCGGGGTACCAACACTACATCAGGCTTTACCATGGTTTCTATAGATACTCGTATTTCATATCCCGGTTTGAGTATCCCAGGTTCATCCAGTGCAATAATAACTGTTACCCGGCGCTGTATTACTCCAAGGGCAGAAACTTTTTCGTGTGCCTGGGGATAAATTTTGCGAACCGTGCCGGTCAAAACTTCATCTCCCAATATGGAAGCAGAAATATAGGCTTTTTGACCTTCTTTAACCTCTGCCAGATCATCGGTCAAAATATCGGTTTTAATTTCCATAAGCTCTGAGCCCCCTACCTGGGCTAAAACCGTACCGGCGAAAGCCATTTGGCCTTTTTCAACCGGCATCGATAGTATTTGCCCGGCTATCGGACTGGTGACTGTAAGCTGCTGTTTTTTTGTATTAATATCCTGGTAGACTTTATTCAGATTGCCTAGCTGTGATCTTAAGTTATTAATATAGGCTTCCTGGCTGGCAAGGGATTTTTCAATATTCGTTAAGTTTAATAAGCTGTTATCGTATTCCGCCTGGGAAATGGCTCCAGCACTCAAAAGCTGCTCTTTCCTGGCAACATCCTTTTCGGCTATCTCAAACTCTAAACGGGTGCTGTTTTGGGTTAATTCTCCTGCATTTATCTCAGCTTTCAAACCCTCCAATTGTGAATTAATCGAGCTCATCTCACTATCTAAATCAAGATTCTCCAGAACCATGAGCTTTTGTCCTTTTTCTACAATATCACCTGTCTGTATTAAAACCTGAGTGACTCTACCGGTTTGTGAAGCCTGGATTTCATAATCCTCAACTGCTTGCACATACCCGATTTCTTCTACCTGTTTTACCAGCTCTCCTTTTTCAATCTCTATTACCTGTACTTCCTGACCGCCCCGGGTGAAAGCCGCTAATACCCCAACAATAACAACCAATATAATGCTACCCCATACAATTTTACGTTTCATTTTTTTCTCCCCCTTAATCCCGGTTTTTTAATACCTCAACCAAGTCGATATTTTTTAGCCGCCTTACTGCTAAAAGGTGCCCTATAAAAATAAACACTAAAGCAATTAGCACCGATTGAATATATGACTCTGGGTATACTATTACCGGCATACTGTATAGATCGGTACTTACTGCTTTAACATAAGCTTCCCCCATAATCCTGCCTGCAGGTAATCCTACAGCAACTCCAGCCAATGATTGTAAAAAAGTTTCCTTAAACAACAGCCCGGAAACATCATTATGGGTTAGCCCTATTACCCTTAAAGATGTCAGCTCCTTTGTTCTCTCATTAAAAGCCATCATCGAGGAATTATAAACTATGGCTAATCCCAGTACAATAGCGAAAAAAAACATTACTCCTATAAAGTAAATCATGCTGTCCATAAGCTGCATGAGGTTATCTTGTTCATTCTGCTTGCTCATAACCGAAGCAACTCCGGTCATATTATTTAACCGTTTTTCTATGGTTGGTTCCAGCTCAGGATTCACTTTTAGCATAGCACCAGTAATTACATTTTGCTCTTTTAAGATCCGGTTAGCTGCTTCTAGTGAACTAAAAGCACCTCCTGCCATAAAAAGCTGTTCATTTATCCCAACTACTTTTGCCCGGGCCTCCTGGGAAGGCCCTAGCCCCAGTTTAGTCTCTAATTCTACCTTATCGCCTACCTTAAGATTTAATTTTTTGGCAGTACGTTCATTTATTACCAGTCCTTCTTCAGGCACCTGGATAATCTCTCCTTTATCGCTAAATACTGTTTTTAGTTCAGAATCCCTGTTTAGTCCCATAAGAACATTGGTCTCAGAGTTTCCTGCTAGCCCTTTTGCTTTCATTTCTACCGGTAGTTCCAATAGTGGTTCCACCCGTAAAACTCCATCCCAGTACCGCCAGTTTAAGATTTCATCTTCCTTTATAGGCGTGGCAAAATGAATCATCAAATCATACCGGTTTTCATGCGAATAATACCGGTCCAGCATATAATCAACTGAATCATTGGAAAATTGGGCCAGCACTAAAAGGGCTACCGCACTGGTTATACCCAGGGTGGTTATAGCAAACCGGATTCGATTTCGAAATATAGAACGCAGGCTCATCTTCCAGGGGGTATTAAGTTTTTTCCACAGCCATTTCCAGCGTTCAATAATTATTGCTCCACCACTAACCGGCGGCTCCGGTCGCATAACCTCTGCCGGATTTATACTGGTAATCCTCCATGAAGCAGTAATCCCCGCAGTAATTCCAACTGCCGTACTTATAAGAAGACTGTAGACAACTGCTTTAGTATTAATTCCGCCAATAGTCTGGGGCAGATTAAAAAACAGTGCATATACTTCAGAAACCCCTGAAGCCATAAGAATACCAAATACTGTTCCCAGTAAAAACCCAACAGCAGTAACAGATAAGGCATACCCGGTAAAATGCATTATTATAGCTAAATTATCATAGCCCAGGGCTTTCATTACCCCTATCTGTAATCGCTGCGACTTTATTAACCGGTTTAATAAAACAAACTGAATAGCGATTGCAATAATAAAGAATATCAAGGGTAAATAGACTGAAGCAGTTCCTATTCCATCTATTTCTGCCTGCATGGCAGCATTGCTCAACTGATCTTTACGCGGGTAACTGGCCAGATTGCCATAGGGTTCAATTATCTTTTCAATATGCTTCTTTATTATCTCCTCATCAGTTCCTGGAGCTAATTTAACTACTACCTGGTTAATCTGACCCTGCATATTTAAAATCTGCTGGGCCTGTTCATGTTCCATCATTATAATGCCAAATTCCTTTGGATTAGGAAACATGGTATTGGCATCCTTCATAGGGTAGATATATTCCGGGCTTATAGCAGTTCCTACCATTGTAAGGGGAACCTTTTTCCCTTCAGCAATTATTTCGATTTTTTGACCATTTTTTAAATTATTGGCTTCTTTATATTGGGGATCAGCAAGCACAGGAATACCGGTTCCCTGATCACTATCAAACAGCCTGCCGCTTAGTAAATGCAGCCGGTTAATTTCCCTATCCATCGGTAGCGGATAGCTAATTAAACGTGCAGTTGCCCGTTCGTCATTTTCTTTTACTATTGGCACATCTTTTTCAATACGACCTGTCGCTTTTAGTACCCCGGGCACGTCTTTAACCTGGTTTAATATTCCTTCCGGGGCCTTTATAATATGAAAATAGTAATCGGCAAAATCATATTCCTGGTAAAACGTCTCCTGAGAACGACTGAGATTGTAAAAGGCGGTTGTCATCGTAATATATATAGCAACCCCAAGGGTCATAATAGCTACCAGGGCTATGAACTGACCCCTGGTTGTCCTGATGGTTCGTAATAATTTCCGGGTAAGGGCTGACATCACCATTCAATCCTTTCGGGAGGAAGTGGATTGGGATTATAATTTATTTCCACAATCTCTCCACTGCGCATTCTCATCACCCGGTCAGCCATAGCAGCTATAGCAGTATTATGAGTTACTATTACAACTGTAGTACCCCGCTGCCGGCTGATCTCTTCCAGCAAACCTAAAACCAGGATACCGGTTTTATAATCCAGAGCCCCAGTAGGTTCATCACACAATAAAAGCAAGGGCTGTTTTACAATAGCCCTTGCAATCGATACCCTCTGCTGTTCCCCCCCGCTCATCTGAGCGGGAAAATGATCTTTTCTATCAAAAAGCCCAACAACCTGCAAAACTTCATCGACCGGCAATGGGTCCCTTACTAATTCTGCAGCCAGGTCTACATTTTCATGGGCAGTTAAATCAGAAATGAGATTATAAAATTGAAATACAAAACCCACATCCTGCCGCCTATAAAATGTTAATTCTTTATCTTTTACCTTACTCAGGTCTTTTTCCTTAAAAATTATCTTACCTGTAGTTGGTTTATCCATCCCCCCTATTAAATTTAACAGGGTACTTTTTCCGGAGCCGCTGGGGCCAAGGATTACCAGTAATTCTCCCTGGTATATATCAACCGTACTTTCCTTTAAAGCCTCAACCGTTACTTCTCCCATAACATAGGTCTTTTTTACTTCTTCAAGTTTCATTAATACTTGCTTATTCATATTTCCTCCCCAGATTTAGCACTATTCCTGACTGGAAAATACCTTTGTTAAATACAGCAAAAAACAGCTCCTATTTGCCAGAACAATAAATATACATTAAGGGCTTTTCTATATCAACCACTTGGGGGATTCTGGTAATAATTATTGCTATTCTATAAGCAAATAAGATTATAGCTAGCCTTTTATTCTCCTTTAGGCCAATGTTTCTCTCCCTACCTTTCGTTAGTTAATAATAAAGCCATTTTGAAAAGCATGTCAAGATAGCTGGCAAGAAGAAAGAATTGGTTAGGAGATTCTATAAGATATTTTCATATCTACTTATCCCTTATCATGGTTTAGATTGGCATCGACTTTTTTATATCAAAATGATATCATATTAATATTAATAGAAAGGTGGAGATGTTATGCAAGAAAGACCGGCATGGAAAATTAACGGCTTTTTAGCTCTATTCTTAGAGCTCTTCCTTCTTATCGGAGCAACATATTCATTTGTTCTGCATACCGGGGCCCTGATTGTAGTAGTGGGAATTTTTTTAATCCTAATCGCCATAATTATTCCCCTGGGGTTTACTATAGCTCAGCCTAATCAAGCACGGGTAATTATCTTTTTCGGCAGATATATCGGGAGCATCCGGGATAGTGGTTTTTGGATGACGGTACCTTTTTCTTCCCACCCTAAAGTATCTTTGCGCGTAAGCAATTTTAACAGCAAGACCTTAAAGGTCAATGATGTAACCGGTAATCCTGTGGAGATAGCAGCGGTAGTGGTTTATAAGGTAGTAGATTCTGCCAAGGCAGTATTTGATGTAGACAATTATGAGGAATTTATTGAAATTCAAAGTGAAACTGCTCTGCGCCATGTAGCTACCAAATATCCTTACGATGATTATGGTGCAGGGGACTATTCCTTACGTGGAAATGCAGAAGAAGTAGCCGATGAGCTTTCCTCTGAACTGCAGGTAAGGTTGGCATTAGCAGGAGTTAAAGTAATTGAAGCCCGCTTAACCCATCTGGCATATGCGACCGAGATTGCCAGTGCCATGCTGCAAAGACAGCAGGCATCTGCTATTATTGCGGCGCGTCAAAAAATTGTTGAAGGTGCTGTAGGTATGGCCCAAATGGCAGTAACCCATCTGGAAGAAGCATCTCTGCCATTGGATGAAGAACGCAAAATGGCTATGATCAATAACCTGCTAGTAGCCATAATCTCCGACCGCGGGGCCCAGCCCATTTTAAACACTGGAAGTATATACTAAAGGCGTGAGTCTATGGCACAGAAAAAAAAGTTCTTACTGCGGCTGGACCCTGCAATCTATAACGATCTTGAACGATGGGCAGCCGATGAATACCGCAGCGTAAACGCCCATATTGAATATATTTTACGAAATGAACTTAAAAAGACAGGACGACTATCCAAAAGCAGTAATCAAATCTTTAAAAATAGTGAAAATGAATAAAACAAAAAAGGGGAAAGGTTCACTATCCAGCAAGCTCTATTAAAGAGCCAGGTAGTCAGAAAAATACTTTCCCCTATTTGTTTATGAGGCTTTGTTTGGTTGACCATCCAGGCTAAGATAGTGCCTGGATCTTAGGACTATAATTTTTTTATTATCAATTTTTACCCACAACACTGTTAGTGGTTTGCGGTTAGACTGTTTCTTAATGTCTGCCACATATCATCACTTATCAAACCTAATCTCCACAGTGCTACACCGTTGAGATTATAGCGTTTAGCAATCCCCACTTTGGTAGCGATACTTGCCGCATTTTCGCTGGGAGCGGAAATACCCAGTACCAATTTGCTTGCCGGAACCTTTTTACAGGCCATCTCTACGGCCTGTTTCACCTGGCTCACAGGCTCGGGCCTGGAACCATAGTCATAAGCCATGATAATAATCCGGTCAGCGATTTGCCCCAGGGCCTGGTAGTCGTAACCGGGATAAGCACTGTTGGGGGCATGCAGGGTGAGGGTGAGTCTGGTACTGTTAGTCTGCAATTCCTGATTAAGCAGGTTAACAAAGCTGGTGAATTTCTGCTGTACCTGTTGCAGCTGTTCCCCGCTGTCATTATACCCCAGCCCTTCAAAGTCCAGGTTGACACCTCTGTACAGCCAGGCTTCCTCGCTGATAGCTTTTACTGTTCGGGCCATGGCTGCTGGGTTGTCTAGCAGAGAGGTAATAGTACCATCACCATCGGTAACATGAACCACCATTTCACTCAAGAGTTTATACTTTTCAGCACTATTTAACACTTCCTCCCAACCGGCAGGACGCTGCCACCCGGTACTGCTTTTTTCCAGCAGGTTACCCTGTTTATCAATACTGTACCAGCCCAGGGCCAGTTCGGATATTACATCAGTATTACCAGGAGCCGCAGCTGGATAGGCCTGCCCAAAGAGGTTGGTCCAGCTGCTGGTTTTGCTGTCACCCAGGGCATAAAAACCTATTACTGTCATAGGTTTGGGGGGAGAAATAATGCTTACCTGATATAGAGTTCTGTCCCAGTTTACCTGACAATTGAATTCTTCGGTGAAAAAACGTACTGGAATTAATGTGCGTCCGTCTATTATTTGGGGTGCGACATCCAGTGTCCTCGGTGTATTATTAATATAAGCAGTATGGTTATCAATCTGCAAACGAACCGTTATATTGCCGTCTTTTGCATTTACGGTGCGGGTTTGATTATCCCAGCTTACATTAATATTCATAGCCTCCGCTACAGCTCTAAAAGGCACCAGGGTACGACCGTTCTGAATAACCGGTAAGACATCAAAGTCTATGGCTAAACCGTCGAGTAATACCGAAACCGGTTTATGCCCCTGAGCCGGAGCAATTAAAGGCTGGCCGGCAACTAAGATTAATGCCAGCAATAATGCTGATAAGATTCGTTTCATTATGTATAAACCTCCTGTATAGTCAATATGTTTTCGTATGGCATTGCTGATAAGAATATTTTTTTATGTAAACACTTTCCATTATATAATACGGTTTTGTTTTGTGCATCTTGCATTAATGATGAGCAAAATCGAATAGCACAGTTAGCAAGTTATTTCCAGGATTATTATCATATTCCTTTAATATCAACTACCGCTATTTCAGGGGGATTAAATATGCGGGGCATGCGGGGGTTATAAGAAACACCACGGCTTACTATGTGGGTCAAATTATCATGACTGTACATTCCTCCCGCATATTTAGGAAACCAGCCCTGGTCAGGAGCATAGAGGCCGTTTAAAATCAATGGAATTCTCACCTGCCCACCATGGGAATGACCGGATAAAACCAAATCAAAATCTGTTTTCAGATAAACGTCTATTAATTCTGGGCGATGAGACAATAGCACTTTGAATTCAGGATAATCAGTTAAATGGGAAAAACCATTGTATAGTTCTCCCTCCCAATCAAAGTCAGCTTGCTCAAAGTCAACTATATCCGGATCATCAACTCCGCCAATAATAATGGAGGAATTGCCAACTTTAACTCGCTCATAATTGTGTTCCAGAATAGTTACCCCGTACCTGCCAATGATATCTTTAATGTTTTTAATATCGGAGGACCAAAACTCATGGTTGCCGGTAACATAATAGACCGGTGCCATTCCCTGAATACCGGCTAGAAATAATTCAGTTCCCACAATCGGCACCTGATCGTCCGCTATGTCTCCTGCCAGCGCAATAATATCAGGATTCTGTTTTTGGATTAATGAAATAATCTTGCTTTGCTTATCACCATATACATGATTATGTAAATCACTGATTAAAACTATCCTTATGCATTCACCAGGGTTTAATTTATCCGTATTAATTTCGTATCGTCTAAAGACCAAACCATTATAAAAAGCTGCAGTAATTAACAATAACATCAACAATGCAGTGATAACCATTTTTTTCCATCTTTTCATTCCATTTACTCCTATGCTCATCGATAATGTAGGGTTTCAATAAATAAAAACATTTACCCCAATAGCTAACCATGGGAACGGCAACAACCTCGGGGGACAATAATAGCCTGATGTTGTCCTGGGTTCGTCCCTGCTTTCTAATAATAAAACCCAATCCCCAATGTAATTGGTTTAAAGACCTATTTCCTTCTTTTAGGCAGTTGCCAACCCTGCTTTCGGCAGCGATACAGGTATTCCATTCCAATATAAATAAGTCCTGCCAGAATCACAAAAAATATAATAAATGGTACCAGGGTTTCTGCCCGGGGAAAAACCAGCAAATAAGATATAAACAGGGCAACGATTACAAGTACAGTCTTACGGGCTGAGCTGCTGACAAAGATTGAGCCTCCAGTTAGGGAAATCCTTTCAAAAATAATTACGGAAAGAACCAAAAAAACCAACACTCCTACTAACAGCAAACCGCTTTCCAGCAAGTAATCCGGTACCATGCCGCCATACCAACCGGTGGCAATACCGGTAATGCTAGAGTTATCAAAATGATCTACCTGAGTGATATACCGCTTACTGCGGGTAATATAATCCTGCAGGTTAAAATATGAGCCAATTGTATAGATTTTAATAGAAACAGACTGGCTGACTGCAAAATAGCGTGCGGCTATATTCTCCATCATCGATGTAAACATCCCGGGAAGAAGACCCAGCATGAAGACCACTGCACCTGCGCCCAGGATACCGGTGGTAAAGGTCGCGGTCATCAACGCCATAGTGAAGTAGGCCAGACCAAGCGAACCTGCCAGCAACGCCCAGTTCAAGGTATCAATACTGTTAAAAGGCATAGGATACAGCCAGGTAAGACCCGTCAAAAACAGGACATTTACCAGCATACCCAATACAATGACAGCTGCCCCGGGGAAAAACTTAGCCAAAACTATCTGCCCGCGGCTGACCGGCGTACTCACCAGGTATTTGAGACTGCCCTGCTGCTCTTTACCTAATACTATCAAGCCTAACAGAACCGGACCTGCAAATGGCAACCACTCCATGATCCCCGTATAGGAGGAAGGGTGCCTGATGCCACTACCGAAATGGATTGCATAGTTCAGCTCCTGCAACCACTGGGCCAGGCCATTTCCACTCCCTAGCAGGTGAATTATGGTCTTTATAACCGGGGCATAGATAATTATTAATAAGGTAGTAAGAAAATAACCCCGGTTATGGCGCCACTCTTTTTCTAAAAGTCCCTTCATTGTTTTGGATAAGTTCATAGCCACTACCTCCATGTGCTTACTGTAATTTACGTTCACTTCATCTGGTTTGCATCTTTTATACCTGTCCATATCTTATCAAGTTTATTAACCTGATCAGGTTAACCATAGCCAGGTATATTCCCAGCCACATGATAAGAAAATAGACCAAAAACAATACCAATGATGCAGCCATCTGCCCTGCCCATACCATAGCCGACAGAAAAGCTATAAATATCATTCCAATTTGCTTGAAATTTCCGAAGAACAGCAGTTCACCCTGGCGTTCCAGGGGGTTCTTTTCAAAAATTTCAATAGCCAGCCCCAGGAAAAGGAAAGAAGCTATTAATAGTACACCTACCTCAATTGGATAATCAGGATTTATCCGGTTAATAACCAGATTGCTGTTACTGCTCTGTATATAACGACCACCTCGGATTATGTAATCAGGAATAAAAAGATAGGTTACAATATAATGAGCCTTAAACTCTAAAGCAGCGGAAACCTGGTAAAACTGTCGTAATACCTGCAGGGTAAGGCTTATCATCATTCCGGGTAATGCTAAAATAAGTGCTGTTAAAAGACTCGAAAACAAAATCCCCCGGGAAAAGGAGGCTACCAAAAGAGCCAGGCTGAACAGGCTAAGCAACGCAGCCGTAGTAAGAATGAACCACTGAATTACCTCTTGAATACTGTACTGAGCTGGTAACAGCTGCCCGAGGATCAGAAAAAACAGGCTAATAATCAGCATAATTGCTGTCAGTGCCAGGCTGCCGCTTATGTACTTTGCTAGAACAATTTCCCGGCGGCTAACCGGGGTGCTTACCAGGTAATTGAGACTCTTATCCCTTTCCCCGGCCAACATAAAAGCTGCCAGCATTACAGCTACTACCATGGCGCTATACTCTGTATTTGAAGAACCCGAGGCCAGTATGTTTACAATTATATCCGACCAGGCATCGGCACGGTCACTGGTACGATATACCAGGTAGGAAACCAGAACCGGTTCCCAACTGATTATTATAAAAGCCAGCAGGAAACTCATACGGTACTGCCGCCACTCTTTCCACAATAGGCTTCTCAATCCCCTCATCTTACCACCTCTTAACTGTTATTTCCGACCTGGGTTTCTTATTATTTGCATATCGCTTTAGTCCCGCCGCTTACTCCCCAATTCTCACTGTCCGGTGCTAACTTCCCACTTTTCACTTCCATAGTAATACCCCTTGGATTTCATAAAAGCAATAAAAATACCCTCCAGGTCCAAATTTAATTCCTTGATTAATTCCGGCTCTAATACTGCTAGTCTGGGGTTAATAGTATTTAATTCCCCAGTAATAGTAATCGTAACTACCCGGCCGCTGCTCTGCCAATCAACCAAACCAGATAATTCCCGGATTTTATCAACTGGAGTATCTTTAGCAAAAATAAGCTGCAGGCGGTGCACCGATCTTTTCAACCTATCCAGGGAATGACTGAAAAGCATCTGTCCCCTAAAAATGGCAGCGATATGATCAGCACTTTGTTCCAGGTCATTAAGGTTATGAGAAGAATAAAATACGGTAGTACCCTGATCGGCAACCTCTTCTATAATAGCCTGCAGAAAAGCACGCCGAACGACCGGATCAAGTCCGGCCGTAGGTTCATCCAAAAGCAACAACTTGGGACGCAAGGCCAGAGCCATGACCAGGGCCACTTGGACTTTTTGTCCCCGGGACAGATTGCGTATACGCTGGCTTTCAAGCAAACGAAAACCCCGTTGCAGTTCCCGGCAGCGTTCCCAATCCCAGAAGGGATACAGCTTACTCCCCAGGCGGTACATTTCGGCTACCGTAAAATTAGGATACATTACCGGTACATCAGGTACATAACCCACCCGGTTTCTTATACTCCCATCCCGTTCCCGGATACTGTGTCCCAGGATAAAGGCTTCACCACTATCCGGACGAATAATGCCGGTCAGCATCTGAATTAGGGTTGTTTTCCCCGCTCCATTGGGCCCAATAAGTCCAAAAATAGAACCTGCGGGAACCTTTAGATAAAGCTCATCAATAGCCTTAAAACTATCAAAGGACTTATTCAAGGCCCTGGTTTCTATAGCTAAATCCATAATCATTTCTCTCCCCTTTTCTCCCATTCATCAAGGCTATCAGCAAACAACTGCTCTATTGCCTCACGATCCAGACCCAGATGATAAGCCTCTATTAATACCTTTTCCACCATATCAGTCAGCTTCTTTCTGGCAACGTTTAAATCCGCACTGGAACGGTCGGCTACAAAAGTACCCCGGGAACGCATGGTTGCAATAATCCCTTCCTGTTCCAACTTCTGATAGGCTTTGGCGATAGTATTGGGATTTAAAGAAAGCCCTGCCGCCATTTCCCTTACTGTAGGAATACGTTCCCCTGGAACCAGTATGCCTCGAGCTACCGCTTCCTTTATTCCATCCACCACCTGCTGGTATATCGGCGTACTTAAACGCGGATTTATATCAAGCCACAAAAGACCACCTTCTTTTTGCACTACAAGGCAAACCATTCCCGTGTTTTATTTCTTGTACTACTTGTTGTATTACAAGTATAGTATAATAAAATATCATTGTAAAGAAACGATTGTTGAACAACTGTTTACCAATTTATCTGTATCCATGGTTAGTAAGAAAATAAACTCTTAATACAATCACCTTACCGGATAGAACCGTAGATAGAACCACCGTAGAGGCGACTTCAGTCGCCGTCCTCCGCCTTGAAACCCTAAATTGCAGCTAGCCAGCGACTGAAGTCGTCTTTACAGGATAGGACGAAGTCGCCTCTACGATATCAAATTCGGGTATAAGATACGTTCCGGTATAGGAATTAAAGATAACTGCAAAGTTAGAGGTTAAAATATTATAATTGTTCCAGATACCTATTAAAATAAAAACCAAACTGCGTGAATCTGTGTCCATCTGTGGTTAATCACCTGCTTTATTTTCATCGGTGGTTGTGGCGTGCGGCTATGGGTTAATAAGAAAATAAAGGCTTAACGCAATCACCTTAATTTTATAAGTTGGCCACGCACCTGCGTTTTGGGAAAACCGCAGCGATCGGATAATGGTTTTAGAAAAATTGTCTTTACTTTTTTGAGTTACAATTGTAAACTAGTATTAAGTTTACAATTGTAAACCGAAGGAGGTGAACCTTTGAATAAACTAGCAGCCAAAATAACAGATTCGGAAGTTGAGATTATGCGGGTGTTATGGAAGGCAGGTGGTGAACTCTCTATTGCCGATATTAGAAAAGCATTAGAAGAGACGAGCAATTGGGAAAGCTCTACTATTAAAACCCTGGTGCGCAGACTCTGTGAAAAAGGCGTAGTTTTAGGTACCAAAAAAGAGGTCTTCTATTACCGGCCTTTAGTCAGTGAGGCTGATTATAACGAATACAGCACCCAAAGATTAATCGACCGCTTGTACTCAGGCAGTGCCAAAAATCTGGTGGCAGCTCTTCTGGGAAGCAAGAAGCTTAATGAGGATGACATTGAAGAGCTGCGCACTCTATTTAAGGTGGGTGATAATAATGAGTGAGACCGTCTCGTTAGTTCTTTCGCTTTCCATATCCGGCAGCATCCTGGCGATATTGATTTTTGCCATCAAACCTCTTATCAGGCACCGGTTTTCTAAATCTATTCAGTATTACATATGGATTATTGTCCTCTTAAGATTAATACTGCCATTTTCCCTGGAAGAAAGTATTATGAATAATTTCTTTACCAAAGAACTTAAAACCACGGTAACCACAAGTTCACCGATCCAGGGAAATATAAACCCGGCACCGGTTGGGCCTGATGCTCAAGAAAATGTAAGTAATGGTATCTATAATAATGACCCTGACCACAGCAGATATTTTACTGACCTGCTAACTCAGTATGTTGTCTATATCTGGTTATTGGGAGTATTCACGACCCTGGCTGTAAACTTAAGCAGGTATGCTCGCTTTTTAAAACACCTGAAACAAGCTAACCAGCCTGCTTCTGCAATAGAGGACACAATACTGGCCGGTTTATTAAAGGGACAAAAAAATGTGCGACTGGCACGCAACCCTTTGGCTGCCAGTCCTATGCTGGTCGGAATTTTTAAGGCCTTAATCATTATCCCCGACATTAGTTTTACTGAAAAACAACTTAAAAACATCCTGCTGCATGAGGTTGTTCATTTGAAACGGTTTGATGTGGTAATTAAATGGTTGACACTGATAGCTGTATCATTGCACTGGTTTAACCCAATGGTGTATTTTGTCAAAAGGGAAATTAATCATGCCTGTGAACTCTCCTGTGATGAAGCAGTAATAAAGAATCTTAATAATGAGGAAAAACAGGATTACGGTGATACATTAATAGCAGTAGTATCAGAGAAGAAATACCCTCCCGGGGTACTGCAGGCTACTATGAGCGAAGAAAAAGAGACTCTTAAAGAAAGGTTGGTAGCAATCATGAAGTATAATAAAAAACCAAAAATAATAATATTTATGTCAGCAGTGCTTTTATTGGCAATAACAGGTGGTGCAGTAATGCTGGGCGGATGTACCGGCAAAACTAAAGCCGATGTTCTCTATGAAAACAATAATTTTGGTTTTGCACTGCTAATACCACAAGATTTTATGAATGAGGTTGAAATAAAGGAATCTGATAGTATTATTTATTTTGTAAATAAAGAGATTCAAGCTACGCTCCCGGACCAGATTTTTGGTGTAGTGGGGAGAATTGAAATCTATGATAAACAAATATTTACCCGAGAAAACCTGGAGCAAAATGAGGATATATATAACTTAAGATATCTGGGAGAAAATGAAAAGTATTATTTTGGCTGGGCCTATGCAACTGATCTTCAAGTCCCACCCAATACCTCGCACCAGTTAACTGATCGATATAGAGCCCAGGAAGCAGAGTTTGAGGAGATTATAAAAACGTTTAATATAATTAATATTTCCGGACTTGATCTTTCCAGCCAGCATAAATTAATATCTTTTATAAAAGATTATAACCAGCAAACCAGGATGTTAACATTTGATGAGATAGAATGGATAACTCTGGAAGATAAAAAGAGAATACAAGAGCTAGGGTTAAATGCAGATCTGTTCCCCAATGGCTATTACATTTACAATGATTCCGAAGAGGAAAACCGCCTTAAGATGGCAGACGATGCTAAGATATATGTAGTCAATTGGAATGATCTGGAGAATCCAGTATTAACCGATGTAAATGGATTTACCCGGCGGATGGATGAATATGAGGCCCCCTACCATTTAACAATTAAAGATGATGTTATTATCGAGATATTAGAACAATATAGACCTTAATGAGGAATTATAATCTGATTGGAACCCAGAGAAAATAATGAAACGAAGCATACCTGAATTATATCTTGATAGCCGCCTCACAGTGCACAGGCAGGTGATCCGAAGCCATGGTTGGGGAAATGATTTTATAATCTATAAGTTCCCAGTGCTTATCCAGAAAGATGTAATCTATGCGGGCACGGGGCTTATCAGCAGAGAAGGTGTGAATAGATTCTCCGCTATTGGCCTGAAAAGAGTCCCGCAAATATTTCTGTACCAAGCTTATCTCGGTTGATTCCGGCAGGACATTGAAATCTCCGCCCAGAAGGACCGGAGTGCTGACTGCCCGCAACCGGGGTAAGATTATTTCCTCCAGGTGGTAATAACGCTCGGCTGATTTCAGACCCAGGTGCAGATTAAACACAGTAATACTTACCCCGGGAGTCTCTATCTCTACTTGCAGACAGCAGCGCCTACCGTCTTCACCTGGCAGGATATGATTTTTAGGGTTGAAAATAGGATAACAGGATAGTATCGCATTTCCATATGAACCGGTCCGATAGTGTTTGACCGCTGCGTAGATATAATTCATATTAAGCATTCTGGCCAGAAAAGCAGCCTGGTGACTCATCCGGGTTTCAGGACGCCGGCAATCAACTTCCTGCAAGAGAACTACATCGGGATCAAGAATGGTCAGTACATAAGCAGTCCGTTTCAGATTAAACTGTCCATCCATTCCCCTTCCATGCTGGATATTATAGGTGACTATATTAAGCTTATTGGTATTGTAATCCTGATAAACAGCTTGTTTTTTTATTTCCAGATTTAACTCCTCCTCCGAATCCCACACCATAATTTATCAATAGATGCGAATCGTTAAACACAGTTATTCAATAATAAGTAGGTCCAGCCCAACAATTCGCCCATCAGGCCCCACGGCCTCTGCCAACATAAACGTATTTAAGCCAATTCCGCATCCTACATCCAATCCATAACTGGATACAGGCAGTTCCATTAACTGAATAGCTTCTTGCATAAGCGGTTCTCGTAAAGGCTGTGATAATAACAGGCTATTTATATAGGCCGACAGGTTATATGAAGCCATATCCTTCCCTCCAGGTTAGATATAATAAAAAACACATCCATTTTTGATAATGATTATAATAACTAGATTTCCACGAAAATATCTCCCAGGGATATCTTGAGCCCTGCAAAAACACTTGATTCTATCATATCTTCCTCCCCCAAGCTTTTTAAGCTTTCTATATCTCTTTCGGGAGAAAAGGAATACTGTAAAATACTTTTGTTTTCCAGATTTACCACCCAGTATTCCAAAACGCCGCTTTTCATGTACAGATTTAATTTCGTAACCATATCCTTGCCTTTAGTCGATGGAGACAATACTTCAACCACAAGTGTGGGTATGCCCTCATATTTGTTGGATTCATTGACCTTTTCCAGATCACAAATGACAACAACATCCGGCTGAACAACATTAGGATCTTCTTCGAACTTGGTCGCAAATCCAAAAAGTCTTACATCCAGGGGTGTTGTTAAAGACCAGCAGGACTTTCCTCTAAAATAATTATTAAAGTTCCATGCTATTTCATTAACCACAATCTGATGTTTAAAACTTGGTGAAGCTAAGAGATAAACCTCTCCATCGATAAGCTCATATCTCTGGTCAGAGGAGTCGACCAATTCCATATATTCTTCATAGCTGATTTTTCTGGTGCTTTTATAACCTTTGGTTTCTTCGTGAACCAGGAAATAATCAGGTTCCTTATAGCGAATAAGTTTAGCTACACTTTTCCCATTTTTGATAACAATAATATCTTCCTGCTCTACCAGGGAAAGATATTTCCCAAAAGCATTCTGCAAATCTGTGGTATTGACACGCATAAACCCACCTCTCAATTCCAAAGTAGCTATTATTATTGACATTATTAGCTAATACTATAATATATATTAGCTAATAATGCAATTTATATTGGCTTGATGACGCCAAGATTATTCTATACTCGAGGTGTTTGTTTATTTTTTTCCATACTATTCTAATGGCAGCTATTCAAAAAGCCTGCCCTCTACCCAAGAATCCGGCAGGTGCTCCAGTACATAATTGGTTCCAATGCGAAAAGTAGTATTTATGCATTATATGCAGGTGGTTAGTAATTGGTTGGTTAATTGAGTAGGTGGAAAAAGGAAATACCCCATTGGTGCAATTTGAGTAATCTTAATTTCGGTTCCCGGAATCAGCCCCATTTCCAAAACCCGGCTTACTCCTACTCTGTAATAGAAAAGTAATCAAGCATATCCCGGGCTATTTCTTT
>CAYZYO010000032.1:0-20941 GCA_964482585.1 uncultured Syntrophomonadaceae bacterium | reverse complement strand
TTTTGAAAAAACTAAAGCCCTGCCATGGTATTATTGGCTAACCAGGGATGCTGAATTCCCGGTGGTAGGAAAATCTATAAAATCTCGCCTTTTCAGTGTTTCCGATTGTCAGGCTATTGTAAAAAAGGCTATTGTAGAAAAGATGAAAGAAAAATACCATCAAAAATGGTTTGCGGAAACCGGCCCTCGCTATAAAGTCCAAGTCGGTCTTCTTTCTGATATAGCTACACTTACCATTGATACCAGTGGACAAGGTCTGCACAAAAGAGGCTATCGAAAAGGATCATCTGCAGCCCCACTTAAAGAGACTTTAGCAGCTGCTATGGTTAACATTAGCCGCTGGAAACCTGATCGTGCTCTTATCGACCCTTTTTGTGGTTCAGGTACCATCCCTATTGAAGCCGCCTTAATTGGTAAAAATATTGCTCCGGGAATATACCGTAACTTTGCAGCTGAAAAATGGCCTATCCTTAATAAACAAACCTGGAATGAAGCACGAGAAGAAGCCCTTGATTTAATCGATAGGGTTCAATTGCTTGGTATTACCGGTTATGATATTAAAAAATCAGCAGTTGAACTTTCAGAATATCATGCTGGTTTAGCTGGTATAAAAAATACAATATCATTTAAACAGCAGGAAGTCAGTAAACTAAATACCAAATACGAATATGGCTATTTAATAACTAATCCCCCATATGGTGAACGTCTATCAGAAAAACCAGCAATAGAGGACCTTTACCAGCAAACAAAAACCAGCTTTGCTCGCTTAAACACCTGGTCTTTATATATACTTACTTCATATCTTCAATTAGAAAAAATCATTAAACGAAAAGCAGATAAAAAACGCAAATTATATAATGGGCGAATACAGTGTTATTATTATCAGTTCTACGGACCTAAACCGGATACTCTAAAAGGTGTTTTTGCAAAAAAAGATTAAATTAAAATATCATATTTTTCTCCTCTACGGTATAAGATACGGTACAGTATAAGAATTAGGATTAACTGAAGTTTAAGGTAAAATATTATAATTGTTCCAGGCACCTATCAAAGTAAAAACTCAAAATCTGCGTGAATCTGGGTTCATCTGTTGTTAATTAATCACCTCTTTGTTTTCATAAGTGGTTGTGTCCTCTGGGCATGAAGGTTAGTTTCATTGTTAATGTTAACTATATAGCGAATATTCCAATCAAAATGCTTACTTAAAATACTTTTCCCTTTAACAAAAATATACGATAAAAAAACTTTTTATTTATACTATTTGTATTTAAATCAATGTATACTCTTTACATTAATGTTTAAATATGGTAAATATTTATGAGAAGAATGAATGCATAATTCCCTGTTTATCCAGCTTTTCAACAGCTTGGAGCGACATAGCTTTTTGCTTACTTATAGAATTCTTTATAAGCGGTCATACTAAGAAGAGTGTATTTATTCTATTGAAAATTACTGGAGATAAATATTCAAGAATAATCTATAGTGGTTAAAACATAAAATAAATTGTCAGCTTAAATGGAGGTACAAATTATGATTTCAGTCGTCCTAGCTGGTGGGAAGGGTTTGCGCTTATGGCCAGAAAGCCGCGAAAGACGCCCAAAACAAGTCTGCAAATTTGTAGGCAATAAATCAATGTTAGACCATACCATTGATCGTTTAATTGCAGCCGGATCTGACCGTATTATCATTATCACCAGTGATGCTCTGGTTCGTAATATTCAACAGATTATAAATCAAAGATCCGATGCTGATCTTATTGAAATCTTAAGCGAACCTATAGGTAGAAATACTGCTCCGGCAGCAGGACTTATTCTTTCAAAATTATATAAAGATAATAAAGATGCTATTTTAGGATTTTTCCCAGCGGATCATCACGTTTTGGATAATAAAGCATTTATAGATAGTATAACTAATGCTATCAATACTGCTGAAAAAGACCATTTGGTTACCATTGGCATAAACCCGACCCGTCCAGAAACCGGTTTCGGTTATATTGAAAGAACAAAATGGGAAATTGGAGAAATGCCTGGAATTTATCAGGTTAATTCGTTTTGTGAAAAACCAGATCTGCAGACAGCTGAAAAATATTTGACAACCGGACAACATATGTGGAATGCAGGTATTTATATGGGAAAGGTCCAGACTCTAGTCGATGAATTTAAAAATCATTTGCCGCTGATATATGAAAAAGTAGTTCAGGGTTATGATAGTTATATTAATTCTTATTCTGACCTTCCTAATATAAGTCTGGATTATGCAATAGCAGAAAAATCAAAGCGAATGGCTGTTGTGCCGGGTAATTTTGGTTGGTGTGATCTTGGAAGCTGGAATGCCCTGGCTGATTTGCATAAAAAAGATACCAAAAACAATATATGCACTGGTGATGACATAATAGTGATGGAAAGCACCAATTGTATAGTAAAACAATCAGAAAAAACGGTTGTGCTCTTTGGCCTGCAGGACGTGTTACTGGTAGAAACTGACGATATTATTTTAGTTGCTAACCGTAATAAAGCACAAGATGTTCGTAATATAGTTGATCATTTAAATAATAATAAACGTCATGATTTATTATAGAAACCTAAATATTTTTGTCTAAGGGGGAAAATACATGAAGAACATTTTCCGGCAATATGATATAAGGGGTATTGTTGACCAGGAAATTAATAAAGAAACTATGTACAATATTGCCCGGGCTTTTGCAGCATATGCTGCTGAATCGGGATATACTAAAGTATTAGTAGGAAGAGACAATCGTCTTTCCTCACCGCGTATGAGCGAAATAGCTGTAAGTGCCCTGATTGATTCAGGTTGTGAAGTAGTTGATATTGGATTAGTAATTACTCCTATGTTTTATTTTGCCAGCAAACATCTAGATATTAAAGCTGGTATCATGATTACTGCCAGTCATAATCCATCTGAGTATAACGGCTGCAAGCTTCTTCTCGGGGATTCAACTATTTACGGTAAGGAAATTCAAGATATCCGCGAACTTTTTGAAAAAAAAGACTTTATTTCAGGCTTCTCCGGAGCAGTCCAAAATTACGATATTACTGAAGAATACCTGAATATGATAAAGAATAAAATAAAACTTGGTCCATATATTCCTAAGATTGTAGTTGACTGCGGTAATGGAACCGCTTCCTTTTTTGCACCTGAAGTTTTCCGCCGTATTGGTTGTGAAGTAATTGAACTATATTGTGACTCTGATCCCACCTTCCCTAATCATCATCCTGATCCGGTAGATCCAGAGAATATGAAAGATTTAATTGCTGCAGTGCAGGAGAATAATGCTGATATTGGTATTGGAATTGACGGTGATGGTGACCGTCTAGGGGTAGTAGATGGTCAGGGGAACATGATATGGGGAGATATGCTGATGATACTCTTTTTAAGAGATATTCTACCGCGTCATCCCCAATCAAAATGTATAGTAGAAGTCAAGTGTTCCCAGAGCCTTATTGATGAAATTGAACGCCTGGGAGGCGAACCAATTATGTATAAAACCGGACATTCTTTAATTAAGGCTAAAATGAAAGAATTGGGCACGATTTTTACCGGCGAAATGTCCGGGCATCTGTTTTTCGCTGATGAATACTACGGATTTGATGATGCCATTTATGCAGGAGCCAGGCTTATTGCTCTATTATCCAATAATAATAAAACAATAGATGAAATGCTGGTAGATGTTTCCAAATATTATTCAACACCAGAAATTCGTTTAAAAAGTTCTGATAAAGAAAAATTTATCATAGTTGATCAGGTATTTGAACACTTTATAGACAGGTATGAAATAATTGATGTTGATGGAGCACGGATATTATTCCCGGGAGGGTGGGGACTGGTTCGTGCTTCTAATACCGGCCCAGAAATAATAGTTCGCTGTGAGGGCAGCACCGAAGAAATACTCGACAATATAACCACTGAGTTATTCTCTTATTTAGAAGAATTAGGGGTGAAAAATAATTATTCGCAAAAATATATATCATTAACTTAAGGAGTGATAGATTTGAATATAGTTAACCTCGGAACTTATCCACCTAAACAATGTGGTATTGCTACATTTTCTATGGATCTATATAAAAGTCTTTTGTTACAAAACAATAATGTTGAAATTATGGCAGTATTTGATAGTGATTTTAAATATCGCTATGGCAGCGAAGTAGTTTTTAAAATAAGGCAGCATAAAAGACGTGATTATATTAAGGCCGCCCACCTTATTAATCATTCTCCAGATATTGACATAGTAATTATTCAGCATGAATACGGCATATATGGCGGACAAGATGGTGAATTTATACTGGATTTTATTGATATGCTTAACAAACCATATATTATTGTAACCCATACTGTATTACCGCAACCAATAAGAAACCAAAAATCGGTTCTTAATAAATTATGTTCGAATGCATCAGCAATAGTATGTATGACTGAGCGTTCATCACGGCTTTTAAATGAACTATATGGAGTTTTGCCGGAGTATATACATGTAATAAACCATGGAGTTCCGGATTTTAAAAAACAATCACAAAAAGATCTGAAATCTAAATATAAACTGACAGGCAAGACTATTATCAGTACTTTTGGCCTAATAGGCCCCGGGAAAGGACTTGAACTGGGAATCAAAGCTATGGCTAATATTATTAAAGATTTTCCTCATACTCATTATTTTATTTTAGGCCAGACTCATCCTATGTTACAAAAATATGAGGGAGAAAAGTATCGTAATATGCTGGAAAACCTGGTGCGGGTTCTTCATATTGAAGATAATGTGCACTTTATTAACCGGTTTTTAACTGATGAAGAACTTGGCGAATATCTTTACCTTACCGATATATACTTGAGTCCTTATCCTAATAAAGATCAAGCGGTAAGCGGAACTCTAGCTTTTGCTTTAGGATGCGGTAGGGCTATTGTTTCCACCGCATATGCCTATGCAGTTGAAGTCTTAGCCAATGGACGAGGCCTAATTGCAGAGGAAGCTGATCCTCACGAATTAGCTAAATTAATTAGAAGAGTTTTATCAGAACCTGAGCTTAAATCCAGTTTAATGGAAAAAGCCTATGAACTGGGGAAAGATTGGAATTGGCCTAGTATTGGTAAGACCTATACTGAATTACTTTACAACATTTTGACTTTACAGGAGGAAAAACAATTTAATGTTGGACTATAAACATTTCCTACAAATGACTGATGAAATTGGTATGCTGCAGTTTTCCAGGTTATCTACGCCTGATCCTACAAGTGGATACACTCTAGATGATAATGCCCGGGCTCTCATTATATCCCTTTCCATGGAAAATGGCTATAACCATGCTCTTAAATATGCATCCTATCTTAATAATGCTCAACAAAAAGACGGGACATGGTCAAATTTCCTGTTTGACAACAAATACTATCCTCACTTTGATTCTGAGGATAGTTTTGGACGGGCATTGTTGGCCTGCAGTCTGGCTGTAGTTAGCCCTTATAATAATATAAGCAAACTGGGTAAACAAATGCTGCTTAAAAATGTTTTGCCCGTGAAAAACTTCAGATCTCCCAGGGGAATTGCTTATGCCCTGCTTGCTTTGTGCAAGGCCAAACCAGAAGATTTTAAAAATAATAATTTTGAAACTCTAATTTCGACTTTAAGTGAGCGTTTAATAAGCTTTTATCAATTAAATCATCAAAAAAATTGGTTATGGTTTGAAGAAACTATAACCTATTGCAATGGAGTATTACCTCAATCACTATACAATGTCTATACAATCACAGGTGATAAAAAGTCTTTAAAAATAGCCCATGAATCCTTAAATTTTTTATGCCAAATTCTATTCAGGGATGGATATCTAAATATTATCGGAAACCGGGGATGGCACACCCGGAATAATACTATACCATTATTTGATCAACAGCCAGTGGATGCCGCTTCTATTATATACTCATGTTTGGATGCCTATGAAATAATTGGGGAAATAGAATATTTAGAACTTGCTGTTAAAGCCTATAAGTGGTATCACGGTCTTAATATCCATGGAATTTCTCTTTATGATAACCAGACTGGTGGATGCTATGATGGTCTTACTCCAAAAGGCCTGAATTTAAACCAGGGTGCAGAGGCAGTTCTATCTTTGTTATTTAGTGATACATTAATGAAAAAATTCATTGAAAAGGAAATAGATATTAACAAATCCTCCTGATGTACCAAATACAAGAATTGACACAAAGGCCGGTTCGCTCACTTAGAACCGGCCTTTGCTTTATTCTATCTTCTTCTTATTGTTTATCTGCGAAATTGTTTAGGGATTAGATCTGCTAGAGCAGCTTCAGCTACTCCTATGCTGGTATCAGCCGCTCCGTAATAAACCATTATTCGATCCTCATCTTCCAATACTTCTTTATCCTTATCAGCTACTGCTCCACAAGTAAATACTACATTAGGTACCCAGGCACCACTCAAACCTATTTCATACTCTTCTTCGGGTTCCAGTATGGGATTAGGAGAACGATATATAACCCTTTGGGGATTATTAAGATCGACAAGTATTACTCCCAAACGATAAACATAATTATAATCTACTCCATGATATATCAACAGCCACCCATATTTAGTTTTAAGCGGCTGGGCGCCAGCTCCGATCTTTAAAGAATCCCACATTCGACCAGGCCTGGGGCCGATAATTATAGCGTGTTTTTCTCTTATAGGGAATTTAATCTCATTTATATATGTGACCCAAATACTGGGCTCTATCCGGTGATAAATTACATATTTGCCATTAATTTTTTCCGGAAATAGAATAGCATCTTTATCCCATATATTTCTAAATGCCAGTCCCTCTCGCTTCCAATTGTAATAATTCCCCTTTATGAATTCTTCAACCACTATAGATGCTGCAGCTATTTGGGCAATATTTCCATCATATGCTGTATAGAGCATAAATATTTTATCTTCTACTATTATTAATCTAGGATCTTCACAACCCATTTTTTCTTCAAGGGTAGCCGGTGAAAAAATAGGATCCGCCAGCCTTTCTAGAATATTATAACCATCGCTAATTGCCAGTCCAATATGAGATATATTATCGTTTCCTACTGCGCGATAAAACAAATATACTTTATCTTTGATTCTCAAGGCACCTGGATTTAAAACATATTTGCATTCCCATTTACTTTTTTCAATCGGGGTAATAATGGGATTCCCCTCATAACGCTGTAAATACTTGCTGGGTTCACTAGTTGTCTCCTGTATTACAACCGCTACATCTTTCGGCCTGGTTGGAAGCAGGGTATCTAATAAATTATGCTCACTTTTACCGGTTTGAATAAAGCGGAAAACAGTCTGCATTATTTCCTCATTTCTATATCCTAATTCCTGGTACAGGTATTCAAGAAAATCATGGTTGAACCAACGGTTTTCTACACTGGTAGTCAAAGGAGCCGGAATTTTTAATCCCCCCTTAGAACTATAACTCGCCCAGCTCCATGATGTGCAGGTTAAAAAGGTTTCATCCTCTAATACTTGACTGAGTCCGTATCCATCAGCCATTAAATTAAATATTTGGGCCATTTCGCTCTTGCCTTGATCAGAAAGTTTCCGGGCAAGATATTTAACCTTTTCGACTAATCTTCGATGATGATAGTTTTCGAATAGATTATAAGCTGAAAAATCATCTCCTTTTTTTAAGTACAGAATAGAATTTCGCAGCTTTAACCCAATGTTTTTACGTTCTTGTACATTAATACCAAACAATTCAGAATAGCTTTCTGCTGCCGCTAAATGGCGAAGAATATTTGAAAAATAACGCATCTTAGGATATTTGCCACCTTCATCAAATTCCAGGGATTTGATAGTAATCCTCGCTGTAACCCGGTTTAAGTAAGAGATTTTTCCCTGTGATAATATCCCTATGTGCATATCATCATCCGATATTATCGGTTTTATTTCCTCCCATTCCATACCTTCCGGTTTAAGATTATCCAAAAGCCAAAGTAAAAACCGGTCTGAATAAGCTCGACCTTCCACCAGGTTAGCATAAGTAATTGTATCCCGGACATCATAATTCTTTATAAGATCGGCCGGTTTATAACAGTTTAAAGGTATCATAACATTCACCGGTGGAAATCTAATAAGTGCTTCTCTTAATAAATCGCCATTTATAGTAAACATCGAATGCCGGGGAAATGCTGTAAACATTGCATCTATAAACTGTTTTAATCCTTCACGGGTATGGATGTCCCCGGGGAAAAGCCTATCAATAGTATCTTCTAACTGATCCATATAATCTTTTATCTTCTGAATAATCTGCTTGGAATCAGTATCAAAACTTAAGCCTAGGCCTTGGCTAATATATTGATTAAATCGATAATCATAGCGTTTTTTGAGTTCCTTAAAAATGGCATCGGTTTTTACAATTCGTTTATCTTTACCAACAATTAATTTAGGAACAACTATCGGTTTACCAGGCACATATTCCATATACCCCAGTGGTACAATAGCCGGTTTAACTTGTTCCATCTTGTTTAACCACTGCCTGCTGAGTTCCGGTTTAGTCAGCCAAAATTTATTAGTTAATCGTTGGCGGATAGATTCCATTTTACGTACCATTAATTCGTCTTTTTCCTCATTCGTCATTCCAGAAAATTTTTGGCTAAAAGACTGCATTTCTATGATATAACTTGCTACCCTCCCATTATACAATTTAGTTAAAGCATCCAGTATTTCTTCATATTCCCTCTCATCATTAAATACATAATCCAAAAGCAGATTAAATAATGAAGAAACCCATAATCTATCGGATAAATGAAAATCTTCTTGTTCTAAGGAATCAATACATTTTAATTCGTCTCCTTGATCAAATTCATCCAATATAAAGGAATATTGCCTGCACCCATCTTTAAAGCTCTGCAGTAGATCAGGCAATGAATAGCTTAAAATATCTGGTTTTTTTACTTCACTGCGCACCAGTATATCGGCTACTTTAATCACCAGGTGGTCCTGCAGCCAGATAGCACTATCCCGCTTTATTGCTTCAAATATAGTGTAAGCCGTATCGTAAAAAATTCTATTCCTGGTTTCAAGACTATGCGCTTTGACTAATCCTCCCATATTTACTTCACATACATTTTTATCCCAGCATAAAGCTCTTGTCAGGATCCAAAAATCAATCCCGAACCCTTTAATAGTGTCACCCCAGAACTTAATTTCATGTGCCATTTCCTCTACGAAGTCATGAGAAATGGCATATATCCCTCCTAAAGGGTCGCCTATCCTACTGCCATAAAAGGTTTCCAAAAAGGGTGCTGCCATCATATGAGCAATACTATCAATACCTAGATAGCGCCGCATGCTCCCTACTACAAGATCATAATGACCCTGAATAGGAGTTAAAAGGCTTTCCAGCCAGGAATCATCGATTCCTGGTCCTGATTCAGTTGCCATATTGGCACTAAAAAGAAGTAAATCCGCTTCTAATATATCCGTAATCTCTATGATAGCCCTAATGCTCATTCCTCTTCCGCTTATTTCCTCCGGCATCAAAAAATCTATGTGTGGATGCTGCAATATTAATTCGTGAATTGATTTTAAGACATCTCCGGCTGAATAATCACCGGTACATACAATTAATTGTCTTCTGCCCAACCATGATTGTAAGACTTTGTCTATAGATTGCAAGAGTTGGGGTAAGTTTTTATCTTCACTGCCAAATGGTATTCCTATGACTAAATCATAATCAGAAAAGTAATTCAGATGAGGCTTTACTCTTTCTAAATTTTTATCAAAAATCTCCTCGATATTCAAACGGGTCAATTATTTATGCCCCCCTTTATTACATTAGTATTTTATATAACCTATTCATAATTATGCTCATTTTTAACTTATTATATTAAGCCTTTACAATAAAATAGCACTCTGCTTAAATTTAATTTTTCACAAAAAAAGCTGTTTTTCTATAAAGAGGATTACTCTCTTAAAAGAAAACAGCTTATAGTGGTGGTTAATACGAAAATAGACTTAATGCAGTAGTAAGCTTACTTAGATAAGCTGCCCACGCACTGGCGCTTTGATAACACCGCAGATAGAACCGTAGAGGCGACTGAAGTCGCCTCTACGGTATAAGATACGGTCTATAATATAAGGACTAGGGATTAACTGCAGAGTTAAAGATAAAATATTATAATTGTTCAATATATAATCAAAACAAAAAACCAAAAAATCTGCGTGAATCTGCGTGAATCTGTGTTCATCTGTGGTTAATACACCTACTTTATTTTCATAAGTGGTTGTGTCCTCTGGGCATTGAGAAGTTAATAGAAACTATCTGCACAACTCTAATTCATTTACCAGCTCTCCAAAATATTTTAGGGCCGCTTCTACCGGTTGAGGGCTGGTTAAATCAACTCCTGCCTTTTTAAGCAGATTTAAAGGATAATCCGACCCACCAGATTTCAGGAACTCCAAATAGCTCTGTAGTGCACCCGGTTCCTTGTTTAAAATCCTTTGTTTTATCGCTGTTGCCGCTGAAAAACCAGTAGCATATTTATAGACATAAAATGCTGAGTAAAAGTGAGGAATCCTAGCCCATTCGATATCAATTTCACTGTCGCTTATTACTCCCGGTCCATAATACAGGCAGTTAAGCTTCCGGTATATCGAATTTAAGGTATCTGGATTTAAAGCTCCTCCCTTTTCAACTGTTTCATGGATTATTTTCTCAAACTCAGCAAACATTGTCTGCCGGTATACGGTACCACGGAATTGTTCAAGATAGTGGTTTATCAGATATATTCTTTCCTGTTTGTTTTCACAGTTTTTAAGGAGATAATCTATTAATAGTGATTCATTTACAGTTGATGCAACCTCCGCTACAAAGATACTGTACTGGCTGTAGATATAAGGCTGAGTTTTATTTGAATAGTAAGTATGCATAGAATGGCCCATTTCATGAGCCAAAGTGAAAACATCATCCAGCTTATTATCATAGTTCATTAAAACATAGGGGTGAGAATCATAACACCCCCAGGAATAAGCCCCACTGGTCTTACCTTCATTTTCATAAACATCTATCCAACCGGAGTTTATCCCATCGGTCAATATCGACAGGTAATCTTCACCCAGGGGTTTAAGCGCATTAATAACTAGTTCTTTAGCTTTTTCATATGATATGTTAATTCTTAAATCCTTTACTAAAGGAGTGTATATATCATACATATGCAGTTCATCAATACCCAGCATTTTTTTTCTAATCCCCATATATTGATAAATATAATCTAAACTATTGTGTACCGTCTCGATAAGACGCTCATATACCTCTGCCGGAACATTATCCTGGTCTAGCGAAGCCTCTAATGCCCCAGGATATTTCCTGCTTCGGGCATAAAAAATGTCCTTTTTTACACTCGAACTTAAGGTAGCTGACAGTGTATTAATGATCTTTTTATATGTGCTGTAAAGGCCTTCAAAAGCATCTTTTCTAACCCTGCGGTCACCGCTTTCCATGAATCTGCCGTACCTGCCTTTGGTAATCTCAATTTCTTGGCCATCTTCATCAAGAATGACCGGAAATTTTATATCCGCATTATTTAACATTGAGAATATATTTCTAGATACTATGGTCAAATCCGCAGCCATAGCCAAAAGCCTTTCTTCCTGGGGAGATAGTATATGTTCTTTTTGCCGCATTAATTCATCAAAAAAGTGCTGGTAAAGTTGCAAACCCTGGTTTTCATTTATAAAACCAGTTAGTTTCTCATCAGGTATGGATATTATCTCTGGAACAACATAAGAAGTAATGCTGCCAAGATGAACACTTAATCCTTCTGCCCGGTCATATAAAACCTGATAATAGGAATTGGTATTATCCTCATCACGACGCATTTTAGCATAAACATATATTTTTTCTGCTTTACCCTGTACTTTATCAAGTAATTCTAATACCGTTAAAAGGTTATTCGACGATTCAGCCAAAGCCCCTTTATACCCGTCAATTTCTTCGGCCAATATTCCTACCTGTCTAAAATCTTCTTCCCATTTTTCTTCCGCATCATAGATATCCTCCAGTTTCCATTTATATTGGACTTCTATATCTTCACGCTTTTTAACACCGCTCACGATAATCCTCCTTATAATTATTTTTCTTTTATATTAAATACCACATTATAACTTAATCTCCTTTAACTTCATAAATCCTCTCACCTTTTCTTCTCGTTAGTATTTCCAGATAGCTGGAAAAATACTATAATTGTTATAATTTCGATTAATTATATATATTGACATTTATTTTAACCTTTGCTAAACAAAAATTTGGTGTAAACTATCTATATGAGAATTTATGAGGATTTTTCATAATTGATTTGTTAGAAAATAGATGATAAACCCTTCACTAATTCCCCCTCACCTCCGTAGTCGAGAATTAAATTCTAGGCACTAACCTATCAAAGATAACTGGAGATTGAATTCGCCTGTACGTGGTTGAGAGAAACATTTTGACGGGGATTGTGGCTTCCGGTCATGAAGGGTTCCACTGCGAAAAGCAGTATTTATACCATCATATACCATAGAGGAGACTTTAGTCTCCGACCAGCCGGAATTCAGTGTGTCAGGGCGATGACTAAAGTCGCCTCTACGGTTTATCCGGTTGCTGCGGTTTTCCCAAAACGCCAGTGCCTGCCCAACTTATCTAACTAAGGTGATTGCATTAAGGGTTTATTTTCTTAATAATCAATTAATTATGCAAAAGCATCATATACAACTGCTAAAGAGAATATCTGATAGATAATACCTTGAGGAGGAAATGATAATTGTTTTTAAATTATTTGGAAATAATTCCGGTAGTTGCAGAAACCAAGAGCTTTTCTAAAGCTAGCAAACTACTTCATTTATCTCAACCTGCTATAAGCAATAAAGTCCAAGCTATGGAAGCTTATTATGGAGTTAAGCTTTTTAACCGTACGTCTCACGGAGTCACTCTTACAGAAGCAGGTAAAATTGTTTGTGGTTATGCAGTTAGGTTCTTGGCTCTTGCAAATGCTATGGAAAAGGATTTAGATAAGCTGCTTAATATTGACCATTCATATCTGACTATTGGAGCCAGCTGCACTGCGGGAAATTATGCTATGCCCTGCAGTATTCGTGCTTTTAAAGAAAAGTATCCAGAAGTAAGTGTAAAACTAGACATTGGTAATACCCAGAACATCCTTGACAAATTAAAAAACAAAGAAATTGATATTGCAGTAGTGGAAGGTAAGGTAGCAAATTCAGATTATATTACTAAATACATTAATACCAGCAACTTAGTTTTTATAGCTTCTAATAATAGAAGAAAGCATAAAGATATCCTTTCTTTAAAAGAATTAAAGACTAGACCGTTTGTATTAAGAGAAAAAGGAGCTGCAATACGGGTTGTTTTTGAAAAAGCCCTTACAAAACACGGATATAAAATTGAAGATTTTAATATCGTTTCCGAAATGACTAGTATACATTCAGTTAAAGCAGCTGTTGAGGAAGAACTTGGTATCTCTATAGTTCCAGCAATCTCCATTGAAAACGAACTCTATGCTGGTAACTTAAAAATAATAAAGATTAAAGAACTTGATTCTAACCTTGAACTAGACATTTATTTAGTGTATCTAAAACATGAAGAACCTTCGTTAATTGCCCAAAAATTTATTAAATTTATCACTCATCCAGAAAAAACGCAATTTTGTTGGGATCTAAAACGATTTATGTAGACTTTATTTGAGATTTTGCATAATAACTATTTTAGATCACTCGTGTATCTGTCGTAGAAAAGATTTTTGTCCCTGAGTTAACTATCCTGAGGCAAAGTAACATGGTGACTTTTTGAATTATGCAAAACTCTCATTCAATAGTTAGCGTTTTATAACTAACTAACCAACTAACCCCAACTACATATGATGTATAAATATTACTTTTTGCAGTGAAAATCATACATATAATAATCTTAAGCCATTTATAATTTGTTCTAGCAGCATTAATGCACCAGGAACACCAAAAAGGGACTTCTCAGTGATGTCCAGGTATCCCAGTGAAGGCAGGGAAATCTCTATACCGGCAAATTCCCGTTCCCCAAGCCTTAATTGGGCTAAGGTATTGCCATCTGCCAGAACAATATCTGCATCTGTAGAATTTACCGGTTGGCCTATAACATTTTTAAAACCTTTACTCTCAAGAAAACTCTCTAACTTATGGATGAACTGTCCATTATCATCTTCGTTTATTTCAATTGCTGAGGGAATCATCCCCAGATATGAATATAACCAACAGGTAATCGTATAGGCTGTGGAGGAATCAGCCTTAACCGAAAATATGCTTCCTTTAGGAAGCCCGGAGATCGAATTAAACCTGGAAATGCGCAAAAAACTCCAGGCCCGGGCTTTTTCCAGGTCATCAAGAGCAGGAGTAGGGTCAATCTCAAGCCTTTGAGCGATCATTTTAATAAAAGTCTCTGAAGCTTCAAAGCCAATCGGGGGACCAGCTTGGGATATCAAGCAGGGCATTTCATAGTTTTCGGAAAGCCACCGGGCTAACTCTTCTCCACATTCAGGATAGATTACAATATTATATTCGGCACGGGGAAAATTCATAATATCATTTAAGCTATCTCCTGCGCAGAAAGTGGTTACAACTTCGATGCCGCACAGCTTTAAAAGCCTTTTAATCTCATTAATACTGCCGGCATAATGTTTGTGATAAATGGATATTCCAAGCAGGTTTACCGTTTTAGGAACCTTTTTTACCGGCTTAATGTCCAGTTTACCCAGGACTTTTATTAACGCATTTTGAAAACCTTCAGCAAAAAAACCAGAAAACCCGGTATTCTCTATTGCTAAACAGGGTATATTGGCAACTTCATTTTTTAAGAATCGATCCAGGTCATCACCGATTAATGCTGCACCCGGAGAATTAACTACTGCTATCAAACTGTAATTTCTTTGCACCAATCTCTTTAACAGCTTCTGCAGTTTTTCCCGGGAACCATAAACATAATCATGCCCGTCCAAAAAAGTAGCCGGTACTCGCGGCTGACCAAAGTAAAAAATTTCCGGATATACTAAGGGATCAAAGGATAATTCCCGGGGAAACTGGTAATCGGAAATAGCACTGTGATAAAATTTACATCCGGTAGGGCCATTTAAGACTACTACCGAATCTTTTATGCCTTCTATGGCGAATATTGCTCCAGTCAGGCTATCAGGCAAAATATTTGTTGAAAAGGACTTCATCTTTCTTCCACCCTTCCGTTAGATTTATCCGGTAAATCTCCGCCCATCTCCGGGCCATCTCCAACCCGCTAAAAAACCCGGTGTCCGGGCAAAGAGGAATAGTATCGCAGCAGATCTCGCTATCAATGGCTGAAGAATTATAATTGGAAAGTAAAATATCCGGTTTTTCCCTTTTTATATCCTCCAGTCTTTTCTTCTGATCATAGTTTTCCTCAACCGGGAATTTCCCTGTAAACCGGGTTGTAAAAAGATTATCCTGGGAGTAGTTGAGTATACAAACCCGGGCAATTTCCATCCCTGCATCCAGGACCGGTTCCAGTATCCAATCAATATCGTGATTATAGGTAATAACCATAAGTCGTTTATTTTTTAGAATTGGTTTTAATTCCTTAATTCTGGCCTGATATATTGCCTGGTATTTCTTTATTATTCCTTCAACACACGCTTCCTTGCCAAAATGTGATGCCAGCTCATAAAGCCATTTTCGAGTATCATAGAAACCGACCGGAAACGGGCTTTTCATGAATTCTGCTCCATATTCCTCCTGTAAAAAATCCCTCATCATTCGCCCCATATAATCATCATAAGCCAAAATATTCAGCCTGGCCTTAAGAAAGTTTTCTATATCCTTTACCCTGGTCTTACAGATAAACCTGCAGTTTATTGAAAGGCCTAACGCCTGCAGCAGTTCCTGAATAAATGCCAGGTTTTTTTCGGTACTGCTGGCTATTGATTTTTCAGCAATAATATTAATTGTCTTTGCTTCCGGCATTATATCTCTTTTTATTAATCTCCTGGCTATTTCTATATAAGCCATAATCATCCCCTGGAGATAATCCCCGGCAAGATTGCCATCAGTCTTAACCGGTATAATCCGGGTATTCTCATCTACCTGTTCAACAGTATCCAGGTTGTCCCCGATAATACCTGCCGGGCAGGTGGTAACCACAAATATTGCCTCCGGGTTCTGCTTTCTAAGCATACCAATTTTACCCTCAAGCTCCTTGATGCCGCCAAACACCATTACTCCTTCACTCATATCCGAGCTTACTAAAGGAGGAAGTATCTGTACCGGCATTGATACCCCCCTTTCAAAGAGCGATTTTCTGCCAACTGAAGTAATAGTCTGGTAAGACGCATGGGCGCAGCTTCTTGGTCCGTGGGCTAACGTTACCGCATCCTGAACCTGGATAGTAATGTTAACTGCACCATTAAATGCGCATCCGTGCAGTGGTTCACGCCTTAATAGGTTTAAAGAAAAAAACTGCCGGGATTTATCTGCACTTGTTCCCCTTTTCTGGTCGTTGTCAGTATAATCAATGCTGTTTTCATTTACCGCTTTAATATTCAGATTGAATGCCCCTGGTTTTTGTAACACAACCTCTTCCAGCCTGGAATCTGTAAGCGGGTTGGCCTCGTATAGATGTTTGTTATCAAGGACCATCGCTGCCAGTGAAGCAAACTTTTGCGCCATTAAACTATGTTCAGCAGCTTCTATAACGGTTATCCCTTTTATCTCAGCCCGGGAGAATTCGTCACTCCTAGGAATTACAGTACATACTGGAAGATTTACTGCCTGCGAGAATCGCTCAATCCTTTCTTCTTCGTCTTCAACACCCCTTTTGTTAAATATCAATCCACCGATTCTTTTTAAATCTCCATCAAAATTCTTTACGCCTTTTAGTATGTTGTTAGCCGCATAGATTGACATATATTCTCCTGAGGTGACGATATATACAGTATCCGCATAGGCATGTCTTAAAGGAACTGCAAACCCCCCGCAGACTACGTCCCCTAAAACATCATAAATAATCATATCAAAACCTAAGCCTTTAACCCCCAATCTATCCAATAAATCAAAGGTTGTAAGTATTCCCCTGCCGGCACAACCTACCCCGGGTTCAGGTCCGCCGGCTTCAACACAAGATATATTCATAAACCCTTTAAAAAGGATATCATTCATATCCCATTTATCTGGAGAAGTAACCTTGAGATAATCTAGTACAGTAGTTATTTTCTCCCCTCTCATAAGCAGCCTGGTAGAATCATGTTTGGGATCACAGCCTATTTGTAATACCTTTTGATTATTTAAGGCCAGGGCAGCTGATAGATTAGCTGAAATAGTAGATTTGCCAATTCCACCTTTTCCATAAATCGCTATTTGCTTCACGATGTTCCTCCTGTTTTTAATATAATAGTAACTATTGCCACACTAGTATTTTAGCAAAAATTTACACCATCTGGTATTTATAAATTGTCCCAATAAAAAGAGATAGACTAAAACCTCTTGAGGTTTTAGTCTATCTCTTTTTGAGTTTTTTCTTATTTTTTTTTACTCTTTACTATCTTCATCCTTTTTGATAATAACAGACTCCAGGTCTGGCAGTATTTTTCGTAGTTCCATAGGCAGTGGGAAAAGAATAGTTGTACTTTGCGAGTTGGCTGCTTCAGAAATAGACCGCAGCATTCTTAAAGTCAGCCCCCCTACCTGGGAACTTAATATTTCTGAAGCCTGAGCCAGTTTCTCGGAAGCCTGTTTTTCCCCTTCAGCCTGAATTACAGCTGCTCGTCTATCGCGTTCCGCCTGGGCCTGCCGGGCAATAGCCTTCTGCATTTCAAGTGGCAGTAAAACATCTTTTATTTCTACCGAAGTTACTTTAATCCCCCAGGCGTCAGTCGCGTCATCAACTATTTCCTGGATAGTTTTATTAAGCTTTTCCCTTTCCGCCAGTAATTCATCGAGTTCAGCGGTTCCTACAACACTCCTTAAGGTCGTCTGAGCTAACTGATTGGTTGCCTCCTGAAACCTCTCTACATTAACTATTGCCTTATCAGGAGAAATTACCCGGTAAAATAGAACTGCATTAACTTTACAGGTAACATTATCTCTGGTTATTACTTCCTGGGGAGGAACATCAACTACAATTATCCTGAGCGAAATACGCATTATTTTGTCAATAATAGGTATTATGAAGATCAGCCCCGGCCCCCTGACATCTACCAGTCGTCCTAACCTGAACAGTACGCCTCTTTCATATTCAGGCATGATTTTAATCGCCATACTCAAGATTACTACAATAAGAATTACCGACCAGTTAAGAATATTAGCCAGCACTTCCATTATATACTCCTCCTTTACTCTTTTTCTTTTTGGCCTGCTCCAGTTGAGGTTAATTCAACAACTAAAAGCATTCCTTTACGCTCAACCACTTCAACCTTTTCCCCTTCAGGAATATTATTCCCATTTTTTGATACCGCCTTCCATATCTCTCCCCTGATTTTTATACTGCCATAGGGTTTTAGAGCGGTAACTACAGTTCCATGGGTATTTTTAAATTCATTATCACCATGTACTACTTTTACTTTCCGGAGACGAATAATCCCCAGCAATATAACAAAAACAAAAACTGCACTTACCAACCCGACTCCTACCGCCATAAACTTAATGTCTGCAAACCAGGATGTAGGCATAAGCGGTTCCACGGGGAAAAACAGGATACCTAGAACTATGCTGGAGACACCACCTACCGCTAAAACTCCATAAGTGGGGGTAAAGGCCTCGGCTATTAAAAGTCCAATTCCCAATAAGACTAATAATCCTGCTGCCAGGTTAACCTCAAATAAGCCCACACCATATAATCCTAAGATAAGACTGATGCTGCCGAGAACTTCTGGAAAGATAAAACCGGGAGAGCTAAACCCGATAATCAGACCGTAAAGGCCCAGTATCAAAAAAATCATAGCCAGGGTAGGATTACTCACTAAATGAATAAATTTTTCATCTGCTTTCATTTCCAGGTTAGTGATTTCTGCTCTACCGGTGTTCAGGGTTGCAAATCCAGAATCCGTTTTTACCTGCATACCATCAGTCTTCTCCAATAGTTCAGCAAGATCAACCGCAATTAAATCTACCACCCCTTTATCTAATGCCTCCTGGTAATTAAGGGTTAGATTTTCTTTTACAAACTGCTCTGCTATATCTGCCGGACGGCCTCTTTCCTGGGCAATACTTTTCATATGCCCGGCCAAAAAGTTTATCGTTTTTTCGTCAGCAGCCTGGGGAGCAGTACCTGGTGCAGTAACATTTACCGGCATGGCTGCACCACAGGTAGTTCCAGGAGACATGGCTGCCACATGTCCGTCAAGTAAAATAAAGGTTCCTGCAGAAGCAGCTATCGCCCCCTGGGGCATAACATAAGTAATTACCGGAACCCTGGAAGTGGAAATATCACCTATAATATCGAGTGTAGCTGTAACTAGTCCACCTGGTGTATTAAGCAGAATTACCACTGCTTCGGCATTTTCACTTTCGGCAATCTTTATGACCCTATTAATATGTTTTGCCGTACCCACCGTAACGGTATCGTTAATTTCAACCGTATATATTAATGGCTTTGGCGAATCCCCTGCTTGAGCAAATAGATCCAATGGGTAAATAGTGACAGTTAGTAATATAAAAATTAAAATAAAACCCGGTTTTAATTTTGTAAACAATACTATCCTCCTATACTCTGGTAAAAATTGTGATACACTGATTGGGCCTCACAAAAATTATCTCTTAAGTTATTAGTATTAATATAAACCGCCAGCTAAAAAAATATTATGGAGGTAGAGAAAATCTCTACCTCCATTATACACATATTTTTTTAATTTTTTAGGGTTAATGCCACTTTTATCCTAATTGGCTTTTGCTTTTGCCATGCTGTTCATCTGTTCAATTCTTTTACAAATTCTCTTTATAGTCCTGGGATATAGTATAACTTTTTTATGATTATAATCCTTAATAAAATCTACAAGTTCATGCCGATTTATTATGGGCACATCTTTATTAGCCTTTTTATTGTATCTCACAGTTATATTATCACATGATAAGACTATAATACCTTGCATTGGTAAATTCTTAACTCCAACCCTCTTATTCAAAAATCCCTTTAAGCGATATTCGTGGGAACCAACCTGTCCAATAGGATTAGTTATTATCTTAGAATAACCATTTTTTTTATGCAGTATCCAGTTATCATTACTGTCTATGTCTATAATTCCTCCCCGCTCTCCTCCATAGTTTTTTGTTTCAATATGAAGAATTCCTCCAGGACCTACAACCACAGTATCATATTCATTAGTATGTAATGGATCAGGTCCTAGTTTAATATTATGATAAACTCGATACCGGGAATTAGATTTTTCCAGGGTTCGTAAAACAGATTGGACTTTAGACTCTCCCTTGCTCCCACTTTTCATAATTTCTTTTTTAATCTTATTCTTTTTTCTAGAATGTACCTTCCAGATAAAATACAAGGCCGCTAAAACAACAAGAATAATCGGCAAAATAGTTAATAGGGTCTCCACATTTCTCTCCCTTCTAAATTTTTTTTATAATTTAATAAATTGAAACAAAAAACTAAATCTCTTTTATTATATCAGAGAAACTTCCAATTGTATAAGAAACTGCTACTTAAATTTGCGTTAAAAACCATCAAAATAACTCATGCTTTAGGATATTTGCCCTAATTATTACAAATTTAGGGCTCATTATTGATTCCGCTGCGAAAAGTGGTATTTATACATAGGGGATTAGTTGGTCAGGTGGAAAAAGGGCATACCGTTTCCTACGATCTGGTTTATTTCATATATTATTGACATAAGCAAGAAATCCCCCTATAACTTGAGTTTTGCAGTAACAGTACGTAATAAAGCTCTGCCAATCCTGCAAATA
>CAYZYO010000031.1:18059-20978 GCA_964482585.1 uncultured Syntrophomonadaceae bacterium | reverse complement strand
GTCAGTTGGTCAGTTGGACAGTTGGACAGTTGGTCAGTTGGTTAGTTGGACAGTTAGGGGGGAGACTTAAGTCTCCCCCCTAGTTATTGGCTAGCCGGAGACTAAAGTCTCCTTTACGATACAAGAAGAATGAGAGTTTTTGCAGGAGAATATGTATAATTACTTAAATAATTCAAGCTCGTGTTAGTTTTCCATTTGTGGAATAAGCAGAACAGTTCGCTTAGATACGAACTGTTCTATTTATTTAAGCAAAATCATACCTTTCTAAAAAAGCTTTTAAGCTCACGGAGGGATAGTTTTGCTTAATTTAATATGGCTTATACTCTTAGCCTCAGGAATAATCGTTGCAGCATTAAATGGCAATATTGAAATAGTAACTGAAGCTGCTTTGGGAGCTGCCAAAGGAGCGGTAGAAATATGTTTCGATTTAATAGGTATTATGGCCCTTTGGTTAGGCATAATGAAAATTGCTGAGCAAGGAGGCCTGGTAAGAAGCATTGCCCGATTACTAAAACCTTTAATGGTAAAACTATTTCCTAGTGTCCCCCCTGACCATTCTGCTATGGGAGCAATCATATTAAACCTTAGTGCCAATATGCTTGGACTTGGTAATGCAGCTACTCCTTTCGGGATGAAAGCTATGCAGGAACTTCAAGAATTAAATGTCGGATCTGAGGAAGCTTCTGAAGCTATGTGTACTTTTTTGGCTTTAAATACATCATGTATTACCCTCATTCCTGCAACGATAATTGGGGTACGCCTTTCCTTTGAATCATCTAATCCAACAGAGATTGTAGGACCTTGCATATTTGCTACAGGAATAGCCATGATTATTGCGATTTCTTTAGATTATTGGTTCCGCAGCCATAGCCGGTGGGGGAGGAAACGCTAGAATGCTTTTATATATGCTGACCCTGATTTCCAAGTGGGCTATTCCATTGTTATTACTAGTAGTGCCCATATACGGATATATTAAAAAAGTACCTATTTACGAGGCATTTGTAGAAGGAGCCGAAGAAGGATTTACAACAGCCGTAAAGATTATCCCTTTTCTGGTAGGGATGCTGGTAGCAATTTCTGTTTTTCGGGCTTCTGGAGCAATGGAATACCTTACCCAAATCCTTAATCCCCTGACCTCGCGTATAGGAGCTCCTTCTGAAGTTCTTCCACTAGCAATAATGCGCCCGCTGTCAGGAAGTGGTGTTTTAGGTTTATCTACAGAACTAATGAGGATATATGGTCCTGATTCATTTATTGGAAGACTGTCTTCTGTAATGCAGGGAACAACCGATACCACCTTTTTTGTATTAACAGTATACTTTGGAGCAGTAGGGATAAAAAAATACCGCTACAGCATCGTAACCGGCCTGACTGCTGATATAACCGGTTTTATTGCTTCATTGTATATCTGTAATCTCTTATTCAGGTAAAGTGTATATAGAATGAGGTTTTGGATTTGCTTAGTTGGGCAGTTGGTAAATTCGGGAGACTTTAGGCTCCCCTAAATGCAGTTATTCTTGCCAGCCGGAGATTAAAGTCTTCTCTACGAAATTCAAAGTGATAGGGCGATTTTTTGATTATGCAAAACACTAAAAATAATAAATCAAGTAGAAATGTTTCACAAGCACTTACTAATAAGTTAAAATAATGTGAAAGATTTTTTTTATTGGAGGATAATATGAAAAGTGATATAGAGATAGCGCAAATGGCAAGAATGAAGCCAATTAAAGAAATTGCCCAATGTATTGGGCTTTCTGAAAATGATATTGAGCTTTATGGAAACTATAAAGCAAAAGTATCATTAGATGTCTTTAATAGAATACAAAATAAACCTTCCGGAAAGTTGGTATTGGTTACTGCTATAACCCCTACTCCTGCAGGCGAAGGGAAAACCACTACGACTGTAGGGCTTGGACAGGCCTTAAATAAGGCGGGGAAAAAAGCTATAATAGGACTTCGTGAGCCGTCACTCGGCCCCAGTTTTGGAATTAAAGGGGGAGCTGCAGGTGGCGGGTATTCCCAGGTAGTTCCTATGGAGGATATTAATTTACACTTTACTGGTGATATTCATGCAGTTACAACTGCACATAATCTTCTCGCAGCTATGCTGGATAATAGTATATACCAGGAAAATCACCTTAATATAGATCCCCGGCAGGTAGAGCTGCGCCGGGTCATGGATTTAAATGAAAGAGCCCTTAGAAATATAATTATTGGGCTAGGGGGTAAAACTAATGGTGTACCCCGGGAGTCGGGTTTTGACATAAGCGTAGCCTCAGAGCTTATGGCTATTATGTGTCTGGCAGCTGATTTAACGGATTTAAAGAAACGCTTTCAACGAATTGTAGTGGGGTATACCTATGATGGAAAACCAATAATAGCTGGTGACTTAAATGCAGCCGGGGCGATGACCGTCTTGATGAAAGATGCAATAAAGCCTAATCTAGTACAGACGCTAGAGAATACCCCGGCATTTATCCATGGTGGACCTTTTGCGAATATTGCTCACGGTTGTAATAGCCTTATTGCTACCAGGATGGGACTAAAGCTTGGTGAATATATGATAACTGAAGCAGGTTTTGGTGCGGACCTGGGGGCTGAGAAGTTTTTTAATATCAAGTGTCGTTACAGCGGGCTAAAGCCTGATGTAGTAGTGATGGTGGCTAGTATTAGAGCCTTAAAGAACCATGGTGGAGTACCAAAAAGCGAGTTTGGCAATCTAAATATGGAGGCCCTGGAAAGGGGGAGTGCCAATCTGGAAAAACAGCTGGAAAATATCAAAATATTTGGGGTTCCGGTTGTTGTAGCTTTAAATGAATTTCCAACGGACAGGCAGGAAGAGGTCGATTTTATAGTTGATAGGTGCAGAGCTTTGGGTGCTGAAGTTGCGGTTTCACGGGTATGGGCCCAAGGGGGTAA
>CAYZYO010000031.1:0-18049 GCA_964482585.1 uncultured Syntrophomonadaceae bacterium | reverse complement strand
TGGCTGCAGCAGATAAACCAGGCAAATTTAAGCTCTTATATAAAAATGATGTTTCGATCAAAGAAAAAATAGAAATAATTGCTACCCGGATCTATGGAGCAGCTGGTGTAGAATACAGTGATAAAGCAAATTTAATGATTGCTAAACTTGAGAATATGGGACATAGTAGTCTACCGGTTTGCATAGCCAAGACCCAGTATTCGCTTTCAGACAGAGCAGAGTTAAAAGGAAGGCCAACCGGATTTCACATAAATATTAAGGAAATAAGACTATCAGCCGGGGCAGGGTTTATTGTTGCATTAACCGGAGCGATAATGACTATGCCAGGATTAGGTAAAACTCCAGCCGCTGAGAATATGGATGTTGATGAAAGTGGGTTAATTACCGGGCTTTTTTAGTTGGAAAGTTGGAAAGTGGAAAGTTGGAAAGTGGAAAGTTGGAAAGTTGGAAAGTTGGAAAGTTGGAAAGATAGACGGGGTGGGTCGTGGTTAATATTGGAAACGATGGTTTAACAATTGTTAAACCATCGTTAAACTATTGCTTAACTATTGTTCAACCGTAGGGGAGACTGAAACCGCTAATAAGTGGTTATCTTTTACCTGGTAGTAATAAGGGATAAGAGCTCTGCTCTAGTTTCTGATTTAGTTTCAAACAAACCCCTGACTGCTGAAGTTATAGTTAAAGAGCCAGGTTTTCTAATTCCACGCATTGTCATACACATATGTTCAGCCTGGATAATTACCGCGACTCCAAAAGGATGCAAGGCTTCATTTATACAATCAGCAATTTGAGAAGTTAACCTTTCTTGTAACTGTGGACGTTGAGCATATACTTCGGCTACTCTGGCTAGTTTACTAATTCCGACCACCTTTCCTCCCCGGGGAATATAGGCTACGTGAGCCTTACCATAAAATGGAAGAAGGTGGTGTTCACACATGGAGTAAATAGGAATATCTTTAACTAGAACCAATTCATCATGATATTCAGTGAATGAAACCTTTAACAGTTCGGTGGGGTTATAATCCATGCCGGCAAAAATCTCTTGATACATGCTGGCTATTCTTTTTGGGGTATCTACTAAACCCTCTCTTGTAGGATCTTCCCCAATAGCTTCCAAAATTAATTTTACTGCTTGTTCAATTTTTGTCTTATCTATGACCTTTTTCATATAATAGCCCTCCAATAGTATAAAAACTACAATAATGTAGCTTAATAATACCAGATATTGATATTATGGTGCGATTATGGGTTAATAAAAAAGCGTTCTTTTTATTATTCACCCGCCATTAATTAAATATTGATTTCGCTACGAAAAGTATATTTATAATTAATAGTTGGTTAGTCTAGTAGAAGAAGTCCCCCCCATAGGAGAAAATTCAGTCTTCCTTAAACACCGTTATTATCTGGCTAGCCGGAGGCTAAATTCTCCTCTAAGATGTAAAAATTAGGGTTTTTATAGTTGATAGAGTTTGCGCCCTTTTGAATAATAAAGTAACTAATTCCATGTATTGGGTTAATAAATTGGATTAATACGGAAAAGCTATATAATAAATAAAATCAAGGAGGGAAGATAATGGGCAAAAAGAAAAGTGGAAATAAAACTAAGCCGGATCAAGTTTTTAATGATGGGGCTCAGCGAATGCAAAATCAAAAAGATGAAATGGTTGGTTCACCCAAAAAAAGAAAAAGAAAACAAGAAAACCAGTAAAAAAGCAAAAGCTAAAATATACCCTTATGCACCCCTCAGGGGGTGCTTTTATTCAAAACAGAAAATTGTTAAGCTAAGGAAGTGGTATTAAATAGCGTATACAGGTAGTTTAGGTTACAGATAATAACAAAGCAGTGGTTTCTGGATAACTGCGCTAAGATAGTGAGCGGAGCTTACAGAAACAACATAGAAAATCTGGGTTTATCTGTGAAAAATCAGTGCGAATCTGTGGTTGACTAAATTGATTAAAAAATTATGCAAGATTCTTACTTAATTAACCACAGATTCACGCAGATTTAGAGGCGACTTCAGCCGCCGGCCAGCGGAATTCAGGGTAAAAGGGCGGCGACGACTGAAGTCGCCCTACGGTTCTGTCCGGTAAGATGATTGCATTAAGCCTTTATTTTCATATTAAGTATATAAAATATATAAATCTTTAAAAATAAACAGGATAAAGGCTAAATATCTAGAAATACCTTATAGAAAAAGTGCTTAATAGCTTCACATTAGGAATGATAAATTTGAGACTGGCAAAATTTTTAGCTTATGCAGGTGTTGGCTCAAGAAGGCAGGCAGAAAAATTCATTACTAATGGCCGGGTTACGGTTAATGGAACTACTATCCTCGAAAAAGGGTACAAAATAGCCCCGGATAGAGATCTAATAAAGTTTGATGGTCTGATGGTTAGTAAACAAGACAGTATTTACCTGCTTCTAAACAAACCTCAGGGATATATAAGCAGTGTTTATGATCCTCAAGGGCGGCCTACAGTAATAGATCTGGTAAAAGATATAAGTGTAAGGATATATCCAGTTGGAAGGCTGGATTTAGATACCAGTGGTCTGCTAATATTAACTAATGATGGTGAATTTACTAATTTAATGATTCATCCCCGATATGAAATAAGTAAAAAATATGAAGCCTGGGTTAAGGGGAACTTAACTCCCAGAAGCCTGATAACACTTAAAGAAGGTGTACTCCTTGATGATGGTAAAACTGCTCCTGCTAAAGTCTGTATTCTAAAGGAAGAAAAAGATAAAACTTTACTTGAAATTGATATCCATGAAGGGCGCAAAAGGCAGGTGAAAAGGATGTGTATAGCAGTTGGACATCCAGTATTAAGCCTGAAAAGAACAGCATTCTCCTTTTTAACCCTGAAAGGGGTTGCTAATGGAAAGTTTAGATATTTAACCCCTCAAGAGGTAACCAAGTTAAAAGATGCCGCAAAACAGACAATAAAAAGTATTGGGGGTTAAGAGATGACAGCTACCATAAGACCTCATAATGGATTAGGTCAATTATATATTCTATAAAATACCTGGAATAAACTGCAATACGCAGTTCAGGTATGCTGGTGGGGATGGTATCAGCTGCGAGAATACCAGCTATTACAGTATGAAATAAACTCAGATCCTTGACAAGCGGTCTCTGGATTATTCTATTCAGGATATGGTTTTAGGTTTTTATCATTTAACAAAAGATATTATGGCTAGTTAGTTAAAAACTAAATTTGCTCAGGTTTATACATTGCAGCAGCCTCAGTTATTAGTTATTTTAGGAATGGAGGAAGAGGGAATTGACTAAAATTAGAATGCGGGTCCGGTTTGATTTTGTGGGCAGGGGCAAATCTAATAAACTATTCCGGGGAAAGAATTGTGTAGAATTGGCAGAACAGATAAGAGAGCATAAAGTATCCTTAATTCGTAATGTTCCTATGCAAGGAATAGAAATAGAAGATATAGATGTGAGTCAAGAAGTATATACCATTTGTGATGAAATTACCAATAATATTAGTGCTTATGCTCCAATCACCATATGTCTTTCTGCTGATTCGCTAGAAGATGCAGTGAGATTTACTATGAAAGAAGAATTTAGAAGAGTTGAAATACTTGATCCGGAAAGCATAACTCTTTCTAAACTGGAAATAGAAAGATTATTATTAAAAGTAAGTGCAGAGTTATTAAGTTATAAGGATTATCTGAAAAGAAAGTTAGATAACTGGAATTAGTCAAAATATTAAAAGGAAAAATTATTAAGGCAGGTTTATTCACCAACAGTTACTGAATTTGTCTTGTAAATAATAGCCTGTTAAAGTGACCGGTACTTTTTAGTACCGGTCATTTTAAATTTAGATTAAAAAATGTATTTATGGATAAAGTTGTGGCAACGGGCATAATAATAAATGAGAAATATATACTTAAGGGGGTGGGTTATTGAAAAAAATAGCTGATATTGTTGAAAGATATCTTATTCGTTTTATAGTTTTAGGAATAGTTGTATTGGTTATAGTACAGGGAATTATGACCAAAGATTCTATGCGGTTATACCTTAGCTGGGATGAAAGACTGGAAGGACAGAGTATAGAATTGCCTGTAAGTTCGCCAACAAAAGACATAGATAAAGGAAGTTTATCCAAAGAGATTAATTCACCCTATGCATTGATTACTATATCTATTAATCAGTTCAGTTCTCTACCTGAGAGTATTGTCCTGGTTAATGGGGAAGAAAAAGAGCGTTTCACCAGCAACAAAATAACCCTGGAGTTAATGGCCGGGGACATTGTTGAGATAGATTCCCGGTATTATAATTCTTCCATCGAATATAAAATAGAAGATACTTCCGAAAATATTGCCTATCCTGAAGAAGGAAATACCTTTACTGCTAATAAAGGCATAGTAATGATAGGTAAAATTATAGTAAAATAGGAAATAAATAAAACTTGAGGTGGGATAACTATTGCAAATAGGGAGTAAGGTAGTAGCAAGTGCCGCAATAAAAATGGCACTCTCTTTTTCCCGGCAAGAAGAGGCATTGCTAAAAAAAGAATTACTTAGCAGATGGGGGATTAAAGCGGTAGCAGTTGATTATGGAGGAGAGTTTATAAATTCTGTAGGTAAAATTATTGAGCGATCAGTTGTAGCAGCAAAGCGGGAAGGAGTTATTAAAGAAACCCATGCAGATGAAGGCGCGGTTGCTGGTGCTGCTCGAGAAGCTATAGCTCAGATAATGACTAAGGCAGTAGGTTTAAATATAGGGGGGAAAATAGGTATTGCCCGCCACGAAGACCATGTAAGTGTGGCAATATTTATGGGAATAGGACTGCTGCATCTTGATGAGGTTTCCATTGGGTTAGGTCATAGAGCAGTTTCATGATATATATAGCTAATAAAGATGTATACCTGATGCTTGTTACCTTCAAAAATATTTTGCACTCTTCAGGTCACAGTATACTATTAAATGAAAGGCGTTGTATTAGTAATGATAAGGGGTATTAGAGGGGCTACTACTGTATCTAAAGACCTTGCCCGGGAGGTATTACAGGCAACTCAGGAGTTGTTAACCGTAATGCAAAAAGAGAACCAGTTTGACATAGAAGATATAGCAGCTGTTTTTTTTACGGTTACTTCTGATGTAAGGTCGGTATTTCCTGCTAAAGCTGCGCGTTCGATGGGGTGGAACCAGGTGGCCCTGTTGTGTTCAAATGAAATAGAAGTTGATGGTGCACTACCCAGGTGTATACGAGTACTTATTTTAATAAATACCAACAAACGACAGGCAGAATTAAAGCATATTTATTTAAGAGAATCTAGAGGACTAAGAAAAGACCTTACAGAATAAAATTTGATCTTAGAAAATAAAATGATTACTCGATGCCTTTAATAATTTCCATTTTTATTATATAGCAGCTCATATACATCACTTCGACGTCCATTAATTAGGGGCAGCTTTTTACGGGTGGTGTCTACGATTGATAAATCTAACTCTGAATAAAGGATCTGTTCTGTTTCATCAGCTTCTTGTATTATTCTTCCCCAGGGATCAACTACCATAGAATGACCCCAGGCGTGATACCTGGCTTCTATATTCCGGGCGGGAGAGGCAGCAATTACAAAAAGTTGATTATCAACCGCCCTGCTTCTCATTAACAGTTCCCAGTGGGCAGGCCCGGTAGTGGTATTAAAAGCTGCAGGGATAATAAGCATCTGAGCACCTTCTAAAGCGGCTGCCCGGGCTAGCTCAGGGAAACGACAGTCAAAACAAATCATTAGCCCAAAAGAGATTGACTTATATTTGATTACCGTTATTATATTACCTTCACATAGGGTTGATGATTCTTTAAATGATATAGCTCCAGGAATATCTATATTAAATAAATGTATCTTCCGGTGTTTGCCGATAAGGCTTCCTTTATCATCGAAAACAAAGCTGCTGTTATAAATTTTGCCTTCTTCATCCCGTTCCAGGATAGAGCCACCAACGAGACAAATACCATTAGCTTGTGCCGATTTAGCCAGAAAATCAGTTGTGGGACCGGGATAAGATTCGGCATAAACAGGGAACAGGGAAACCTGGTAAGGAGCATTAAATACTTCAGGTAATACAACAATATCTGCTCCCTGTTGTACTGATTCTTTTATCATTTCTTCAGCTTTTTTCAAGTTGGTATTTTTATCATCCACAACCTTCATTTGACAGATAGCTACTCTTATTTTTTCAATCATGATTTACCTCCTGGTATATTAATTTAACTTAACTATACAGTAGATATTGTCCGTTGTCCGGCATCAAAAAACTGGTAATAATATCTGAATATAGATTAAATCTATTATTCTAAATCTTTAGATGATTTCAATTAAAAATTGCGGCAGCTGTTTTAAAAGATTACTATTACTTGACAAGTCAAAAAAAATCCGGCTGAATATTATTATAAGATTATTACTGTAATAATAAATGAGAGTTTTGCATAATTCAATAATTTATTATGTCACTTTGCCTCAGGCTCACAGTTAAGCTGGAGAAGAAAGTCTCCTGCGGATGCAAATAAAATATCTATAAAACAAGATTTAACATAACATTGATGGAGGAGATCCATGAAATCTTTTAAACTGGCTTCCAGGGAACATAAAAAGGAAAACACCTTAATTAAAATAAATACTACAAATGAGCCGGTTATCATTGGTGAAGGATACTGTACTATTATTGCTGGTCCTTGTGCTGTTGAAAATAGGAGAGACTATTTGGATATTGCCTGGTTTTTAAAAAACACCGGGGCTGATATTCTGCGTGGCGGACTGTTTAAACCACGAACATCTCCATATTCTTTTAAAGGCTTAGGGAAAGATGGAGTAGATATAATGATTGAAGCACGTCAAATTACCGGCATGCCTTTGATCACCGAGATAATGGATATCAGGGATCTGGATATTCTTTATGATCATATTGATGTCCTGCAGGTGGGTAGCAGAAATATGCAAAATTACTCACTATTAGAGGAATTAGGTAAAATCAATAAGCCAATTCTGCTTAAGCGGGGATTATCAGCTACAATTGAAGAATGGCTCTTAGCAGCAGAGTACTTATTAAACGGCGGGAATAGTAAGGTTATTTTATGTGAAAGAGGTATAAGAACATTTGAACCGTTTACTCGTAATACCGTGGACATAGGAGCAGTGCCTTTAGTAAAAGATCTTTCTCATCTTCCCGTAATTGTTGATCCCAGCCATGCAACAGGTAAATGGAAAATGGTGCGGCCGGTAGCCAAGGCAGCTATCGCAGCAGGCGCTGACGGTATTATGGTCGAGGTTCATCAAGACCCTGACCGGGCTTTATCAGATGGCAAACAGTCTCTTACTCCGGTTAATTTTACTGCCATGTATCGAGAGATTAAACAGATAGCTCAAATTGATAATAAAAAATTTAATTAGATTGGTACGAAAATAAACGCTTAATGCAGGTCACCTTACTTAGATAAGGTGGAATGCGCTAAGCGTTTATTTTCTTACTAACCCCTTATGCCTGGAGGACACAACCACCGATGAAAATCAACCACAGATGAACACAGATTTCACACAGATGTTTTTGGTTTTTGTTTTAAAAATATCTTGAACAGTTATAATACTTTACCTTTATACCGTAGAGGCGACTGAAGTCGCCTCTACGGTGGTTCTATCTGCGGTTTTATCTACAGTTGTGTCTAAGGTTCTATATACGGTTCTGTCCGGTAGGTGACTGCATTAAGTTTATTTTCTTACTAAAAGAAATTGATATACATAAAAAACACCATCTGCCTCAAACTAGGAGAAAAAAGGGTAGAATGATGAATAATATACTGAGCGATCTGCTGGTCAAAAATAAATGGTATATCAATATTATACTTCTTATTATAGTAATATTTTTTACTTTCTGGTATCTGAATTCCGGGGTATATAATAGTTTTTATTTACCTGATATAATGGCCAAGCAAATATTTCATCAGTATCTGTCTGATCCTGAATCGCCTAGTATTTTAGAAGGAGATGATATTGTAATAAGAGAACCCGGGATCTCCTGTGAAAATACTATAGACGGTTTTTTAGACTTCAGGCGAAAAGATATGGCCTTAAAACATATAAAAATTATAAAAAAACAGCCTTTATCAAAAAAAGCGGTTGTCTATTATCTTATTGCCAATATACCTGATTCATATGCAACAATAATCAAGAGGAGAGCGGAAGATAAAAACATACAAGTACAGGCAAGAGTACTGATCTTCCAGGAAAGTAATAGATGGCATGTAAGCTCGTTTTTATTAGAAAAAGTTTATTATGGAAGTTCTAGTTGTTTAAAATATTAATTGAGGATTTTTTTGCCTAATAGCTATTTTATATCACTAAAACTATTGCATCTGTAGAGGAAACTTCAGTCTCCGACTCTGGGGGCAAAGAGACAGGGTAAATTTTTTGGAATTAGGCAAAACTTTTATTAATAATGGAGGTCATAGTTTTAATTCCAGGCTGGTTATGAAAACTATTATGGTTACAACAAAAGGAAATTAGGATAAATACTGGTTTTACATTATCAAACGTTATGCTAAAATAAAAAAGAATATGTCTGGGTGGTTTGATTATGAAGATTGCAATAGACGGTCCAGCTGGTGCTGGGAAGAGCACAGTAGCCAGAACATTAGCACAGATACTTGGATTTATATATGTTGATACTGGGGCTATGTACCGGGCACTAACGTGGAAAGCCCTGGGAAATGGGATTGATTTAAAAAACTCTGAAGCCCTTTATGAACTCGCCAAAAACATTAAAATTCATTTCCAATCTAATTCCGATAAACAAAGAATAATATGTGATAATAAAGATATTACCGATTATATTCGCCTGCCAGAAGTGAGTGCACAGGTTTCCCTCATAGCTTCTTATACTACAGTTAGAGAGATTATGGTTCAAAGTCAGCGGGAAATGGCAGAAACGATGAATGTTGTTATGGATGGACGTGATATAGGAGAATGTGTATTACCTGAGGCTGATTATAAGTTTTATTTAACTGCTGATATTAATGAAAGAGTAAAGCGGAGAATAAAGGATTTAGAGATCCAGGGATATATTATAGACATTAAGTCAGCAAAAGAAGATATTTTAAAAAGGGATTTGGCTGATTCTACAAGAGATGTAGGTGCACTCAAGATACTTGAGGATTCCATAATAATAGATACCAGCAATTTGAGTATTAAACAGGTTTTAGACAAAATTTTATCCATCATTCAGGAGGGTTAAAATGCTGTATCTCTCACTAAGGGGCATTTTAAAATATATATTTTTATTCTTAGGATTAAAATTGGAGGGAGTACATAACCTACCTGATAAAGGACCGGTTATTATAGCAGCTAATCATGTCAGCAACTGGGATCCAATATTTATAGCGATAGCCTTAAAACGTCCGGTCCATTATATGGCAAAATCCGAGTTATTTAACTATAGATTATTGGGTAAATTATTATATAAAATTAATGCTTTTCCTGTGAGACGTGGAACTGCTGATAGAAGAGCCATAAAAAATGCCCTGGATATTCTCGAAAGTGGAAAAGTACTAGGTATGTTTCCAGAAGGTACCAGGAATAAGACCGGTGACGAAATAAAGTTTCAATCTGGGGTAGCTATGTTAGCATTAAAAGCCAGAGCCCCAATAGTACCTGTGGCCTGTCTAGGAACAAACAAAAAATGTCCCGTAGGGTGGTTTAATCCGCTGGTAGTAAAACTCGGAAAACCTCTATCTGTTGTTAAATATAAAGAAAAAAGAATAAATACTGTTAATCTAGAGGATTTAAGTAACCAAATAAAAGCAGAAATAAACAGTCTTTTGTTGAAATAAAGAAGGATTTATGTTTTTAAAGTACGAATATAGGTATTTGTGAGGTGTACAATTGCAAGCATTTATTGCTGACTATGCAGGATTTTGTGCTGGGGTAAGAAGAGCATTTCAAATTGCCACCGAAACTACGACTGAAGATGGCAGCTGGTATACTCTTGGCCCTTTGGTTCATAATGATACTGTAATAGATTATTTTAAGTCCAGGGGAATTTCTCCTGTTAATAGTGTTGAACAGGTAGATATGGACAATAGTGGAATAATATTGAGAGCGCATGGGGTTTCACCTGTTTTAATTCATGAAGCCACAGAAAAGGGCTTGATGATAAAGGATGCTACTTGTCCTTTAGTTAAGCGGGTGCACGATATTGTTTTAGCATTACGAGGTGAAGGATATGAGATAGTTATTTTTGGAGAATTAAGTCATCCTGAAGTACAGGGGATTTTAGGATGGTGTGATAATAAAGCCCGGGTAATTTCCAGTGTCCATAAAGCCTGTAACCTTAAAATAAGCGGTAAAATAGGACTTGTATCCCAGACGACTAAAGATGAAAAGGAATTTTTTAAAGTAGCAAATACCTTACTATCCCAAGCAAGTGAATTAAGGATTTACAACACTATATGCTCAGCTACTAAAAAGCGCCAGCAGTCAGCAAGAAAACTGTGCCAGGATGTAGATTTGATGCTGGTGATAGGCGATAGAATGAGTTCTAATACTACCACTCTTTTCAAAGAGTGTATAGATACCGGGGTGAAAACCTTTCAGATTCAAGGGGTATCTGAAATTGAAACTGATTGGTTAAAGGGAGTATCGAGGGTTGGGATTACAGCAGGAGCTTCTACTCCGGACTGGATAATTAAGGAGGTATTGAGTAAAATGACAGAGTATGGAGAAAACACCAATCAGGATCAAAATGCAGTAAAAGGGAAAGAAGAATCCTTTGCTAACATGGAGGCTGAAATGGCAGATTTTGTTCCTCCGAGCAGAGGGGATATAATAAAAGGAACTGTTATTCAGGTGCTTGACGATGAAGTTATGGTCGATGTTGGTGGAAAATCAGAAGGTATAATTCCTTTGAGAGAAATGTCTATAAAGGAGATTGATTCCGCAAAAGAATTAGTCCAAGTTGGAGATACAATTGAAGTCCTGGTTTTAAAATGGGATGATGACGGAAGTATTCTGCTCTCCAAGAAAAAAGTTGATTCCAAAAAAGTATTGGATAGCTTGGAAGAAGATTTTAAAGAAGGAAGAATTATTGAAGGTCGGGTCAGCAGTAGTGTAAAAGGTGGACTTTTAGTAGATATTGGTATTATTGCTTTTTTACCTGCTTCTCATGTAGAAGACGGTTATGTTAAAAACCTGGATGATTATATAGATAAAACCTATAAATTTAAAATTATTGAATTTAACCGCAATAAAAGGCGTGGTTCTCAAATTGTTGTTTCCCGAAAAGAACTGGTAAGTGAAGAAAAGGCCCGGTTAAAGGAAAAATTCTGGCAGGATATAGAAGAAGGCCAAATTATAGAGGGAAAAGTAAAGCGTATAGTTGACTATGGTGCATTTATCGATTTAGGTGGGTATGAAGGATTGCTGCATATTTCAGAATTTGATCATAAAAGGGTTGAGCATCCGTCCGATGTTTTACATGAGGGTGATGTGCTTGATGTCTTTATTCTAAGCCTTGATAGGCAGAAAGAAAGGGTATCGTTGAGTCGTAAGAAGCTGTTAAAAAGCCCCTGGGAAATAGTAGTTGAAAAATACAGTGAAGGAGATATCATTGATGGAAAGGTAGTAAGAATTGCACCTTTTGGTGCCTTTGTAGAAATTGAGCCTGGGGTTGATGGACTAATCCATATTTCACAGCTTGCTGATTACAGAGTGGAAAAACCGGAAGATGTTGTTAGTGTTAACCAGGATGTTAAGGTAAAGATTCTCAGCATTGATCCTAAAGAGAAAAGAGTTGGATTATCTCTTAAAGAAGCAATACATGAACTAGAAGCAGTAGATGTTGAGGAGTACCTTGATAGCCAGGATGAGGATGAATTTGATAATCAGGCTTTTGAAGAACAGGATCAAACTGAGCAGAATGATATTTAATATTATTCAAGGAGAGGTGATGAAATGGCAATATTTGATTTTGTTTGCAAAGATTGCGGAAAACAGTTTGATGTGAAGATATCTCATAAAGAGAAAGATAAAGTAAAATGTCCAGAATGCGAGTCATCTAATCTTAATCAGGTATTTTCTTCATTTGGTACTAATTGTACTAGATCAACTGCCTATGGACAGATATGTGATGCTTCTAAGGGTTGGCTGAAAACATGATAATCGGTGCTGTTAAGTCAGGCTGCCTGGGGGGCAGCCTTTTTTATCGGGTGGGCGTGCTACATATAAAGGGGGGATAAGAATGGAGGCAACTGGAGTGATTCTGGCCGGAGGTAAAAGCTCCCGCATGCAGTTTAATAAAGCTTTTGCTAATATTGGCGGAAAGTCAATAATAGATATAATTACTGCTAAATTAAGGAGATTATTCAAAGAAGTAATAATAATTAGTAATGAACCGGAATTATACCAGGGATTAGGAGTTAATGTTTATACAGATATCTATCCCGGTTTAGGGCCGGTCAGTGGTATACATTCTGCCCTTTATCATGCTTCTTATAATACCGCGTTTATATTAGGATGTGATATGCCTTTTATCAATATGGGATTGGTGCAGTATATGTTTGAAAACCTGAAAGACCATGATAGTGTTGTTCCTCTAATTGACAACTATCTTCAGCCAACATCAGCGGTCTACAGCAAAAAATGTTTGCCCATACTTACCGATTGCCTTAAAAATAATAAGCTGAAATTGGTTCTGGTATTTCGGGAGCTAGACACGGTGATGATTTATGAAAAAGAGATAGAACGCTTTGGCAAAATTAAAGAAATTTTTTTTAACGTAAATGATTTAAACGCCCTAGTTCAAGCAAGAGAAATGGCGGGGAGGTTATTATAATAAGATATATACGTAAATCAGATCATATTAATATAGCCAGGCAGATTCCTGATGGGCCTTCATCAAGTGGATTTGAAAATATTCATTTAGTTAATAATTCTATACCTGAATTAAATATTGAGGAAATAGATTTAAGGGTAAGGTTCTTGGACAAAGAATTAAACTACCCGATTTTAGTTAATGCCATTACCGGTGGAACTAAAAAAGCAAAGAGTATTAATGAATCTCTGGCTTATTTATCTAATAAATATGGGTTGGCAATGGCTGTAGGATCTCAAACAATTGCTCTAGATGATCCTAATCAAAGGGATTCATTCAGTATTGTGAGAGACGTAAATCCTGATGGAATAATTTTAGCTAATATAGGGGCTAACAGAAAAGTTGAACAGGCTTTACAGGCTGTAGAAATGATCTCAGCTGATGCTCTGCAGTTACATTTTAATGTGCCCCAGGAGTTGAGTATGCCTGAAGGTGATCGAAATTTTAAAGGTATTATTGAAAATGTGAGCAAAATAATCGAAAAATGCCCGGTACCGGTAATAGCTAAAGAAGTCGGATTTGGTTTTTCCCGGGAAAGTGTTAAGGAGCTCTACATGGCCGGTGTACAGCTGTTTGATAATGGAGGCAAAGGAGGAACTAATTTTATAGTTATTGAAGGTCAACGCCAGGGGTTATTTGCGAATGGACTAAGTGACTGGGGAATACCTACTGCTGCCAGTCTGGCAGAAATAATTTCCCTTAGACTGCCAATAAAAGTAATAGCATCTGGTGGAATAAGATCTGCCAGTGATATTGCTAAAGCTATAGCCCTGGGTGCTGATTTAGTTGGAGCAGCTGGGCCCTTTCTTAAAGTATTATTAAATGAAAACATTACTAAACTAGATACTAGGATGAAAGACTTTTTTTATATGTTAAAGGCTGTTTTTCTTATGACAGGTTCACGTAATTGTGAAGAGATTAAACGGCAGCCGCTTATTATTCTTAATGATACTGCAAATTGGCTATTAAATCGGGGTATTGATCCAACAAAATGGTCGCAAAGATAGTATTAATATAGTGTTTTATAGACCACATTAAGAGTGAAAAAATATTTACCGCCGTCAGCAAGGGCGGTTTCTTTGATTTAAATTACATAATTGCATGCAAAAGGGGAAAAATATTGCAAGAAAAGATTTCAGAAAGGATGAGTTTATGGCTAATTTCCCTTTTGGACTGATAGCTTTAGTAGTAGTATCAATACTAATATACTTCGGATTGGCCCATCGTGTTCTTGATCGTTTAAGAATGACAGATAGAGCTGCTCTTGGAGTTATTGCGGCCATAATTGTCGGTAGTTTTATAGATATTCCGGTTAGCTCAAGAATCACTATTAATCTGGGCGGTATAATTGCTGTAGGACTTGCTGTCTATATTTTACTGGGAGCCGGAACCAATTTTGAAAAAATCAGAGCATTTATTGCTGCAGCGGTTACTGCTCTAACCTTATTCCTGGCAGCCAGGTTTTTAGGTGCAGAACCTGAACAAATATTTATAGATCCAATATATATTTACCCTTTAGTGGCAGGTATTGTCGGTTATTTAGCAGGGAGATCGCGTAGAGGAGCCTTTTTTGCAGCAGTCATAGGCGTTTTAGCTCTGGATGTAGGACAATACATCTACTTAATCCGATCCGGAGTCAGGGGAACAGTTAATGTTGGGGGAGCAGGAGCGTTTGACTCTTTAATTTTGGCTGGAATTTTAGCAGTTCTTTTAGCGGAATTAGTGGGAGAGACTTTAGAAAGGATTCAGGGAGGACCTAAGACCGAAGGTAGACCCGAAGAATTAATAAAGAACCTGCGAGAACCGGAACCTGCTCGTAAGCCTGAAAAACCAGATAACCAGGGCCAGGAAAACCCTGAAAAAAATCAGGACGATAAAAGGGGTGAGCAAAATGAATAAGCGCATTGTACTTCCTTTAATCATTCTTATGCTATTAGGTATAGGGAGTTCAGTTGCCCTGGCATCACATCAGGAAAAAACCGATGGCAGTTACTATACCCTGGTTGATGAGAATAATAATATTATTCATCAAACAGGTCTATACGTTTATGTAGGTGATGAATATATTAGTGCTGATAATTCAAGATACAAAGTAATTGAGCTCATTGGCGATACTGCGCGTTGTGTTTATCAAGGAAAGGAAAAAATGCCTGATGTTAGTTATGATAGTCAAAGAGATGCCTGGCTTATAAATAACGAAGTAATTCCAGCGGTATCTGGCAGTAAAACAGGTGAAGTTGCCATTTATCATACTCACAGTGATGAATCCTATGTTCCATCTGACGGCAAAGAGAGTATTGAAGGTAACGGGGGAATATATGATGTAGGTAAAGCCCTGGCAAATAAATTAGAGGACCTGGGATTTAAAGTTCATTACAGTGATAATAACCATAACCCGCACGATATTAATGCTTATAACCGTTCCCGGAAGACTGCGGCATCATTGCTAAAAGAAACCCCGGATGTAATCATGGATCTTCATCGGGATGCTACTCCACCGGATGAATATCAAGCAAAGGTAGAAGGGCAGGAGGTTACCAAAATAAAGCTGGTAGTTGGCCGACAAAATCCCAATATGAAAACGAATCTCGAATTTGCCAAAAAAATTAAAGCAGTAATGGATGAAAAAAAAGAAGGCCTTTCAAATGGTATATTCCTGGGGAAGGGGGATTATAATCAGGATTTAAATCCCCGAGCAGTACTTCTAGAGGTAGGTTCTCATACAAATAAAAAAGATGAAGCCCAAAATGGGGTTGAGTTATTTGCCGAAACCATTCCCGTTGTTTTAGGAGTAGATAATACGTCTGGAGCTACTGATGAGCCAGCTGCTAAACCTATGACAACAGATAATCAAGGAGCATTAAACAGTATAGTATTTCTAGTTGTAGTTTTAGCAGCGGCAGCTGGAGGATTTTATTTACTAAACCGAAAATCCGCCAACAAATAATATGGAAAAGTACTGGATAGTAATATTAGCAGGAATAGTTGTAGGATTTATCAATAGATGGGTAATGCTGCGGAATGATTATCGGCACTATCCAACATATCCGCATGGGCACCTTACCCACCTGGCATTAGGTTTTATTGCAGCCAGCCTGGGTGCAGTTGCCATACCGGCTATTGCAGAACCTGATTATGTTGCAGTAACCTTCCTGGTACTGGCTGCTCAGCAGTTTAGAGATATTCGAACAATGGAAAGAGATACCTTAGGCAAACTGGAAGAAACAAAATTGGTATCCAGAGGTACAGATTATATTGAAGGAATCGCCCGGGTTTTTGAAGCCAGGAATTATCTGGTAATATTAGCTTCCCTCATTACCAGCCTGGTTGTATATCTTTTTGGTTGGAAGTATACCTTCATTATTGGGCCGATAATCATATTAATATCAGGAAGACTAATGAGCGGGTCTTTCATCGGCGATATTGCTGAAATAGAGGAAGCCCGGGTTCATTTTGATGGTTCTCTTCTCAAGGTTAATGATGTGGTAATCATGAATGTCGGATTACCGGCAACCAGGGAAAAAATTATCCGGGAAGGTATGGGGGTAATAATAAAACCTAAAGATGATAATGCCCGCTTAACCCTGCATGCTGTAGGTCAGCGTATGGCAATTATTCATGATGTAGTATCAATACTAGGAACTAAAGTGGACATCAATGAAACTGAATTAATACCTATGGCTCGAAAACAGGTGGATAAAGGGTATCTGGCTTTTTTCCTGGTAGCTAATGAACCGGATATGGAATGCCTTATTGACATAATAAAAAAGGTGCCGGTTCTGGAAACTACCATAGGGACGACTTTGAGCAGCTTTTTTGGCAGAAAGGCAGCAGATTAAATGGATAATACAGGATTAAGTGAATATATCCTGGCGATAATAACCAGGGATATGAATAAGGTGAAAAGTGGAGGGTGCCCTGTTTTTTTGGCGTCTGACCAAAAAGAACAGGAGAAGATCAGCTTGCTGCTGGCAAGAATACTTGGAGGCGTTGTACATGACCTGGAAAACGGTATTTATTTTATATGCAAACACTGATATGTCCTAATAGGTGTATGGGCAATAATATTCACAATTACTTAAAAATGTTTCAGCCTTCTTAAGTGATAAATCACCTAAAAGTGGCTCTGATAATAAAAATGAAAGGAAAATGAATTTTTCCTACCTTAACTATTAACTATAAACACTGGAGGTACCATGAAAGTAATATATCACTGTTATGGAGGATCTCATTCCTCTGTAACTGCTGCGGCTCTCCATATAGGCTTAATAAGTAAGAATCGTCCTCCAACTACGGAAGAATTGATGGCTCTACCATACTTTGATAAAACTAATAATGAAGATTTTGGATCTATTCGCTTTATGGGTTTTGATGACTATGGAAATGAGGTCTTTATATTAGGAAAAAAGAATCTTGGAGATCGCTATTCAAATATAATTATTGGTATTGCTGAAATCCTAGGAGCTAAAGATCAAGTAATTGCAATTAATTGCATGAACCGGGTGAATTGGGCTATGAAATTAGGAGGATTTACCTCCAGAAAAATAGGAGCAGTATTTCTAGGGCGCCCTATACTTAGCATCGGTACTCGAAAGGCCTTTTTAAACCTGGTTAACCTGGTAGAAATAACCCGCCTTAAGATTTTTAATAAGCTGCAGGGGTAAAATACAATGATAATATTATTCATAGGAACAACAGGGGTGCACCATGCATTGGTCGCGGCTAATCTTTATTTAGGAAAACTGGCCGACAGAAATCTTAAAATGATTAAAGGCTTTGGTGACTTAAAAAAAGACAAAAGTGGTTTTCCTATTTTTATTGATGAAGAAGAAAATGGGGATAAAATATATATCCTGGGGGTAGGAAAAGATGTGCTTATGGGGAAAAAAAGCATTGAAGATCTGGTTCAAATTCTTGGTTATTCTCCCCGTGATTTAATGGTGAAGCCCGTGTGCCTAAAAAACGACCAAATAATTTTGTTTCTTAGTAAAATTCCAGATCTATTGGGCGGGAAAATATGCAATAATTATATAATTCCATATATAGTTGAAAAAGAATTAAGCAGTATTCAAAAAGAGATCGAGGACTTTATTCAAAAAGAGATCGAGGACTTTAAAAACAGTCTTTAGGTGCCTGACACCAACTTATCAACTTATTCCTCGGGTT
>CAYZYO010000030.1:1962-21026 GCA_964482585.1 uncultured Syntrophomonadaceae bacterium | reverse complement strand
TACCAGGTAGGTCAACGACCTTTTATTACCCGAACTGTGCGGTTGCAAAAACGCGCAACCCAACAATGACATTAACATAAATACTATCTGTAGTCAAGCTAAAAGGAGTTCTCTGAAGAAATCCTTTCTTATTTAACTTAAGGCTTATAATCTAGTTTACAGTCCTGGTATTTATTAAAGGCTTTGATTTTAATCCTGATCAGTAAAAATACGATACTCTTCTAAATTGAGCTTAGAATTATCTTTTATTATCACTTTTTTATCTAAACACTTTTCGATATAGCTTAAATTCTTTTTATCATTTGTAAGGTAATCTAAGAGCATAGGGTTAACCTCAATTACCAATTCATCGTTTTCCAGGTAATCCATGTTCACAACTTTCCTCTTAATTTGACAGGAAAGAGCAAAAAGATTAATAGTGCGTCCTCTGCCATTACAAAAAGTACATTCTTCAGTATAAAAATCAGATAGGCCATAGCGTGACCTCTTCCGGGTCATTTCTAAAAATCCCAGACCGGTCATCCCCGCAATAAATGTATGTGCTTTATCATTGGCAATTTCATTTTTAAAGGCAGTCACTACTTTGTCTATGTTTGACTTATATTTCATGTCTATAAAATCCACAAGGATGATGCCGCCTACACTTCGCAATCTCAACTGCCTGGGGATTTCTACGGCAGCTTCCATATTTAATCTAAAAACCGTATCTTCAAAATCATTTTTTCCGGTATATTTTCCACTATTTACATCAATTACAGTCATGGCTTCAGTTTTATCAAATACTAAATAACCACCACTTCTAAGCCATACCTTACGCCGTAAACACTTTCTAATGTCCTTTTCCAACCCATATTTTTCAAAAAGATCGCCTTTTTCATATTGTATAGATATATTATGCTGTGGCCTTATTTGACTAATGTAATTTTCTATCTTCTTTCTTAGTCTAGAATTATTTATAATGACTTTTGATATATCTCCATCTATATAATCCCTTAAAGTTCTCTCTAAAACATCGATATCCTCATAAATTACACTTGGTGCTTTACTATTATGATAGCGATCTTTTATCTCATTCCAAACTTTAAGATGTTCCTGCAGCTCAGAGAATATTTCATAGTCCTCGGCCTCCAAACACGCTGTCCTTACTATTATGCCAACATTTTCCGGTTTGTTTTTTTCAATAATACCCCTTAGATGATGTCTTAAATCATCACAGGTTATCTTCCGTGAAATCGAGACTTCTGTTTGAAATGGGAGCAATACCAGAAAATGACCGGGAATAGTCAGGTCTCCTGTAACCCTGGCCCCTTTTTCGCAAAAAGCCTCTTTTTTTACCTGAACCATAATTTCTTGCCCGGTCTTTAAAAGGTCAAAAACATTGCCCTTATTCTTCTTCTCCAGAAATTTTACATCGCCGGCATATAAAAAAGCATTCTTGGATAATCCAATATCAATAAAAGCGCAAGAAAGACCAGGTATGAGGTCCTTAACTTTCCCTTTATATATCTTACCTACATTTTCATCCTTATTGGCCCAAAAAACTTCGGCCAAGCGCCCGTTTTCTACGATGGCCACTCTAGATTCCCATGGATAGACTTCTGCTATAATATCTCTGATCATTATTTCACCTTTTCATTGGAGTAAAATACTTTAGCCCTTCTTTAATATAGTTGCCACTGCGAAAAACATCAATTATATTCTTTTTATCTAGCCCGGTTAAGACCATTGTTTCTAAAAGTTCATCATATCTAACATTTAATGGCATGCCTGTACTTGACCATATTTCCATAATATCAAAATTATGGAACTTTTGCACTGTTACCTTAAAAATTCCCGGTCTTAAGTCCTTATCCCTATCCTTTTTTTTGCCGCGGCTTCTAATCACAAGAGAATCTTTGGCAGTAAATTCATCTTTCCACAGGTCAAGATCCAGGCTTGATTTACGAACAAAAAATTTATATGAGGCTGCATTTATTATTTTCATTAAAGCAGGTTCATCATTTAAAATCTCATTACATTCATTTATAAGAACAGGTGGAGGAAAAACATCATTCATTCTTTCTACAAAATCTTTAATTCCAATATCTTCAGCTAATTCAATATCAAAATACTCTTTTTCACCCCATAGGCCTACTGGAAGGACTGTTCCCATTGATAACTTTATATGCGGATTAAAACCCTGACTAAGAGCAAAGGGAATAGATGCACGGCGCAGGGATCTTTGCATAAGACGCATCATATCCAGGTTGCCCAAAAACCTCAGTTCTGGTCCCACTCTGTACTCAACTCTTAAGCGCACGGTGGTTTTCCTCCTTAATATTAAGATCCAAATCAAAAGCGGTACAAACTCCACAACCTGTACATCCATTCTGCCTGCAGTCAGGGGTAATAATCTCCTTCACCGCTCGTTCATTTTCTCTTTGTAAATACTCTTTAGTAACCCCGGTATTAATAAAATCCCAGGGAAATCTTTCATTATAAGCCCTTAATCTCCTGGTATAAAAATCCGGGTTAATATTGCATTGCTCCAGGGCCTCCATCCACCTTTCAAAACAGAAATATTCAGACCAGCCATCAAATTTACACCCTTTTTGCCATGCAAGGTATATAGCCGGTGATAGCCTTCTATCACCCCGGGCAAGTACGCCTTCTAAATAACTTGTCCGGCTATCATGAAATTTAAGCACAATTCTCTTTTTTTTCTGTTCAAACAAGTGTTTACGTTTAAGTTCGAGCTCCTCGATACTATTCTGCGCCTGCCATTGAAAAGGTGTATGGGCCTTGGGAACAAAACAGGCTAAACTAGCCCTTACTTCTACCGTTCTGGGGGCATTCTGGTCCCCGATAGATTTAACTTTTTTCAATAATTCGATAATTCCATCTAAATCAGCTGTTGTTTCACCTGGAAGCCCAAACATAAAATATAGTTTTATTGAAAGCCAACCCGATTTAAAAGCGGCTTCCACTGCATTAAATAGTTGTTCTTCACTTACATTCTTATTAATTATATTTCGTAAACGCTGGGTGCCTGCTTCAGGTGCTAAAGTCAAGGTTGTTTTTCTTACCTTTTGGACTTCGTTGGCCACTTCAATCGAAAAAGCATCCACCCTTAAGGATGGTAATGAAACCCCGACACCTTTTTTTTCATATTCTTCAACCAGCTCTGTTACCAGAGTCTTAACTCCTGAATAATCCAGGGTACTTAAAGACGCCAGGGAAATCTCCTCATAGCCAGAATTTTTAACCTGCATATCAGCTTGTTTTTTTAAGGTGTCTATCGACCTTTCCCTTACCGGGCGGTATACTATTCCGGCATGACAGAATCGACATCCCCTCTGACAACCCCTCATTACTTCCAAAACCGCCCGATCATGGATTATATCTATATAAGGAAGAACTGGTTTTTCAGGGAAGTATACCTTATCTAGATCCTTTACTAATCGTTTGCGGACTTCCAATTTTACTCCTTTAAACCGGGGCTTTAAACTCTTAAACGTCTCATCTTCATTATATTCTACTGAATACAGGGCAGGTACGTAAACCCCCTCAATTTCAGCCAGCTGAATTAATCTCTCCTGCCGGGACAGATGTTTATTATTAGCTAAAAAATCGAGAAATTCCAGCAGCATATCTTCAGCATCCCCGATCAAGAATGCATCAAAAAAATCGGCAAATGGTTCAGGATTAAATACCACCGGTCCTCCCGCAATAATTAATGGCCAGCTGTCATCCCTGTTTTTAGCCCAAACCGGTATCCCTGCAAGATCAAGCATATTTAGTATATTGGTGATTGACATTTCATACTGCAAAGAAAAACCAATTACATCGAAATTTTTCACTGGAGAGAAAGACTCCAGGGAATAAAGTGGAATCTTTTCTGCCCGCATGATTTGTTCCATATCCGGCCAGGGAGCAAATGTTCTTTCCATCAAATGGTTGCTTTGCTCATTAATTAAACCATATAGTATTTTACCACCCAGGTGAGACATCCCGATCTCATAAATATCGGGAAAAGCAAATACCATTTTAATACTGCTCTGGTTCCAATCCTTTTTTATCATATTTACTTCCCCCCCGGTATATCGTGCAGGTTTGGATACCCGGGGTAAAACGTCTTTAAACAGCTTGTCTTTCATATTTTGCCTCCATTTATCAGCATAGCAGTAAAGCCTTTCTTAAAATAATACCAGTAATATATATTACCACAAAAAATAACCTCGTATAAACTTGATTCCACTGCAAAAGTAATACACATAACGCTTAATGCAGTCACCTTACTTAGATAAGTTGGCCACGCACTGGCGTTTTAGTAAAACCCCAGCAACCGGAACCACAGAGGCGAATGAAGTCTCCTCTACGGTATATAATTTATAACTACTGCTTTGCGCAGTGGAATCAATTTTTATATGAAATTAACAGTCGGCAAGTGTTGCCTGAGGTCCTTTTTCTAAGAGACACTCAATTAATTGAGCTTCTCCGTATACATTGATTACTCTATGATTATCATCTAAAACTACTACCAGGATATAATGATTAGGTTTAGTTAAATCGAGGATATTCTTAATCCTGGTCTCAGGCCGGCTTACAACCTGTTTGCATGATAGCAGACCGTTTTTAGATAGTTCATTTTTTTTATTTATCAAAAAACGCATAAATGCGTATTCCATAAACAAACCTTCACGATTAGCAGCCCAGAAAAAGAAAACTCCTATGATAATAAGATTGGCCCCGGAAAATTGCGTAAAGGTAAGATAGATACCATAGCCAAAAACTACCACACTCATACCTTTTCCCACCAAAGCCATTCTCCGAGTGGCCTTTTTATAACCTATTACCCTTGATAAAACAGCTCGTAGAATTCTACCCCCATCGAGCGGTAGTGCAGGTAATAGGTTAAAAACTCCCAGCAGAAAATTAACTTTTATAAATATATCAAGGTAATTACCTGCTGGATATCCATAGAAAAAATAACAGATGCCGGCCATAGTAATACTTATTATAGGTCCCGCTAAAGCAACATATATCTCCTTTTCGGGTTCAAGCCCAGTTAGTTCTTCAATTTGTGCCTGCCCCCCAAAAGGTAGCAGTTCGATTTGCGCAATCTTTATACCCATTATTAAACCCATAATGATATGAGCTATTTCATGGATTAAGACTGCTGAAAAAATAATAACGACTTCCCAAAATAACCCTAGATAGCTGTAAATAATCCCCAGGACCAGAAAAAAGGGGTTCACTTTAAAACCTACCCCAGCGATTCTCCCTATTTTCATTGTTATTCAAAAAGTATATTCGGGTTTAATGGTCCATCCTGGTTTCTAATTTCAAAATACAGGCTTTCACCTGTTTTTCCTATATTAGTATCCGGCGACACTACCATATCCTCTTCTACCAGGATCTCCTCTAGACATGCATAAAACGAATAGAAATCTTCATCATGTTTTATTAGAATCGCTCGTCCTTCAATATCTTCTGCTATCTCAATTACCTGCCCTTTACCTATAGGTTTTACCAGACTGTTTTGACTCACACTCAGTCTTATCCCGGGAGAAAATACCTGCTGTTTTCCCGGGATATCCCAATGCCAACCATATTTGTGCTCAATCCCGGTATAATTACAGGGAACCTGTAATCCCTGTTTTTCAGTTGTAGTTGGAACCACCGTTTCATTATCCGGGTTTTTAAGATTATTAATAAAAACGGCAATATTTTGTTCTAAACCATAATCCTTTAATACATACTTGATAACCGGTTCAATAATTTTTTTACTGCTGTGTTGGGACTGCATGGATAGTCCAACAATAGTTATAATAAATATAACTAAAAGCATCCTAAGCTTAAAGCTTCTTAACATGTTAACCACCTCGATTTCACACTCTATTTATCATTTATCTGTTAATTAACACCCTGATAAAAGCAAAAATCGTTTTCTCCTAAAATATATAGCTGCGACTGGTGTTTTATGCCTAAGTGGTTAACTTTTGTATTAATACTATTTATGGTAGAGGAGACTTTAGTCTTCCTAATTACTATCATTATTCAGGAGTCAGATACTAAAGTCTCCTCTACAAATACCAGAATTAGAGTTTACAGTGGAACCTAACAAGATTCGCCGGTTCATCATGGATATGTTATTGCCAAGAATAAATTCTCGCCTCGAAAGGTGAATTAGTAAAGGATTTATCATCTATTTTCTTATTAATCACTATTAAAACATTACAATAAAAAATATACGGAAAAATTAAAGCCTGGAAAGTATAATTATCCAGGCTGCTTATTATTATCTGGTATTAGCTTTTCTAAATACCTTCTGGTAGACCCTGGGGGGGAGGAAAAACATAGCAAAATCGATAGTTTTTCTTAAGAGTTCAAGCAATTCTTCACTACCATCCCAGTGCTTATTTACAACTTCCTGATCTACACTTTCTAAAATCCTCTTTAAAACCAGGGCCATTAATAATAAATCGTCAATTTGCCCTAAAAAAGGTATCATATCAGGTAAAAAATCCCACGGGGAAACTACATAAACTGCAGTCCCTATTAACAAAACTTTATTTTCTAAAGAAATGGCTTCTTCTTCGATAAGTCGATAGAGGAGTTTTAGCAGGTTAGGAATGAACATCAAAGCCTGTTTCATTGTGCCTTCAGCGTGATCAAGATTTTCTTGTTCTAAATGCATATACTATACCTCCTTGAGTATAGTATGCCTCAATGATCAAAATACTATTTTACGTCCCCGGATATTAATACTTAATATCAATGCTGCAGCAATTAGATTGGTAAACATTGAACTACCACCATAACTTAGAAATGGTAAAGGTATTCCGGTTATTGGCATTAAACCTATAGACATACCGATATTCTCAAAAATGTGGAAAAGCCACATTGATGTTATACCAGCAATAATAAGGGTCCCATAGAGATCTTTGGAATCTGAACTTAAATAGACTGCCCTGAGAATTAAACCGGCATATAATAGTATCACAAAAGCAGCTCCTACAAATCCCAGTTCTTCTCCAATAACTGCATAGATAAAATCAGTATGCTGTTCAGGTAAGAAGTGCCCCTGCACCTGGGTTCCATTACCTAATCCTTTGCCAAGTAATCCTCCGGAGCCAATCGCCACAAGGGATTGAATGGTATTCCAACCAATACCCCGTCCTCCCTGACCATCTTCATAAGGATTAAGAAATATAGTAAGCCGCCTTAATTGATAATCCTCTAAGGGCAGCCACGTACCATATTGGAAATGCAGAAAAAGCGCTAAAGCTATAGTTAATCCAATTGTCAGCAGAATAGTAATCAAAACCCTGGGATTGGCACCGGCAAAAAACATCATTACTAAGGTTATTGCAATATAAACCAGTGCTGTTCCCAGATCCGGCTGCATTACTATCAGTAAAAACGGTATTCCCATGTAAATAAAACATGGAAGTATTTGGGCTAAATTGTTTAATTCTCCTTTTTTATTCTTTAAATAACTGGCGAAAGATACAATTAAAAAAATCTTGGTAAATTCTGCAGGCTGAAATACTGGAAGCGGCCCAATTCCAATCCAACCTTTAGTCCCCCTGATTTCTTCCCCGAAAACCAGCACTGCAACCAGAAGCACAATAGAAATAACATACAAAATAAAACTATATTTTTCGAATTGCGAATAGTCGTACCGGAGAATAAACAAAGCCATCATTATACCAATAAAGATAAATAAAATCTGTTTTTTTAAATAATAGTCGCTGTTTGTAGCACTAGCAAGAATTATTAGCCCAAAACCCAAAATTAAAAATAAAATAAAAATAAAAGGTCGATCAATTAATTTAAGCCTTTTTATCTGCAACTCTAAATACCTCCATGTACATTATAGAACTAAAGAAAATGATGTGTCTATATATGATGTATATAGTAAATTTATACATTACTGATAGTTATTGTATCTAAAGACAAAGGCTTGATCTCTAAATAATAAAATGGATTGGAGTCCCAAGCCATTTTCCTGCAGTCAAATGAGGATTTGGCATAACAGTATCCTATATCATTAAAAAAATCTGCCTCCATAGTGGAGACTTTAGTCTCCGCTTGATTCTCATCCTGGTAAAGTGATATAGGAATTCTTGAATTATGCAAAATTCTCAAATATTATTAATATTGAATTATTCATTAACAACTCTATTAAAACCTTTTATGGGAATATTGGCAACAAGCGCTACAGAATCATCCTCGTTTTCCAGGCTTACCTGTAATAAATCCTCATCAACTTCCATATAGCACTTAATTACTTTTATTAGGTCTTCTTTTAAAGCGTTTATTAGCCCTGGAGATATTGAAGAACGGTCATGGACCAACACTAAGCGTAGACGCTCTGTGGCAACTGCTTTGCTTCCAGAATCTTTCATGAATATACGGGTAATAGTATCCAGCAAGGCCATAAGTATCCCCCCTATCTGGCAATCTTCAACATCTGCTTGAACTTATCAACAATATTATTACGTTCCTCGAATGATAAGACAGGAACATCTTCACCGGTAATCCTCCTTGCTACACGACGATAAGCTCCCCCGGCCCGCGAGCTGCTCTCCATTACAGCAGGTTCCCCACGATTAGTTGATACTACTATTGATTCGTCTTCAGGTACTACCCCCAATAAATCTATTGATAAAATGTCTAGAATATCCTCAATATCCATCATATCCCCGCGCTTGACCATTTTGCTCCGCAGGCGATTTATGATAAGTTGAGGGTTGTTCAATCCAGAAGCTTCCAGCAATCCTACAATACGATCGGCATCTCTTACCGAAGAAACTTCGGGAGTAGCTACTACTATAGCACAGTCAGCCCCAGAAATTGCATTTTTGAATCCCTGTTCTATACCTGCCGGGCAATCAACTAATACATAATCAAAATCCTTACACAGTTCATTAACCAGGTTTTTCATTTGATGTGGCGTTATGGAAGTCTTATCTTTAGTTTGAGCTGCAGGTAAAAGGTATAGCCCTTCAAAACGTTTGTCCTTAATAAGAGCCTGTTTTAGTTTGCAGTGACCATTTACTACATCTACTATATCAAATACTATACGGTTTTCCAGTCCCAGTACCACATCCAGGTTTCTTAGTCCAATATCTGTATCCAAAAGTACAACTCTTTTATTCATCATTGCCAGTGCTGTTCCCAGGTTAGCCGTAGTGGTAGTCTTACCTACACCACCTTTTCCAGAAGTAATAACCAAAACTCTACTTTTCATCCCTTAGCCTCCAATCAAATTTTTAACTTTTCAATAATGACCTTCCCGGCTTTTATTCGAGCCAGTTCAGGGTTATTTACTTGAATGACCTCTCCATCCGGGGGGCGAGTAATGTGGTTAGCTATCCTCAACTGGGTAGGATTAAGCCTGAATGCAGCAACAACTGCATTTTCATCACCATATGCTCCCGCATGAGCCATTCCTTTTAAGTTCCCCATAACTAAAATATTGCCCCCTGCTATTACCTCAGCTCCTGGATTAATATCTCCTAATATCACTACATTCCCTCCAGTGATTAATTTTTGCCCGGATCTCAAGTGTTTGCAGATTAATTTTGTTTCTGCATAATCTGGTAGTTCCTCAAAATCAAAGGATTTATCATCTTCACAGGCATTTGGCAGACCCAGTGATTCATTAGATTTCAAATCTTTTAAGTGCAGCCCGTGATCAAGTAGTATATCCTCGATTTCTCTTATTTGTTTATTGCTCAAATGCTTATTACCAACATCTATATTTACTCGAGTTCCTAGAAGATAATTATCTATTGAACAGAGTTTCTTTTCCAGCTCCCGCTTTATCTCCATAAATGTATCGGGTTTTTGTAAATTTATGTACATTTCCTCATATACGTTTTTTAATGCCGCTGGCACTTAACTACCTCCTATCTATATGGTAATGTAATAGCTTAAGTCTTCAGGATTTTTTTCCAACACAAGAATTATACACCCTTGAGAAAATAAATATAAATTTCTTTTCCCTATTAATTCTATAATTTCATTTTTTTTCCTTTAAGGAAAAAAATAAAATAAGGAGGAACATTTGCTAATTCCCCCTAATCAAGTCGTTACCGGCTAAAAAAATTACTTCATTATTCGTCAATCATATTCGACGCATTATCTGATTAATCCTCATTTGTTGTTTCCAGGTGGTCTTTTATTCCGAAATAATGTTCAAATACATCTCTGGCAACTAAGCCGGCAGATTCACTCCCACTATAACCATATTCTACTACCCCGGCAAAAGCTATTTCGGGATCATCATACGGTGCGAAAGCAACAAAAACTCCGTGATATTCTCTATTAGGATTATCTCCTACGCGCCCGGTTTCAGCAGTGCCAGTCTTTGCTGCTACTTTTATTTCTTCAGGAAAATGATGAAATAAAAAATAGGCAGTGCCTCCTGGTTGAGTAACCTGGAGCATTGCTTTCTGGGTCTCTTGGATATTCTTAGTTTCAATATCAACTTGATGTATAATTTCAGGTTTAAATTCCTTGATTACTTTGCCATCATTTGATTCAACCTTGCTTACCAGGTAGGGTTTTCTCAGCATACCCCCATTAGCAATTGTGGCAACATAATTTGCTAACTGTAAAACTGTATAATCATTAGAACCTTGACCGATAGACATATTAAAAGTATCGTACTGCTGCCATTTAGTATTAAATTGATAATCTATATTATACTGGGCTTCTAACTGTGCCCGTTCATTTTTATGCTTTTTTTCCAGCTGCTGCTTTTCATCTTCACTTTCAGCCTTTTGCATCAGTTCATCATATTTATCATCCAGCTGCTTATGCAGCGACTCATAATTCCGGTTGATAAGTATAGCATTTATCTCTTTTTTCCATTCCGGTGTTGGCAAGAGCCCTTCAGCTTCATTAGGCAAGTCAATCCCAGTCTTGCTGCCCAATCCGAATTGCTCAGCAACTCGAATTATTTCATCTTTTCCTGCTCTTCTTCCCATTTCCTGAAAATAGGTATTGCATGATCGCCCCATAGCTGAATAATAATTTACTTTCCCATGAACATTCCAGCATTTAATATACGGTGCTATCCAATATCCACCGGCACACTTAACATAATCATCAAGCTTTACTACCCCTTTATCCAGTGCAGCCATCCCGGTTATCATTTTATAAGTTGAACCAGGTGGATAGGTTGCCTGTATAGCACGGTTTAGCACTGCTCCAGGCAGCATGGGATCATAATTTCCGTCGGTTTTACCTGAATAATAAGCAAAGCGAGCAGAACTGATATTGCCTTTCCAATCATCGGGATACATTAACGGACTGCTGCTCATAGCCAATACTTCTCCGGTTTTTACATTAAGCACTACCGCGGAACCGACTTTGGCTTTAGGATACTTTTTTTGCAGCTCTTTTAAAGTATTTTCCATACTTTTTTCTAATACTGTTTGGATATCATTGTCCAGGGTTAAAAAGACATTATTTCCGGGCTGAGTTTCCAGAGTAATTACCGGTTCTCCAACTGGACGCCCCCTGGCATCAACTTCCACTCTCCGTGCTCCGTCAATGCCTTTGAGTTCCTGCTCATACTCCTTTTCGATTCCCGATTTTCCTATTAGGCTATTTATACTATATTTAGCTCCCTCTTCACTAGCTATTTCTTCAGGGCTTATAGAATGAATATATCCTAAAACATGTCCGGCAAGACTTCCTGCAGGATAATCACGTAATGGTTCAACACTAATGGCAACCCCAGGTAAATCCTGGCGGTTTTCCTCTATAGTAACTACCAACTCCCAGGGGATATCTCGTATTAATACTACTGATTCAAATAGACGGTTTTTCTGTATTTCAATCTTTTCTTCAATTAATTCACGGGTTACCTCGGGATAATAATCTTCAAGAATATCATCCAGCCTTTTAATAATTAAATCCTGATTCTCCATACCTGCAAACGTAAGATTTAAAGTATATACGAGTTTGTTGGAAGCTAATACTTCACCATTTTTCATATATACTTCTCCCCGGGGAGCTGTTATTGATAACAAACGCATATGGTTATCTTTTGCCTTGGTTTGATATATTTCATTATTAAATAATTGTATTACAGTAAGTCTTATACATAATATAGCCATTAAGGTGATTACCAGATACGCATAAATCTTGGAACGGGTTTTCATTTCTTCTTTTTTCACTTACTCATCACCACCAGGCTTAAGTATCCCTTTTTTGGTAGAATTATAGTACCACATATATATAGGCACAGCTATTAACATGTTATAAATACTCTGGAAAAAAATACTGGTAATAATTCTACCATCCAAGTGGAAAACATCTGCTACCACAATATTTAATAAAAATAAACAAACCGCGTTTAAAATAGTTCCTATAAAAACTACTATAATTCCTACAATAAGATTTTCTCTAAATAAATAGCCCTGCAATTTGCTAATAATGTACGCTGTTAATCCTTTAGAAAGAGCATTAATACCTATAAAACGGCCCATATATAAGTCTTCAATCAGTCCGCATAAGAAGCCATAGATAGTGCTTTTTCCAGGTTTTTGTATAAAAGCATGAATGATTACAATAACCAGTAACATATCGGGTATTGTACCTTTTATAGTATAAGCTCCAAATATAGTTGTTTGTAATAATATTGCTAACAATGGTAAGAAAGTGAGTACAAGATAACGCAATTAATTATCTCCTTGTACATCGAGGTTATTTTCGTCTGCATGGTAACAGGTTATTACCAGAACCTCTTCTAACTTGTCAAAATCTACAAATGGTGTCACATAGGCTGAAAGTAAAAGGCCATCCGGTTCTTTGATCACCTTACTAACAGTGCCAATATTTATTCCCTTGGGATAAATTTTTGACAAACCTGAAGTGATTACCTGGTCATTGTTTTTGACCAAAGCATAATAAGGAATATTTACCATTCTGAGGCTTCTGGCATCCCCTATACCTTCAATAATCCCTTTGGTGTCCCTAGTTTCCTGGAGTATAGCTCCTACTGCCATATCCCAGGCACTTATTAAACTCACCCGGGATGAGTTGTTGCCTACACTCTCTATCCGGCCAACTAATCCATCAGGACTTATGACCGGCATATCCTTTTTTATCCCGTTTTTTTCTCCTTTGTCAATAGTTACTGTTTCATGCCAATTATTGGGACTTCTCGCTATCACTCTTGCTGCCAACAAATCAAAGGTATTTAAATTTTGAGCCTTAAAATCCAATAAACCTCTCAACCGTTTAACTTCAGCAGCCTCTTCGCGTAAAACCTGGTTTTCTAACCTTAGATTATCATTTTCTTTTTCTAATTCCTGTATCTGCTTACTTAGAACTTTCTTATCACTTAGTAAAAGGTTAAATCCATCCCAATTTAGACTAAATCCAACTATCCTGCTTTGCAAAGGGCTGTAAGTATCCCTTATTACCTTTTCTACCATAGAAATACTATCCCGGTTGGGTGAGGTTCCCAGCATAAAGGTAAATGAAAGCAGTATTATAATTAACCCCACCCAAAAATATTTATTTTTTAAAAGCTTAAACAAAACCTTTCACCTGACTATATAGATTTTTTCGGTATGATCAATACCTTTCTAAGGACATCGATATTCTCCAGTACCTTCCCGGTTCCCTGGGCAACCGCTACCAGAGGCTCATCACAAACATAAACCGGCATATTAGTCTCCTGAGCAATTAACTTATCCAGCCCTTTGAGTAGAGAGCCACCACCTGCTAAAATTATTCCCCTGTCCATAATATCAGCACTCAGCTCGGGGGGGGTTTTTTCCAGGCAGACCTTAATACCATCAACTATTTGTTCTACTGTTTCTTTTAATGCTTTTTGTATTTCCCCACTGGATACCTTGATAGTTTTAGGAAGCCCACTCACCAGATCCCGGCCCCGGACTTCATAATGTTCTTCTGAACCCTCCCACATGGCTGATCCAATATTCATCTTAATATCTTCAGCAGTACGTTCCCCAATCAGTAAATTATAGTTTTTTCTCAGATGCTGTATAACCGCATCATCCATATTATCACCAGCAACTCTAATTGATCTGGAGGTTACTATACCTCCTAGTGATATTACAGCCACCTCAGTCGTTCCGCCTCCAATATCAACAATGAGATTCCCTGTAGGTTCATGAACCGGTAGCCCGGCACCTATTGCAGCTGCCATAGGTTCCTCAATAAGATATGCCTCCTTGGCTCCTCCCTGTATGGCCGCTTCTCTTACTGCCCTTTCTTCAACTGTAGTACATCCTGTTGGTACACTTATAACAACCCGCGGCCTCATAAATGGATTACTCTTCCCCAGTGCTCTATTTATAAAGTATTTGAGCATAGCCTGGGTAATATCAAAATCAGCTATTACACCATCTTTCATGGGCCTAATGGCCACTATATTCCCGGGAGTTCTACCTATCATGCGCTTAGCTTCATCTCCAACTGCCAGGACTTTTCCACTATTTATCTGTACAGCCACAACTGAGGGTTCACGCATTACAATACCTTTACCTTTTAAATGAACCAGAGTATTAGCAGTACCAAGATCTATTCCCATATCTTTTCCAAAGACCACTTTACTATTTCCTCCTTAAATTTATTCATATTAGACCTCTTGCTTTTAAACTACAATAATTACCTTCACCAATAATAATATGATCTAAAACTTCAATTCCCATAATTTTGCCAGCTTCAATTAATCTTTTAGTTACTTCAATATCTTCTTTACTAGGAGTAGGATCTCCACTCGGATGGTTATGTACAAGTATTATGGAAGCTGCACTTTTTTTTACCGCCGTCTTAAAGACCTCGCGGGGATGCACTATAGAACTGTGTAAACCGCCCACTGATACATCTTCCATAACAATAAGTCCACCTTTCCGATCTAGGTATAAGGAACGGAAATGTTCCCGGTCAAAATACCGCATTTCCTCCATAACGATATTTCGAACATCTTCAGGCGATTTAATTGGTATTTTCCCCTGTACATTAACCGCTATTCTTCTTCCTAATTCAACAGCCGCTTTAATTGTAACCGCCTTAGCTGGTCCTATCCCCCGTTCCTCAATTAATTCTTCCAAACTGGATTCTTTTAGACCCCTTAAACCCTTGTATTTGACTACCAGAAAATTTGCCAGTTCTAGAGCACTTACATTCCTTGTACCCATTCCTAGTATTATAGCCAGGAGTTCTACATCACTTAATTTGGTCTCACCCCAGTTTAATAGTTTTTCGCGAGGGCGCATATTTTCGGGCATATTCTTTATACTTATATTATATTCATTCAAATTAATACCCCTTTAACAAATCCACCCCATGTTTTCTAAGCATCAAATACAATCTATTTAAAGGTAACCCTACAACATTATAAAAGCAACCTTCTATTCTGTTCACAAATATTGATCCCAAACCCTGTATTCCATACGCACCTGCTTTATCCATTGGTTCACCGGTGTTTATATACCCCCATATCTCCCCTTCTGACATTTGACGGAAGAATACTCTGGTCGTCTCGGCCTCAATCTCTATTTCATTAGATAAAACATCTATTATGCATAAAGCAGTAATAACATCATGATCTTGTCCATTAAGAATAGACAGTTTTTTAAAAGCATCGTATTTGTCTAAAGGCTGACCCAGTATCTTTTCTTTATATACTACTATGGTATCAGCAGCAATAACAATACCTTCATTTAATGTTTTAGATACCGTTTCTGCTTTCTGTACGGCTATTCTTTTGACTGCTGCTATTGGTTTTTCTGATGGGAAAACAGTTTCCTCAATTTCCGCTGGTATGCACAAAAAATTAACTCCCAGTCCTTTAAGCAACATTTGCCTTCTGGGTGACCGGGATGCTAAAATAATTTTTTTTGACTCTAATTGATATTTTGGCATTGCTCATTCCTATTTATAATAATCTAAAAGTTTCGTAGACTTTAGCCTGTTAACTTATTTTTTAGTTTAGCACTAGTATCTTTTAAAAACAAGATGAGTAAAACCTGGTAAAATAAGGTTATATCTTTCGAGAAAAAAGCAACCCCTTAAGTGACAGCAAAAAGGCAGTATAATTATTATTTTGTTAATCATATACTACCTGAACCTAAATTTAATATTTATTTATTAAAAACCAGATTAAAGCTTAAAACCTCCAGGTTTACTGAAAGATCCACATTCCGTAGAATAACATCATTCGGAACCTTCAGTACCCTTGGCGAGAAATTAAGAATAGCTTTAATACCTGCTTGAACTAATTTATCAGTAACATCCTGGGCTCCCGATGCCGGAACTGAAACCATCCCAATATTGACGTTATATTCTTTCACCTTTTGATTGAGGACTTCCAATGGCTCAATTATTACCCCATCAAGTCTACTACCAATTTTTTTCTCATCAATATCAAGGATAGCACTCACTTTAAATCCCCTATCTGAAAAACCTTGATAGAGAGCTAGAGCTGAACCAAGTTTTCCAGCTCCTATGATAATAACATTCCACATCTGGTCAAGTCCAAGTATGCTCATTAAATTTCCATATAATTCCTCAACCTTATATCCTACTCCCCTGGTTCCAAACTCACCGAAATAAGCAAGGTCTTTTCGTACTTGGGCAGAACTTACTCCCACACCTTTGGCAATTTCATCAGAAGAAACTGTTTCAATGCTTTCATCAGATAACTGATGTAAAAAACGGGAGTAAATAGAGAGCCTCATAACTGTTGCTTCGGGAATTTTATATACTTTCAAGCTCCCCACTCCTTAAATAATATTTTATTAATCCATTTTAACATGAAAGAAGAGTTTGAGAAATCCGTATCGAAGTATTTTAATTCCAAAATACTACTCAATGAAAAAAATTCTAATTAACCCGACATGTCCGGAGGATACAACCACTCATGAGAATAAAGAGGTGATAACCACCCTTTATTCTCTTACTAAGTGATTACTAATAATATATCATAAGTACCCATAGCTGCCAGTGCTGATGCCGGGATAGTTATAAACCAAGCTATAATAATCTTATTGGCTACAGACCATCTCATTCCTTTAAATCGTTTAGCTGCACCTACTCCCATAATAGACGAAGAAATAACATGGGTGGTACTAACCGGGAAACCGAGTAAACTAGCTGAATAAACTACTATAGATGAAGTTAAATCAGCTGCAAATCCATTAATTGGTTCTATATTATATAGCTTTTGCCCCATAGTTTTAATTATTTTCCATCCGCCTACAGCAGTTCCACATGCTATTGCAAATGCACATATGATTTTTACCCAGATAGGTACTTGAAAAACAGTAAGTAAACCAGCACTAACTAAAGCCATAGTTATTACTGCCATTGATTTCTGGGCATCATTAGAACCATGGGCAAATGATGCCATACATGATGATATTACCTGAAGTTTTCTAAAATTATTATTTATCTTTACAGGAGAATTATTTTTAAATGCTAAAAATAATAATATCATTACCAGGTCACCAGCAATAAAACCAGCAAGTGGTGATATTATTAATCCGGCAATAATCATCCCTAAACCATACCACTTTATACAATTGATACCAAATCCTGCTATAATAGCTCCGATTAAACCGCCAATCAATGCATGTGATGAACTGCTGGGAATGCCAAAATACCAGGTAAAAATATTCCAGAATATTGCTCCTATCAACGCTGCGATTAAAATTAAAGGATTGATTAAATCGGGGGCAATAATGTTTTTTCCTATTGTAGAAGCTACTGCTGTCCCACTTAGCGCACCGGCAAAATTAAAAAAAGCTGCAATCGCAATAGCCTGGTAAGGCTTAATAGCTTTCGTTGAAACCGCTGTAGCAACAGCGTTAGCTGTATCATGAAAACCATTTATAAAATCAAAGATAAGAGCTAAAAAAATAACCAGCATAACCATCGTTATGCTAAACATATTTTACAGCTACTTCCCGTATTATATTTCCCAGATTTTCATAACTATCTAAGGCATTTTCTAACTGCCGGTATATTTCTTTCCACTTAATAACATCAACTACATTATAATTACCAGCAAATAAAAAACCCATACTTTCTCTGCATAAACAATGACCCTGGTGCTGATAAAGAAGTATTTCATAAGCCAGCATCATTATTTCATCATTTTTATCCCTGATATTTGGTAATAGTATTACTGCTTGTTTAATTTTAATTGCTGATTGAACTAATATACCATTTATTTCCTGCAGGTTTTTCTTCGACCTGTCTAAAGTCTTAACTCTATATATTACATATTTTTGTATAATACCACGGAAATGGCTGATGCTGCTATTAAGTAATCTAGATATTAATAAAATATCTTCTCGATCAAATGGGGTAATAAATGAAGAGTTTAATTTATTTATAACTAATGATAGAATGGCCTCTCCTCTTTTTTCTAATTCATCGATCTCGCTTAGCTTTTCACTGGATTCTTCCGGGTTTATAAAAAAATTATCAATGGTAAAGGCCGCCTCATAAATAAGATCAGATAGGCTTTTAAAATAATCAAAGAATTTTTCCTCTCGTGGTATTAGTTTAAAGACCAGGCTAATACCTCCCAATTTGAATCTTTAACTTTTTAACTGCCGGTTAAGCCGGTATAAAATATTTACGCGCCCTATTAGTAATATAAAATGACCCGGTAATTAGAATATATTCATCTCCTCTGACCATTTCCAGTCCAATACTAACCGCCCTTTTAATGTGTTCTACTGCCAATACTTCTTTATCTGGATATAAATTTTCCCAGGCTTTTTTTATATTTAACCAGTTTTCAGCACGTAAACTGTAAGGTTTAGTCACTACACAAGCCCGGGTTTTACTTCCCAGTATTTCTAACATCCCATCAATATCTTTATCATCCAGGATCCCTATAATAAGTACTCGTTTCCGGTCATAGAATAAACTATTTAAGGTTTGAGTCACGGCTTTAACTGCATGAGGATTATGCCCCGAATCTATAATAACCAAAGGATTTTTTGATACTATTTCCATCCTTCCAGGATTATTTAAATAAGCTAGACTCTCTCTAATAGCATCAGCATTGATTT
>CAYZYO010000030.1:0-1952 GCA_964482585.1 uncultured Syntrophomonadaceae bacterium | reverse complement strand
TCCTTTTTCCTGCAATATCTGTATCGCTACTAATACCACACTTAAATTGTTAAGCTGAAACTCTCCCAATAATGAATAAAGTACTTCTTCAAGAGTACCTCCCGGATATATAATATCTATTAGTTGACCGGTCAAATCATGCTCTCTTTTTTTTATAATCTGAACCTGGGAATTAAAATAAACCGGCGAATCGCAAAGATGGGCCTTTTCCCGGACAATCTTTAATGCTCTATTATCCATTGGTCCAACAATAACCGGGATATTTCTTTTGATAATACCTGCTTTATTAGCTGCAATATCCTCAATGGTACTGCCCAAGTATTCCATATGATCATAATCTATACTGGTAATAATAGAAACTAGAGGTTTCACTACATTAGTTGAGTCATATATACCCCCTAATCCAACCTCAAGAACTGCCAGGTCTACATTACAATCTTTAAAATACTTAAATGCTATAGCAGTTAATACTTCAAACTCAGTAGGATGGTCAAAACCCTCTTTTAGCATAAGGTCGATTTTAGTTTTAATATCCTCCAGATAATTCCAGCATATTTTCTCATCAATTTTTTTGCCATTTATAGTTATCCTCTCCAAATAGGAGTTAATATGGGGTGAAGTAAACCTTCCTATACGGTAGCCTGCCCTACTTAATATGTTGTCTATTATTAAAGCAGTTGTTCCCTTACCATTAGTACCTGCTATATGGACCGTTTTTAACTCTTTTTCCGGGTTTCCCATCATTCTAAGAAGTTTTTCTATTCGGCTTAACCCGGGAATAATTCCCAGAGAACTCAAATCGCTCAGGTATTTGGTTATTACTTTTTCAATATCAGTAACCGTTGCAAAATCCCCTCTTTCTTTTTCCTTGCTTCCTCCGCTTTTTGTTTTTCTTTTATTATTACTTCACCAGGTGCCCGGGATAAAAATTTTTCGTTACTCAGTTTGTTTTCCGCCTTATTCAAATCACCGTCAGCTTTTCTTAATTCTTTTTCCAACCTCAAGGTCTCTTTTTCAATGTCAATAACCCCTTTTAAGGGAACATATATTTCAGCTATCGCAGTTAATGCAGATACAGCCTGAGCTGGTTTATCCTCCAGCTGACTAACAATATCAAGTTCTTTAACCCCAGCCATCTCTGTTATATAAGATTTATTTTTTTCTACCATACTGTTTTGATCACTATCATTAATGAGTATAAGTGCATTTATTGGAGAACCTGGCGCAATATTAAATTCAGCCCTGATATTTCTTAATGCCCTTATTAAACTCATGATCTCCTGCATTTCTCTTACTGAATTAACCCGGACTGCAGCCTCATTTTTAATGGGCCAGTTGTCGGTCATAATCGTATTGCTATGTGACGGAAGGTTTTGATATATATCTTCAGTGATGAAAGGCATAAAGGGATGCAGAAGCCTTAACGTATCACGGAGGACACTACCTAGTATATTCTGTACTACCGTTTTTTCCCGGGCAGTTTCTGGATTGAATAAACGGGGTTTAGCTAGTTCAATATACCAATCGCAAAACTCATCCCAAATAAATTCATAAAGCTCTTTAGCTGCTTCTCCAAGTTCATATTTTTCCAGAAGCTGAGTTACCTGCTCCTTTTTCTGATTTAAGCGGGATATTATCCAATGATCAACCAGGGTTAATTCTTCATCCTCAACTTCAATTTCCTGGTAATCATTCATGTTCATTAAAACAAAACGGGAAGCATTCCAGATTTTATTGGCAAAGTTGCGGCTGTTTTCAACCTTGTTCCAGTTGAACCGGATATCATTGCCAGGGGTTACCCCAGTTACCATAGAAAACCTCAAGGTATCTGCTCCATACTTCTCAATTACCTCAATAGGATCTATGCCATTTCCCAGTGACTTACTCATCTTCCGGCCCTGCCCATCAAGAATTAATCCGTGAATATTAACATCAAAAAATGGAACCTTCCC
>CAYZYO010000029.1:0-21371 GCA_964482585.1 uncultured Syntrophomonadaceae bacterium | reverse complement strand
GGCGACTGAAGTCGCCTCTACGGGATAAGATATGCTACAATATAAGATATTTTCGTAGTAGAATTATATTTGTATAGGCTTATTTTGTTAATGAAACCATTCCCTGTGGCTAGAAAGATAACTTCCTGGTGTGTTATAATCTATTTAAAGGGAAGCCGGCAGAAGGTTACAGTATTCTAGTCAACCATATTAGTTTTGAAGACGGGCCTAAAAATCCGTTGAGGGCACATCGATGAAGCTCCTGGTATCGGCTTTTGACGCCCAGTTAGGGGTTGTTGCTGGGAGTTAAGAATATGGGGGCAATCCGCAATGGCATGCGGGCATGACCCACATATTTGTGGAGGCTCATCGTTATAAATATGATGAGAAAACCTGCATTCTGGTTAAAGCTGGGTGCAGTGTAGCCTGCCTTGAGTGGTTACGGCGAATAAACATTAGTAAACAGTAATATCCCGGCCAGGATAGTTATTGTTTGTTTTGAAACCGTATTACTGCAAAAGAGGCTAGAAATTAATGTTGGTTGTCGAGGAAAACTCCTAGACTGGGTGCATGGTTGCATAGTTTTTTGGGGATTAAAGTGCGCACTTAGTGGTAATCCAGCACCACATCTGGCGACAGTGTGGAGCAGACGTAAAGGGAAACCGCCCATCTGGCAACAAATGGGAGATTCTGTTGGGAAAACCTGCTGGACCTATGTCGCAGCGTTTACTCAAAAAACAACCTTTTGCTGGAACCGTTTTTTTTTGCCCAAATTGAAGAACACCTCAAGAAAGCACCGTAATCAGGTATTAAGAAAAATTTGTTTCTAAGCTCAATTTGAGAAAGAATACAGGAAATTTTTCTTTGATTTCTTAGAGGTGTTTTGCATTTACCGGGTTATTTTATATAATCTAAGTTGATAACTAATTCTGGCAGGGATTATCTTAAAAATTAAAAATTTATCTAATAAAGTAGAGAGTTAAGGTAAAATATCAGGATTAAGGCCAAACATGAATATTTTTCTGCATCATTTTCTTAAGGCCCTTTACTTCTTGTTGAAATAATACGTATTATTGAATATAGGATATTGTTTTGGGCACAAGTATAACTATTTAATATTATTAGAACTCTTGCATTCACAAAAGAGAATTCAGTCTCCGGTTTATATCCTAAAGGCAAAGTAAAGGAGCTAAAGATTCTTCGCTGAAGCTCAGAACATGTTGTTGAATTATGCAAAACTCTCATTATTGCACGAACCGGGAGGATAATAATTGTCTGGTTATAAAAAAAAGACTAGTTTAATACCAGCCCTTATAGTAGCTTTTATTACCTTTTTTATTGCTTTTTCTGTTAGCCTGGGATCAGAAACCCTTTTAAATACTATTGATAACATAATTTTTGCGGTTATATTATTACTAATAATTATTTTTCTAGGAATATTTTTTGATATTATAGGAACAGCTGCTACTGCAGCGCAAATGCCGCCTTTTAATGCCCGGGCGGCCAAAAAAGTATGTGGAGCTAAACAAGCGGTAAACATAGTCAAAAATTCGCATATTGTTGCCAATTATTGTAATGATGTTATAGGCGATATAGCGGGTACTTTAAGTGGGGCTATTGGTGCCGGTATAGTTTTAAGCCTGCTGGATAAGCTGGAGTTTATGGATGTTGTTTTATCTGGGGCGGTTATGACCAGTCTTATTGCCGCACTCACTGTCGGCGGAAAAGCCCTGGGAAAAAAACTGGCAGTAAATCATGCCAATAGTATAATATTTAGGGTAGCAATCATTATTGCTCTGTTGGAGAATACTAAAGACAAGCTAATTTTTAAGAATAGAGGGTGAAATTTGCAAAATGTATAAACAGCTTAATAGTATTAATTCGCCCCTGGATTTGAAAAAACTTAACCAAAAAGAGTTGAAGCAGCTGGCTGAAGATATAAGGCAATTCTTAATAAAGACAGTTTCTGAGAGTGGAGGCCACCTGGCACCTAATCTAGGTGTAGTTGAACTTACAATTGCGCTTCATTATGTTTTTAACACTCCTGAGGACAAAGTTATATGGGATGTTGGACACCAGTGTTATGTGCATAAAATTCTTACCGGCCGCAGAGATAAGATGCTGACACTTAGACAGTATGGAGGTATTAGTGGCTTCCCTAAGTTTGAGGAATCTAAGCATGATATCTTTAATACCGGACACAGCAGCACCTCTATTTCAGCAGCATTGGGAATGGCATTTGCAAGGGATATAAAAAGGGGAAAACATAGTGTTATTGCGGTCATTGGTGACGGAGCTTTAAATGCAGGAATGGCTTATGAAGCACTTAATCATGCGGGACATGAAGGCCGGGATATGATAGTGATTCTAAATGATAATGAAATGTCTATATCTAAAAACGTTGGAGCAATGTCAGGATATTTAAACCGGCTAAGAACAGACCCTTCTTATTTCAGGACTAAAGATGAGATAGAAGGAATCTTGAAGAGGATTCCCGGGATTGGAACTAATATAGCCAGGGCTGCAGGTAAATTTAAAGATACCGTAAAGTATTTAATGGTTCCAGGAATAATTTTCGAAGAATTAGGTTTTACTTATATAGGGCCGGTAAATGGACATAACCTTGAGGAATTAACTTTTGTACTGGCTAATGCCAGTAAGATGAAGGGCCCGGTTTTAATCCACACGATAACTGAAAAAGGCCGGGGTTATGAACCTGCGAGAAAGAGCCCGGATATATTTCATGGAATAGGACCTTTTGATGTTAATACCGGTTTTCAGATAAAAAAGCCTATTAAAACGTACACTGAAGTCTTTGGGGATTTTATCCTGGAAAGAGGAAGAAATGATAATAAATTGGTGGCAATTACTGCGGCAATGACTGGTGGCACCGGTCTAGACAGATTCGCTCAGGCTTTTCCGGATAGGTTTTTTGATGCCGGAATTTGTGAACAACATGCGGTAACATTGGCAGCAGGAATGGCCAGGTCAGGCTTAAGGCCGGTAGTTGCAATATATTCCACATTTTTTCAGAGAGCCTATGATCAGATTATTCATGATGTTGCTTTACAAAACCTACCGGTAATTTTTGCAGTTGACCGTGCAGGTCTAGTTGGAGAAGATGGTCCAACCCATCACGGGGTTTTTGACCTGTCCTTTTTTAGAAACATTCCTAACTTAACTATAATGGCACCATCAGATGAAAATGAACTATTAGACATGCTGCATACGGCATTTGATATTAACGGCCCGGTAGCTATCAGGTATCCCCGGGGAGCAGGCGAAGGAGTGAAAATTTTTCCGAATCGCCAATTAATTGAAATTGGTAAGTCCAGACTATTAAATAAAGGAGAAGCCCTGGCAATAATAGCTGTTGGCAGAGGAGTAAGTATTGGCAGAGAAGTTGTGAATATTCTGACTACTAAAAAAATAAACGCGTTCCTTTTAGATGCAAGGTTTGTTAAACCTCTGGACAAGACTATGATATCAAATTTAGCTAGTAAATGTTGTCGTTTAGTAACTATTGAAGATAATTGCCTTGCAGGTGGTTTTGGTAGTGCAGTGTTAGAAATACTGGCGGAAGAGAATATTAAAGCTGAAGTGGTGCGAATAGGTATTCCGGATCAATTTATAGAACACGGTAAAACCAACATTCTTTTTGATTATTTGAATATGGATGCTGAATCAATTGTGGAAACAATAGTAAGTAGATGGCCACAGATCATAAACAGGAACAAATGGGAGCTGTTAAAATTTGGCAAAAGTTAGACTGGATACCCTTATGTATAAAAAAGGCTTGACTAGCAGCAGGGAAAAGGCCAGGGCTTTAATACTGGCTGGTGAGGTCAGAGTCAATGGATTGATGGTGGATAAGCCGGGAACTGCTTTAGAAGAAGAGGTGGATGTTCAGATAGTAAGTTCTCGATCAAGGTATGTGAGCCGGGGAGGATTTAAACTCGAAAAGGCTATTTTTGATTTTGGCATAGACTTTAGTAATCGTATAATCCTGGATATTGGTGCTTCAACCGGAGGCTATACCGACTGTGCACTGCAAAATGGTGCTCGCAGGGTATATGCAGTTGATGTAGGATATGGACAGTTGGATTGGTCACTGCGAAATGATTCACGGGTAGTTAATCTTGAAAGAACTAATATCAGGTATTTAACCCGGGAATCATTAAAAGACGATATTGATATTATTACTATGGATGTGTCATTTATATCGGTAACCAAGATATTCCCAGTAATAAAGAATTTCATTAAGCCAGATGGATGGATTATTTCTCTTATTAAACCCCAGTTTGAAGCCGGCAAAAACAAAGTAGGAAAAAAAGGGGTAGTCCGTGATAAAGTGGTTCACCAGGAAGTATTAACTAATTGTATCCATGAAGCCCAGAAGGTGGGGCTGGAGTGCTGTGCTGTAACCTATTCACCTATTAAGGGACCCAGGGGTAATATAGAATATTTTATTTGTTTGCAAAAGGGAAATACTCCTGAATCGTGGGATGATGTTGAGGATCTGATATTTAAAATTGTTGATAAGGCTCATAATGAACTCGGAGGGTAAAGACCGGTGAAAATATTACTTGTAACTAACAGGTTTAAAGAAGCTACATATTTTAAAGCTCAACAGATAGCAGCAAAACTCCGGGAGGTAAAACTGGATGTTTTCATTGATGATGGCCAGGAAAAGTTTAATGGGAATATTGATATAATTATTGTTTTAGGCGGAGACGGAACTATTTTAAGAGCAGCCAGGCAGTATGGACAACTACAGGTGCCGGTTCTCGGTGTAAATATGGGTACGGTAGGTTTTTTATGCAATATAGAAGCAAATGAATTAAATGAATATGTCAATAGGCTTATTCAAGGCGATTTTGCAGTTGATCCCAGGATGATGCTTGAGGCTGCTGTATACCGGGATAATGAACTGGTTAAGCAGGTATACTGTTTAAATGAAATTGTAATAAAATCGCAATATTTCCGGATGGTTAGTTTTAATCTTAATACATCAGCAGGTGAAAGAATCGGTATCTACCGGGGTGATGGAGTGATAATAGCTACTCCAACTGGATCTACTGCTTATTCATTATCTTCGGGGGGACCGGTTGTTGATCCTTGCCTGGAAGCATTTATCATTACCCCTATTGCTTCCTACGATATTAATAAAAGACCATTGATTGTATCTGCAAATAAATGGATAAAACTAACCTTATTAGAGAATAGTGGAGCAGTTATTTGTATGGATGGACAGGTAAACCTACCGTTTGATCAAAACTGCGAGATTCAAATTAAAAAGGCCGGGTGCAAATTAAAACTGATTGATTTTAAACACTTACCGTTCTTCAGTCTTCTTGGGAGCCGGTTAATGGGTAACAAAGGAGAATTTTAATGGGTAAAAAACTATTTAAAAATGCAGTTTGTATTTCCCATAATATTATAAGTCAAGTATTAAAACAGGGGGATATAGCGGTTGATGCTACCTGTGGACGAGGAAACGATACTCTATTTATAGCCGGTTTAGTAGGGGAGAAGGGGAAAATTTATGGTTTTGATATTCAAAAAGAAGCTATTGAATCGACCCGTGTGCTGCTTAAGAGCAATAATCTTGCTGACCAGGTTATATTGATAAATGATGATAACCGGAAAATGGCTTCATATATAGATGAAAGACCAGGAGTCATCATGTTTAACTTAGGCTATCTTCCCGATGGAGATCATAGAATTAAAACCAATGGTGATACTACTGTAGAGGCACTCAAAGCAGCTATTAATCTTCTTGATGATGAGGGGATAATAACCATAGTTATTTATCCGGGACATGCAGGTGGACTGGAAGAATTAACTGCAGTGGAAACTTATCTTGCCGGATTATCCCAGCGATTTTTTGAGGTTAGTGAAATCAGGTTTATCAACCAGATCAATAGTCCTCCACAAATTATTATTGTACAAAAAATTTTGGGAGGTGCTAAATGAAATCAAGAAGGCATTTTGCTATTATGGAGATAATAAATAATAACCGGATCGTTACTCAAGAAGAATTATGTAAAGCACTAAAAAATAGAGGTTTTAAAATTACGCAGGCTACCGTCTCTAGAGATATTAAAGAATTGCACCTGATAAAGATACTGGATGAAAAGGGATACCGTTATGCGCTACCTGTAAGGCAGGGTATAAGGGGTTTAAAGGAGCGGATGAAGCGAATATTTCAGGATTCAGTGGCAACAATTAAGTTTGGCGAAAATCTGATAGTAATAAAAACCCTTCCGGGTGCTGCCCAATCAGTTGCTTTATTAATAGATTCCTTAGAAAAACCTGATATTTTAGGCACAGTTGCTGGTGATGATACCATATTTGTTGCTGTAAGGGTAAAAGAAGCGGTTCCCAGAGTAGTCAGCGAATTCGAACAATTGATAAAATAGTAAAAAATCTGTGATCACGCTTTATTGATTTCACAGTTTATAATGTTCTAGTAAAAGGTTGGTCCGATTTTACAGTTTCTGATGGTTGGTGACTATTATTAAGTGGTGATTAAATGCTAGAGGAAATATACATAAATAATTTTGTTCTTATTGATAAGCTGAGGCTGGAATTTCAAAAGGGTTTAAATGTATTAACTGGTGAAACTGGTGCCGGTAAATCTATTATTATAGATGCCCTGGGACTAGTTATGGGTGAACGAGTTAAAAATGATTTTATCAAAGACAGCAGCAAAAAGGCAGCAGCAGAAGCAGTATTTAACGTGCAGGACTATGGTGAAGCCCGGGCTTTTTTACTCGATAAAGGGTTAATAGAAAAAGAAGATAGTAGAATAATAATAAGCCGGCAAATATCTACCAATGGAAGAAGTTCTGTTCGTATTAATGAGCATACGGTTACATTAAATACTTTAAAGATACTTGCAGCCTATTTATTAGATATGCACCTGCAGCATGAGCATATGAGTATTTTACGACCTGATAAGTATATGGATTATGTAGATAGTTTTATCCCGGATAATAAGCAATTATTGACGGATACCAAAGACGTTTTCTTAAAGTTAAAGGAAATGAACCAGCTGCTTGAGAAATTGACTGCAGAGGAACAGGATAAACAACAGAAGATTGATTTCTTAAAGTTTCAAATCCAGGAAATTGAAAATGCCAGGTTAATGCCAAATGAAGAAAAAGATCTGGAGGAATTGCAAACACGGATAGTAAATTCACAGAATTTGCTTGAAGGTGCAGATAAACTGCTTCAATTATTATATAGAGGAGAACAATTTGCCAGTGCCTATGATCTCTTATCCGAAGCTAGAGATACAGCATCAGGTTTAGCCGGGGATGCTTATTTTTCATCCCTGACCAAGCCACTGGAAGGAATGTGTTATTCTCTTCAAGATATAACCAGGGAATTAGCTTCCTATAAAGACTCATTAGATTTTGAACCAGGATTATTAGAAGAGGTTGAAGAACGGCTTTATGTTATAAAAAAAGTAAAGACTAAGTATGGAAACAACATTGATGAAATATATGAGTTTCTGGATAATGCTAAAAAGGAACTGGATATACTGGAGAACAGCCAGGCTAAAAAGGAAGAACTGGAAGCTGAAATACAGGTTTTTACCAAAGAATATTTTACCCTGGCATCTGATCTTACCCAGTCAAGAAAAAAAGCTGCGGAGATACTGCAGGATAAAGTAAATTCCGAATTACTGCAGTTGACTATGCCCCACATTAGATTTTCAATTGAGGTCCAGGATCTGAAAACCCCGGGTCCTAAAGGAGTGGATAAGATTGAATTTATGTTTTCACCTAACCCGGGTGAAGTAATGCGTCCCTTATCCCGTATAGCTTCGGGAGGAGAAATATCCCGCTTTGTTCTAGCATTAAAAAAAGCCCTGGCAGAGGCTTATAAATTACCGACTTTAATTTTCGATGAAATAGATGTCGGTGTTGGGGGAACCGCATTAAATACCATGGCTTTAAAACTCAGCCAACTATCAAATAGTCATCAGGTAATACTAGTTACTCATTCACCGCAGATAGCAATTTATGCTAAAACCCATTATCTCATTAAAAAGCACTTTCAGGATAAAAAAACCTGTATATCCGTTGAAAAACTTAATAACAATAAAAGAATTATGGAAATCGCACGAATGCTGGATGGTGAACATTATTCTGATATTACCGTACAACATGCCACAGAAATGGTAAATAGTGTTAAAAAAGACGAGTAACTTAATCCCGGACGTGTATTTAACTGTTGAAGAATATAATAAACCTTTAAAACATCAGTCCCATGGTTAAGTATAGTTTAATGTCTGATAGGAGAAAATACTTCTTAGCAAGCCTAGGGAGTGATTTTTTTTGCAAAAAACGCGTCGCATTTGTGGGATAGTTTTAGCTATCTTATTTATAGCTTTTTGTTTTATGCCCCAGACTAAATTAATTCTTTGTTTACCACCACAACAAAAACTGGTTGTAGGTGAATCGAGTAAAATAGATATAAATTTACCTGCTCAACTGGAAAACAAAATAGAGATGCAGGTAATAAGGCCGTCAGAAAATGTCTTTGCTTCACCTGAGGATCCGCCAATCAGTGTAAACAAAAATAATTCCGGTTATGAAATAAAGGCACTTAAACCAGGAAAAGTAGATGTAGAATTTAGACTTCTTGGTTTACTTCCATTGAAATCTATTGCCATCGAATCAGTTCCAACTGAGCGGGTAATTGTCGGTGGGCATTCTATAGGTGTTTTGTTACAGTCCAATGGAATAATGGTAGTAGGTTTTGCGCCGGTAATAGGAAGCAATGGAGAAAAAGAATATCCTGCCCGGGACCAGGGCATGCAAATAGGAGATTTAATAACAAAAATTGATGAAAAACCTGTAAATGACGAGAACAACCTGGCAGCAGTGATAGATGAAAAAAAGGGCGGAAAATTTGTTGTAAATATAAAGAGAAAAGGTCGGGATATTTCCATACCAGTACAAGCGGTTTATTGTCCTGAAACCGGCAGATATAGAATCGGATTATATGTACGTGATGGAGTAGTTGGAGTTGGCACCTTAACTTTCTGGAAACCGGATACCGGGGAATATGCAGCCCTTGGCCATATGATTATTGATGCTGATACCAAACAAGGGATCGATGTACTGAAAGGTAGAATCGTTAGTGCTTCTATTCAAACAATTAAACCCGGAGAGCCGGGAAAACCGGGAGAAAAAATTGGTGTTTTTAAGCCGGAAGGAGAAATAGAAGGGGATATTATTAAGAATACATATTTTGGAATATATGGAAGAACAAACACCCGGGTTAAAAATACCCATTTTGACTATACCTTGGAGGTGGGATATGCCCATCAAGTCAAAGAAGGCAAAGCTCAGATTTATACAGTTGTAAATGGATTAGACATAGAAAAATTTGATATTTTTATCGAAAAAGTATATCCTGAAAGAAAAAACGGTAAAGGAATGATAATTAGAGTAACTGATAACCGTTTATTAAGTTTGACTGGCGGTATTATTCAAGGTATGAGTGGAAGCCCAATTATTCAGGATTCCAAGATAGTTGGTGCAGTAACTCACGTCTTTTTAAATGATCCTCAAAGGGGTTATGGCATTTTTATGGATAATATGTTTGCTGAAATGCCGGCCGATAAAAATGATTTATTAAAAGTTTCGACAAACTAGTAAAATAAAACCTATTTTTTAAAATTGGCAATATTCTTTGTAGTAGTCTATAAATGGCAATTAAGATACATTTTACAATAATATTTAATAAAAAGTACTTGTCTTAACATGGTGAGATTCTGTTAATATCTGGAATATTGTTGGTTAATTTGATAGAAAATAAAAGCAGGAAATTATTGGGGTACCGTCGAAAACCGTTAAATAGATATTTTGAAGGGTATAATGAGGGGGGACATATTTTAATGTATAATGAATCACTAATAAAAATTCTTATCGCGGATGATAATCGGGAATTTTGTGAAATACTCAAGGATTATTTTTCCAACGAAGCTGACTTTGAATTAGTGGATATTTGTGCCAATGGAATGGAAGTATTAAACATAGTAGAGAAAAAAGAGGTTGAGGTTTTAATACTGGATCTAATAATGCCTTATATGGATGGTATTGGAGTTCTAGAAAAAATTAATGAATTAAATCTTGAAACCCGACCAAAAGTTATTATATTGTCAGCTTTTGGACAGGAAAATATTACTCAAAAAGCAGTACAATTAGGAGCAGACTATTATATTCTTAAACCATTTAATTTACAGGTTCTAGGTGACAGAGTCAGACAGGTAGCCAGGGATGCGAAAACCAGTAAATCGGAAACCAGCAGCCGGGGCACAGCTGTGAATACAGCCCAGCCACCAACTTCTAAAAACCTGGAAGTGGAGGTTACCAAGGTAATCCATGAAATTGGAGTTCCCGCACATGTCAAAGGGTATCAATACCTTCGGGATGCTATAATGCTGGTAGTTGAAGAAGTAAACTATCTGGGGGCAGTAACTAAAGAATTATATCCAACAATTGCTCAAAAATATGATACAACTCCCAGCCGGGTAGAAAGAGCTATTCGTCATGCCATTGAACTTGCCTGGGACCGGGGCGACATAGATAAGATAAATAGGGTTTTTGGCTACACAATAAGTGGAGAGAAGGGGAAACCCACAAATTCAGAATTTATCGCTATTATTGCTGATAAATTAAGATTAGAAAATAAGGTTAGTTAAATTTTAATAAGAAAAAACCTCTTGTTGTAATAACGAGAGGTTTTTTTGTGATTTACTGTTATATATAGGGTTTTATTTTTATTTATTAGTGGTATATGATAATATATCGTTAATAATCAGTGCTGTTTTCTGGGAGTAAAAGATGGTGAATATATGTTTGTTAGTGGAAGAACGCGTATTGACCGGCGAACTAAAAACCTGGTAAAGCGTTTAAAAAAGAAGGACATTGCGATTATTAACCATGATGATATTGATGAAGTAGCTGCCAATGCCTTAATCGATATTAGACCCCGGGCAATAATAAATGCTCAACCTTCTATTACCGGCAGATATCCTGCAAAAGGTATCTATAAAATTTTGAAGGCGGGTATTCCAGTTATTGATGAGGTTGGAGAGTCAATATTTGATATACTGCGTGATAACACATTAATTGAGATAAGAGGAACCAAGGTTTTATGGGATAATAAAGTAATTGCTGAAGGTAACGAAGTTAAACTAAAAGATGTACAGGCCAAGTTAAAAAAAGCTAATGAGAATATCCAGGTTGAACTGGATCATTTTGTTGAGAATACCCTGAAATATGCAAAGAAAGAAAAAAATATCCTATTGGGTAATTTGGAGGTACCCCAGTTAGATACTAATATGTTAAACAAGCATGTGCTTGTAGTTGTCAGAGGCAGCAGCTATAAAGAGGATTTAAGAACAATTAGTTCATATATTCAAGAAGAAAGACCAGTAGTAATAGGAGTAGACGGAGGGGCTGATGTACTTTTAGAATATGGCTTAAAACCGGATATAATTGTAGGTGATATGGACAGTGTATCTGATGAAGCACTAAAGTGTGGAGCAGAAATTGTTGTTCATGCGTATGCCAATGGGTCAGCTCCAGGATTGGAAAGGGTTGCATCTATGGGGCTCAAAGCCAGGACTTTTCCTATGCCGGGGACAAGTGAAGATATGGCTATGATAATGGCCTGGGAAAACGGGGCCAGTCTTATAGTTGCGGTAGGTTCTCATTCCAATATGATTGATTTTTTGGAAAAAGGAAGGAAAGGAATGGGAAGTACCTTCTTAGTACGGTTAAAGGTTGGTTCAATACTGGTAGATGCCAGGGGAGTTTCCCAATTATATAAACAGCATTTACAGACTAAATACCTTTTTCAGCTGTTAGTTGCCGCAATGATACCAATATTAATTGTTTTATGGGTATCACCGGCTACTAAACCTTTTTTTCGCCTGATTATTTTACAGGTTAAGCTATTATTTGGGACATGATATTAAATAGCGTAAATTATAAATTGTGTGGTGTATTTAATGATTGATATAAGGTATCATATAGCATCATTAATTGGAATATTTCTTGCCCTGGCACTAGGAATACTGATAGGAAATACCATAGTGGGTGATAACCTCCTGGTCGATGAGCAAAAAAAAATGATCGACAGGCTTGAAGACCAGTTTTATGTACTAAGGGAACGGGAAACCAAGCTGGTAGAAGAAAGTCAATATAAGGATCAGGTTATTGCTAATTATGAGAACTATAGCCAGGCACTGCTGCCTCCTCTGGTAAATGATCGCTTAACCGGCTATAAGGTTGCAATTGTTGTCAGCGGGGATAGTGATATACCATCGGGAATGTTAAATACCTTGTCTATAGCCAGTGCAGAAGTTGTTTCCAAAACAGTGGTTTTGTCTAATATGAAGTTTGATAAGCAGCAGGTTTGTAATGACCTGATGGATTATTATGCAATTGATTATAATTCATCAATAGCCACCCTTAGAAAATACGTTGCCGAATCGGTAGGTGCGGTCATAACTAACCAGAAGGATCCTGCAGTAGTAGATATTCTGCAGAAAAATGATATTATAAAATTCAGTAATGATGGCTCGGGTCCAGTTAATGGAGTGATTTTATTGGGAGGCTGCAACAACTTGGAAGGCCAATTTACTAACAGCTTTGATGAGGCATTAATAAAGTATTTAGTTGATAACGATATAAAGGTCTTTGGGGTAGAAAATTCTCAGGTTACCTATTCTTACATGAAAGACTATCAGAAGACTCTGGTTAATACTATAGATAATATTGACCAAAGTTTAGGGCAGATATCGCTGGTTTTTTCTATGGAAGGGGAGTCAGGTCATTATGGAATAAAATCCACAGCTCAAAAATTCATGCCGTCATTACCGGTTAATACTATAACAGGACGGTGATGAAGGATGCCGACGATAAGTGTTATAATTCCTGCCTATAATGAAGAGTTAAATATTAAAGATACTCTAAATGCTTTAAAGAGACTTGAGGGAATAGATAAAATCATAGTGGTTAATGATGGATCCAGTGATAAAACAGCTCAATTGGCCACAGAAGAAGGTGTTATGGTTCTTGATCTTTCCCCTAACAGGGGTAAAGGTGGGGCTATGAATGCGGCGGTGCAGTTGGTTGATACAGACATGGTAGTTTTTTTAGATGCTGATCTTGGTGAAACTGCTGGCCAGGCATGGAAGATTCTTAAACCGGTTGTTGATGGAGAGACCGATCTGTGCATAGCTTCATTCCCCCCACCGTTAAAAAGAGGTGGATTTGGTATCGTAAAAGGTACTGCTGCATGGCTGATTCGTAAAGTGGGCAAGGTTGAAATGCAATCACCATTAAGCGGTCAGCGTGCTATGACTAGAGAAGTGCTTAATTCCCTTAGCCCGTTTCATGAAGCATACGGGGTAGAACTGGGAATGACTATTAATGCTTTACTTCAGGGATTTAGAGTTATGGAAGTACCGACTACTATGCATCACAAGGAAACTGGTCGTGACTTAAAGGGTTTTCTCCACCGGGGACGGCAGTTCATTGACATTCTCAGGGTTATAAAAGTGGAGTTAAGGGGGAAAGGTGTTTGAGTATTCCGGTTGTAGTCAGTTTGGCTGCAGTAGCAGGAGCAGTTATAGAAGCTGTTATTCTATATTTTCTTCTTGATATGCTTAAGGAAGCAGGTTCAGTGGGGGAAAATTACCAGGGACGGGATATTCCTGTTAGTGCCGGTATTAGTTTTCCCATTGCAGTTATCGGGGTTTTTTTGTTATATGCATGGTTTTCATGGTACGATCAGTCGTACCATTTATTTATATTGGGACTTGTGGCTATATCTTTTCTCGGTTTTATTGATGATATGCTGGGAAAAAGAGATACACTGGGCTTTAAGGGGCATTTCGGAGCTTTATTTAAGGGAAAATTAACAACTGGCGGACTTAAGGCGTTAGGTGGAGGCTTAATAGCTTTTTACCTGGTTATTTTTTCTTCTACTGGTATAGTAAATATAGTGATAGATACATTAATTATTGCGCTTTTTACCAACAATTTAAACCTGTTGGATTTAAGACCCGGGCGGGCAATAAAAGGATACTTATTTTTTCTGGTGGCTATTCTGGTTATGGCAGGGGGAAAAATTGATTGGTTGTTAATAACACCGCTAATAGGAGCAGTTGGTTACTATTTTATTATTGACTTAAAAGCAAATGCAATGATGGGAGATGCAGGCTCAAATGTACTGGGTTTATCACTGGGGTATTTAAGCATTATAAGCCTTTCTTTAGCTTTTAGAGTTGGTATTATGGTATTTTTAGTGCTTATGCATTTTTATACTGAAAAATATTCACTAACCGAAACCATAGAAAAAGTATCTTTGTTAAAAGCTTTAGATCAATTAGGGAGAAGTAGTGAGTAGAAACGAAAGGAGGCAGGAAAATGGTTAATAAAGAGAGGCTGGTTAATAGTTTTATTAAAATGGTAGAGACAGATTCGGTTTCTTTTAAAGAAGGTAAGATAAGGGATTTAATCAAATCTGAATTTGCCATTAGGGGGCTTGAGGCTGAAGAAGATAACGCCGGGGAGATATTAAATGGAGAAGCGGGTAATCTGCTGGTGAGAATACCGGGTACAATAGATAGCGATCCGCTTTTGTTTTCAGCCCATATGGATACAGTAGAACCTGGGAAAAACATTAAAGCTGTAGTAACAGATGACGATTTTATCAGGAGCAAGGGAGATACTATACTGGGGTCGGATGATAAGGCAGCAATAGCTGCAATCCTGGAAGCATATGATATTATCCGGGAAAATGAATTACTACATCCACCATTGGAATTTCTGTTCACCATAAGTGAAGAACAGGGCTTACAGGGAGCAAAGGTTTTTGACTTCAAGAAGTTAAGATCAAAGATTGGTTATACCCTGGATGCCGGAGGGAATCCAGGCACCATAATTGTACAGTCTCCCTGCCAAAATGAAATTGAATACATAGCGTATGGCAAGGCTGCCCATGCTGGAATGAATCCGGAAGATGGGGTAAATGCTATTAAACTGGCAGCTCATGCTATGTCGATTATGCCGTGTGGCCGTATTGATAATGATACAACTTGTAATTTTGGGATTATAAAAGGAGGAAAAGCACGTAATATAGTTGCTGATATCTGTAAGATAAAAGGCGAGGTCCGGAGCCTGAAGCAAAGAAAACTTGATGAATTAACTGATAAATTAGTCTTCATGTTTAAAAATAAAGTTGCCCAACAAGGTGGAAGAGGAGAAGTAATTACCCAATTTTTATATCCGGCAATTAAGTTGGATCCAGATGAAGAAGTAATAAGGCTGGCAGTTAAGGCGGCTGAAGAAATAGGCATCACTCCTAATCTGGTATCAACTGGTGGAGGCAGCGATGCCAGTATTATTAATGGTAACGGTATTCGCTGTGCCAACCTGGGAATAGGCATGAGAGATGTTCATACAACCAATGAGCATATTAGTATTGCCGATCTGGTAAATGATGTGAGATTAGTCCTGGCAATAATAAAAAAAGCATGTAATGAATAAACTAAAGACTGAGGTTTTTACTTAAATATGGATCAGGAGGAAAAAATGCTGGAGATAAAAAGGGGGACTATAACCAAAGAGCTTTTTTCCCGCAGGGGAATAAAGGGTTATATGCTCGATATTGAAGGAAGAGAAGAAAAGGCCATAGTGTATCCTGATTTACTGGGGGATACGGTTCCTGGTGATGAGGTTTTAGTAAACACAACCGCTGTGTCTTTAGGTCTAGGCAGTGGAGGGTATCACTATGTTATAGCAGTATTAAACTCACCCGGGAAAGCCCTTAAAAATGGTGGGCATATAATGAAGCTGAGATATACCCCTATGCAGCTTAAAGTACTCAGTGTAGAGGAAGAAGACAGTCCTTATCACCAGGAAATGATGATCGCCGACAGCCTGGAAGGTACTCCGGTACTAGTTGGTGCACTTCACTCTATGCTGGCCCCTTTATGTATTAAACTATCTAAAACAGGTTATAGGATTGCCTATGTAATGACTGATGGAGCGGCTCTGCCTATTGCTTTTAGCAGGACCGTTAACCAATTAAAAGAGCTTAATATGCTCACAGGTACGATTACTATCGGACACGCCTTTGGGGGTGACCTGGAAGCAGTAAATATCTATTCCGGGCTGTTAGCAGCCAAAAAGGTATTTAATGCTGACATAATAATTGTAAGCATGGGCCCCGGGATTGTAGGAACCGGTACCAGGTGGGGATTTACAGGAATAGAGCAGGGTGATATTCTCAATGCGGTAGACGTTTTACAGGGAATACCGGTGGCAGTTCCCCGGGTCAGTTTTGCAGATAGCCGAAAACGCCATTACGGAATAAGTCATCATACGATAACGGTACTATCAAGAGTATGCCGGGTTAAATCTATAGTTGCCTTACCTTTACTAGAGGAAGAAAAATTAAGCTATATTCTAAAACAACTCCAGGATGAGCGCTTAATCGAGATGCATAAAATATGTATAGAAGACTCATCTTCTATAATTGATTTAATAAAAAGCAGCAAAATTGCGGTTTCCACAATGGGCCGGGGAGTAGATGACGACCCGGAGTTTTTCCTAACCGTAGGATCAGCAGCGATAACTGCCCGGCGTCTGATCAGGGGCGAAAAACTAAGGCAGATACGCCTAGTTTAGATGCAGGTGGATATATTCCCGGAGGGTAGTATTGCCGGGGAAATCCTGGAAGATGTTTTTCAGGTCCTTAACCTTACCGCAGAAAACGATAGACTGACTACAAACCATAATAGTCATATATAATCACCTCAATTGCAGTTTATGCAATTGGTGGATAAGATATGCAGGGAGGAATAATGTTGGAATTGAATGAAAAGACCCTTGAATCAGAAAAAATATTCAGCGGCAAGATAATCCAGGTGAGGGTGGATAAGGTATTATTACCTGATGGCCGTCAGAGTACCCGGGAGATAGTAGACCATGCAGATGCAGTAGCAGTAGTGCCAGTTGATAATGACAATAATATCTGGATGGTCCGTCAATACCGGAAAGCGATTGAACAGGCTATACTGGAGATTCCAGCAGGGCTTTTAGAAGAAGATGAGGAACCGCTGAAAGGGGCTCAAAGAGAACTGGTTGAGGAGACTGGTCTGAGGGCTGAAGCCTGGAAGAAGGTATTATCTTATTATACTACTGCCGGTTTCTCGAATGAAAAAATACATATATACCTGGCCCGGGATTTAGTAATCGGTGAAACTAATCCGGATAAAGATGAATTTCTATTAGTTGAGAAGGTGCCTCTGGCAAAGGCGTACGATTACATTTTTACAGGCAAAATAATAGATGGTAAAAGCATAATAGGTATCCAGTATTTATATCATTTAACTAATAGATAAATGAACAATAGTCCAATGGTCAAGCAATTGTATAACAGTTGTTTCACTAGTGCTTAACTACCGTTCAACTATTGTTCATTTATAAAAGATAGAGGGATTTTTTTGTTGTATGTTTACGGGGATCTTCACATTCATATTGGCAGTGCCCAGGGCAGGCCGGTTAAAATAACTGCTTCTAATAAACTCGACCTGTGGTCGATTATTTTCGATTATGCCCCTAAAAAAGGCCTGGATATGATAGGGATTGTTGATTCCGGTTGTACCGGGGTCACAGAAGAAATAGAAGAGCTGCTTATCAAAGGTGAATTACAGGAGCATTCCCGGGGTGGATTTACTGCCGCCAATGGAGTGCTCTTAATTACCGGGTGTGAGGTGGAAAGCAGAGAAGGTATTCATTCAATAATCTATATCCCTACTTTTCAGGGACTTAAAAGATTTCAAAGGTACATGCAAACCCGGGTAAAGAATATGCGGCTTTCAACCCAGAAGGCAAATGTCAGTTTTGTTGATCTGATTAACCTTAGCCATGTCCTGGACGGAATATTTTGCCCGGCTCATGTTTTTACGCCTCATAAAGGAGCATATGGAGCCTGGACGGCCCAGCTGGCAGAAAGAATAGGCCGGGAAATAGATCAAATAAAGGTTATTGAACTGGGTTTAAGTGCTGATACGGATATGGCCGGTCTTATAGCAGAGACCAGAAACTTCAGCTTTTTGTCCAATTCAGATGCCCATTCACCACCCAATATCGGCCGGGAATATAACCTATTCCGCATGCAAGATAAAAATTTTGAGGAATTGAAAAACTGTATTGATCATAGAGCAGGACGCCGTATTATCGCTAATTATGGCATGGACCCGCTCCTGGGTAAATACCACCGCAGTTTTTGCCCCCGGTGTTCAACTATTGCCCAAGATTCTTCTCCTACATTTACCTGCAGTAACTGTGGTAATGAGAATATTGTTATGGGGGTTTATGATAGAATAATGGCTATTAAGGATTATGCAGAACCACATCAACCTGTTGGCAGACCTCCCTACTACTACCGGGTACCATTGAAGGATTTGCCTGGAATAGGGCCCAAGACATATAATAAATTACTGAATGCTTTTTACGATGAAATCAGCGTAATTGAAAAAGCTGAGATAGATAAAATAGAAAAAATTGCGGGATCAGGAATCTCCTTGATCATAAAAAATATGAGATCTAACCGCTTAAATATTATCCCTGGAGGTGGTGGATACTATGGAAAGGTGCAGAAGATTAATAATCAGTGATGCCAGCGGAGCACAGCAGGCTGCCAGGGAAGGAATGCTGGTTATGATCGTAGATGTCATAGATATGTCAACTACCCTGGAAAGTGCCCTGGATGCCGGTGCATATGCCGTTTTAGGATGCAGCCCGGATTTTACCCGGGCTCCGGTTAAGACATCACCGGAAAAAATTGGACAGCAAGCCTGCCGTCTGGCCAGGGAAAGCGGCAGTGGAATCGTTATCGTTTCCGAACCCCGGGTGGGATCAGATGAAGAACGCATAGCCCGCTGCCAGAAAGTTATCCGGCAAATAGAGCAAGAAAAAGGGTTTATTGAAGCGGTAATCCCCAACCTGGGGGCTGAAACTCCTAAAATTACTGAAATGAAAAACCGGATTGTAGTAGCGGTTACCGATACCGGCGGAGTTGCTTATGATGCAGCTTATGTGGAAAGTGAACGGGTAATAACCGGTACTGTAGCCAGGACGTTTAAACAGAAAGGCTTACAGCCGGCCCTGACTGCTGTCCGCAGGGTAAGGGAAACAACAAGAGAAAGTGATAAAGGCATAGCAATTGTAGCTGCCAGCCGAAATTCCATGGAAGACATCCTGGCCGCCCAATTTATTTACAATCTTATAAATCAAGGAGACGGTTCTTGCGTTTGTAAACCGTACCCTTGGTCTTGTTGACACAAATCCTGCCAGAGCCTATACGTACATTAACTAAGTTAGCTAAAATAGCTATTAAAGGAGGCGGGCTATGAAAGTCAATTCCACGGAACTGCAGAACAACTTCGGAAAGTACCTGATGCTGGCGGGCAGGGAAGATATTATCATTACCCGGAACGGTACAGAGATAGCAAAATTATCGGCTTTGAATAATGAGAGGGAAGAGTGCGGCACGGTACCCGGTACAATAAGGGAGGAGGCAGAAGATTATCGTTATGGGGGCAGAAAGGCTTCCTACGAAGAATTTTTGGACTTAAGCCAGAATTGCAACGAGCGATATGAATACATTGATGGTGAAATTTATTTGCTGGCTTCGCCTAAAACTGTGCATCAGAGATCTCTGACTGAAGTCCTGGTAATTTTTTATAACTGGTTTCAGGGAAAAGACTGCACCCCTATGGTAGCTCCTTATGATATTACCCTGAAGCGAAACCCGGAAGATATCAATGTTGTCCAGCCTGATGTGATGATAATCTGCGACCTGGAGGAAAACCTGGATGAGAACGACTATTATAGGGGCGTCCCTTCCCTGGTGGTGGAAATACTGTCGGCAGGAACACGCAGCAAGGATTTAATAAATAAGCTTGATCTTTATATGTCGTGCGGAGTCAGGGAATACTGGATCGTAAACCAGTTAAATATGGAAGTAAGCGTTTATTTATTCGAAGACCGGAACATCAGTGACAGCATTACCTACCGAAAATCTGAAACCGTGCACTCTTTTATTTTCCCAGGATTATCCGCAGAGCTTAACCAAATCTTCTAGATACCAGGGAATCGGCAGGTAAATAAAAAACTGGACATTTGTAGCCTCACTATATTAGATTACACATAGGTATTATAATAAAGTTTGTGAATAATTTCCTGTAGAGGGGTATGGGTATTTCATGCAGATAATCAATAGTTACGGATATATAAATGTTATTGTTAGCGTAATAATCCTTGGATTGATAATAGATATTATAATTCACCTGGCTAAGCAAATGAAGAATACTTGTGAATGGCGAATTGATTTTAGCAGTCTTGGGATACGATTTGCTGTTTGGCGTGGTATTTTATGCCAAGAGAAGCAACTCCAGGCATTCTCGGATATTGTCCTGACATAAGGTGAACGAACCGTCCCCTTTTCTAAGATAAACGAGGCGAAAAAGCTTACCAAATTTGATTTCGTTGCGCTTCACTGCGTAAAAAGTCTCTGAAATTGGGATGAGCAATGTTTATCAGTTCTTTAACCCGTTCTTTGATAGAACGTCCTCTAAGGCTGGCTACGCCGAATTCTGTTACTATATAATCCACGTCTACTCGCGAAGTTGTAACCGTCGCCCCCGATGTCAATATAATGATATTATCCCATATTTTTTCTTCTTCTGACAATACTCCCGAGACAAAATTCTGGTTGAAGCTCTTCGCTGTATTCAACAATATGTAAGGCCTCTGTTTTTCATAGTGAAGGTGAATGGACACCAGGTGGCACAATGACGGGCATGTGTGAACCTCCCCTGTAAAATTTAAAACAGCTATACGAATCACGGGACGGATGATAAATAACCCTTACTGTCGAGAACATATGATAGCCATATATTATGGCGGCAATGATACAGTAATAAATATCTCCCTGGCAAATATACATATTATAATTGAGATGTATATAATTGAGATGGGTGATTTTCTCCGCCTGAACCCATTGACATGAAGACACCTATATTTTCTGTAAAACCGTCCTGGCTCATAATAATCAGTTAAAAACGGAGAAAATAGACTATGTGATGACCGATTAAAAGAAAAGGTTATAGGTAAAAAGAAAGACTACCTCAAGCAGTAAGAAAAATACTGCCGAGAAAAGTCAAAGTCAAAGAATCAAATAAACACCACTGGTCAAAGTGGTTTGCAGCGATAAAACTATACTAAAAACAAGAAAGACCAACTATAAAAAGTCAACAACCAAAACAAAAAATCCTGAGTGTTAAG
>CAYZYO010000028.1:0-21424 GCA_964482585.1 uncultured Syntrophomonadaceae bacterium | reverse complement strand
TTTTATGGAATGCATGGTAAGTTGGCCTCTATTGCCCTCCTTTCCCTCTAATTTAAGACATGAGAATGGAATAAGGTTTTTAATATATACCCATAGCTTAGTACTATAAAATTAGTTGATAGATATTTTTTCACTTAGCCGTAAACTTAGATTGATATTAGTTGTCCTTTTAATAAATAAAAACAAGTCGGATAAATAAACGGATTTCCAAATACAAAAAACAGGGGAGCATAAAATGGGGAAAAGCAGAAAAGATGAGTATTAAATGATACGTATAAGTAGTGGGAGGCATATTCAGAATCTGTTAAGAACAGCCAGGAGATAGGTAAAGAATATAGAATATGAGATCATTACTTATCAAATGGAGTAGCAGTTAAAACAAATTGGAATTGATGATAAGAAGGGTGTTCCTATACCGGCCAAGAAGACAGCCAAGGAAAATAATAGAACGAGAGAAAAAACCTCGAACTCTGGCAGATTGATATAACCTCGTTCTACATTAAATGATGACGGGAAAGTAATCTAATAGATGTTTTTAGATGAGTGCTCCCTATATATAACAGGCTGGGGGACTTTAGAAAAAAAAGCAGAGCATTATGTAATAAAGGTATTTAAGGATGCCGTTGACTATTATATAGTTCGCCAAAAGAAATGAGTTGAACTTGAAGTATTTGGGGCAGATGGTGTCATTGATGCAAAAACAAGAATTAATCAGTATTGCAATTTCATGCTACAATCGTTTATTAACCTGAAATAGTTTAAGTTAACCCTGAATCTAAACACAATAATCTCTGTTTATCTTTGGAGGATAATAAACCAATTATAGTAATCGAAAATTCGTTCTCCAAGTCTACAATTCTTCTATCATTGAAGAGGTAAATTTTAGGATGAAATGGAATTTTTGCATTGGTTTCTATCACATAAGCCTCCCCAGCCGTAGTATTAACCAAAGAACCAATAGGATATGGGGTAATACATGAAAGAAAGGCTTTTACAACATCAAACTTAAACAAATTATCGCCAGATCCCATAATCATTTCATATGTTTCATGAATTGGAATAGCCTTCCGGTAGACCCGTTCGGTTGTCATTGCATTATAGACATCACATATGGCACATATTGACGACATAGGTTCAATCTCATCTCCCTTAAGTCCAAACGGATATCCTTTGCCATTGTATCGTTCGTGATGCTGATGAGCAATGGTAAGCGATAAAGGAGTTATTTCATCTCCTCCTTTTTCTTTCATTAACAAATAACTCCATTCAGCGTGCTTTTGTATTTCATTATATTCTTCTTTATTTAGCCTTTCCGCTTTATGGAGTATTTGTGGAGATACCCTGGTTTTTCCGAGATCATGTAAAAGGGCCCCAATCCCCAATGCAACCAAATCTGGTCGACTATAACCCATGATAATACCCACACTCAATGATAAAAAACAGACATCCACTGAATGGGTAAAGGTATAGGAATCAGTTGCTGAAATCTCCGCCAGGCTCCCAGTTAAGAGCTTACCGGACAAGATTTCATCAATAACTATCTCTAGACTTTCGGTCATTCTTTTAAAGCTGCTTACCTGGGGACTATGAAACCAGTCTTTTAAGGTTTTTAGTGTCTGGGTTTTAATTTCATCTGAAAGTGACTTTTCAGCTGCAAAAGAATCAAAATCAGAAGTCATTGGATTATCAATATACACCATTGTAACCTTATGACGTTTAAGTGCAGCTATATATTTATTAGTAAGTGTAACATTCTTCCTTAATAGGACTTCCCCGTTATGCCCGTATACAGATCTTGCTAATTTCATTCCAGGCAGTAAATCTGATACTAACAGTTTCATGTTTTGCAGGCTTAATCCTGGCTGCCCCCTTTGTATCTGAAACTGGCAAGTAAATTAATACTACATGGAAAGGATTTTCTTAGACAAACTTTTTGACATAAAATCCACAATAAAAGAGCGATTTACCAGCCGATTACTATATTATACCATCTGTCTATATAATAACCTAAAACTATATTAAGCTCCTAATTATTTCATCCCGGTCACCGTACATGAAATCGATTATAGGAATCTCAATCATGGTATAGGCTCCCGGTTTTTGTTTGAAACTGGCCCGGGCAGACGCAACCATAATTTGGGCAGTTAATGCCGGATTGTTTATCTTCATGCCAAAATTAAGCAGCTGATTATGGGTTGAACCGGATACGCCCTTCCTTTCCATTAGTACACCATGTCCTATATCAATCAAGTTTTCAACATCATTGACTTTAATAACATGGGTTTCGTCATTAATGAAATAGGGATCATTTTTTATTATATTCTCGATTTCTTTAAATTCAGCACCTGTTTTTAACTGGACATAAACCATCCGCCGATGAACTCCAGTTCCTGTAGGTATAGTCATAGAAAGAGCATTTTCTACTCCGGCAATAGATTTTACGGCTACTGAATGTCCCATACTCATGCCGGGACCAAAATTAGTGTAGGTAATTCCACGTGGTGCCATAAACTCAAACATGCAGCGTACCATAGAATCAGTTCCGGGGTCCCATCCGGCTGAAATAACTGAAACAGCATCGTGCAATTTTGCAACAGGTTCCAACTCGTTTTTAAGATCTGCTAGTTTTCCATGAATATCATAGCTATCAACCGTGTTAATTCCTAATGCTAAAATTTCCCTGACGCAATCAGGAACGGACCTGGTAGGAATACTCAATATAGCAACCTGAACATCTTCCAATTCTTTAATTGAAGACACAACAGGTACACCGGTTAATTCTAACTGTATATTATTTATTAAAGAGCTCCTCTCGATAACTCCGGCTAATTCAAAATCTGGGGATCCCTTTACTGCATTAACAACATATCTGCCTACATTTCCATACCCGACTACTGCAGCTCTTATTTTTTTATCCATTTTATCACTCCACTTCTAGTAATTTATTAGATGGGTAACATTATAACTTATCATTATTATGAATTCTATTAACTAGCAAATGAATACAATATTTTTTATGTTAAAACATCTTTTGACACACCTGGATAAAGGCAATATACTAAATAGGAAATCCACTAATTTCCCAGGAGATATAGTAAAAAGGAGAGGGTATAGTGAAAAAAGTGGTTGTTGGTTTATTTATTATTAGTTGTCTAATTCTAGCAGGCTGCAGCCAGCAAAACGGTGCTGCAGCACCTGAAAAAACTATCAATATAGGGGTTATGCCTGATGTTGAATCAGTCCCGTTTGTTATCGCTGATAAAAATGGCTATTTTGAAAAAGAAGGAGTAAAGGTAAATATTGAACATTTCAAGAGTGCCCGCGACCGGGATAGTGCCCTTCAAAGCGGTAAATTGGATGGAGTAGTATCCGATTTCCTGGCGATAGCCTTTGCGAATGAAGGTGGATTTAACCTGAAAATTATTTCTAAATCAAACGGCAATATAAAGTTGCTGGCGGGAAAGGATTCTAACATTAATGCTGTGTATGACCTTAAAGGAAAAAAAATAGGCATGTCGCTAAATACGGTAATGGAATATACAACTGACAAGATGCTGCAAGCAAATAATATTAACCCGGATGACATTGATAAAGTCGCAATTCCTCAATTACCAACTCGACTGGAAATGCTTCAAAACGGTAAAATTGATGCTGCTATCCTTCCTGACCCGTTAGCTGGTTTAGCAGTAATAAATGGTGCCCGGGTATTAAGCAGTACCGATGAATTGACAAATAACTCAGTTGCGATAGCTTTTACCGAGAAAAGTATACAGGAAAATTCGCAGGAGATTAAAGCTGTTTTCACGGCTTATAATAAAGCAGTAAACTATCTGCAAAATGAACCGGCCGAAAGCTATATTGATTATATTATTGAAGAACAGGGGTTTCCGGTAGGAATAAAAGAATCAATAATTCTTCCTCATTATGATAATGCGAAGTTGCCTGATGAAAATGTTTTTCTTGATGTTATTCAGTGGTTAAAAGGTAAAAATCTGATTAAAGCGAATTATGAATATAGAGATCTAGTAGATGATACAATTTTGAGGTAATAATTTAGTGATTAAGATTAAAAACCTTTCAGTAAAGTACCAGGGTAAGAATAAAGACACCCTGGCCCTGGATAATTTAAACATTAATATAAACACTGGAGATATTTATACCTTTATCGGTCCATCCGGCTGTGGTAAATCAACCTTTTTATATGTGTTATCTGGAATACTTAAGGATTATAGTGGAAGTATTTCTATAGACGGAAAAACTATCAATCCTAAAACCCAGCGCATAGGGCTGGTACTTCAGAATTATGGGCTGCTGCCGTGGAAGAATGTTTTGAGCAACATTATGTTGGGGATTAAGATTAAGAATGATAAACCCGTTTTGGATGAGTACGGCAGATACATCTTAAAACAGTTGGGCATTGACAATCTTTTGGATAGATATCCCCGGGAATTAAGTGGGGGGCAGCAGCAGAGAGTTGCTATTGCCCGGGCCTTCATATTAAAGCCTGATCTATTACTTATGGATGAACCTTTTTCTGCACTGGATGCGATAACTAGAGAAGAAATTCAGGAGCTTTTTTTAAATATATGGAAAAAGAACCAAGTTACTACGGTTTTTATTACCCATAGTGTGGATGAAGCACTTTATTTGGGTAGTAAAATCGTAGTATTTTCACCTTCACCGGGAAGAGTTCTGAAAGTATTAGATAATCCTTGTTTTAAGCTGGATAATTTGCGATTCAGGGATGAATATTATTCTATGTCAATGGAACTCAGGAAAATTGTTAGTAGAGGATGATTACTAAGGTGCTCTCGAAAAGTAAATGGCAGGGTTCTTTGTATAGTTTTGTAGTTATAATAAGTCTTTGGCATCTAATATCTTTATTATTGAACCTTCCTATAGTTCCTTCACCATTGACTGTATTTGCCAATATCATAGAAATATTTACTGCTAAGATCGAAATCCATGTTTTTTACAGTTTGAGCAGAATAATTAAAGGAATAGCTATTTCTATTTTCCTTGGAGTTCCATTAGGCTTTTTAATGGGGTATTTTAATAAAATCGACCGGCTGTTTTCACCCCTGGTTTATTTTACCTACCCTATACCTAAGATTGCTCTTCTACCAATAATAATGGTACTTTTTGGACTGGGGGAAGCCTCCAAATTGATAATGATCGTGTTAATAGTTATTTTTCAAATAATTATCACATCCAGAGATGCCGTCAGAGACATCCCTCAAGAAACCTTTCGCTCACTCCAGTCTTTAGGAGCAAGCAGGCTTCAGATTTTTACGGAAATAATACTCCCAGCTTCATTATCTGAGGTTTTAACTGCTACCAGATTGGCCCTGGGAACTGCCATATCTATACTATTTTTTACCGAAATCTTTGGTACTGAATACGGCATGGGTTATTTCATAATGGATTCATGGATGCGGGTTAATTACCTGGATATGTATTCAGGGATTGTAATTCTCAGCTTTATGGGATTTTGTATATTTGTCGCCATAGATATTGCTGAAAAATACATCTGTTCCTGGAAATAAAAACTGGTCATTTCCCAGTAGATAACTTCAATTATATTAATTTCTCTTCATATTCCTGTTCTTATTCAAGAGTCCTGCATATTTAAATAATTCACCATCTAACTTGGCCCCGGGATCAATCAAGCCGGAGACTCAAGTCGCCTCTACGGTTCTATCCGGTTGCTCCGACTTTACCAAAGCGCAGGTGCGTAGCAACTTATCTAAGTAAGGTGACTGCATTAAGCATTTATTTTCGTAGTGATTTATGCTAATAGAATGAGTAAGTAATTAATGCCTATAGAAACGTTTGAAAAAGCCTCCAGTTGGTAATTAATTTTGTCAAAAATTCATAGTTTTTAAAAATGAGTTCTCACTTATTGAAAGGAGATAATAATAAAGTATGAATGAATCATATTTCTTCGGAAACCGCAACCTGCGTTTGACCTGCCCCTTCATTCAGGGCATAGACGTAAAAATACTGCAAATACTTGTTAATATGCTGCCTGAAAATATAGTCAGAAAAAAACTGACTGTAGATGGTGTCTTTAATTCCCTGACCAGAAATGCAGTTAGGGATTTTCAATCGTATTTTAATCTAACAGCAGATGGTGTAGTTGGCCAGGAAACCTATTTCCGGCTGGGACACCGTACAGGCAAATATGCTGTTAATGAAACGGTTTTTTCATCGCGGGTACTAAAAAATGGACTGCAGGGTTCTGATGTAGAAATACTGCAAAACCGGCTGAGTGCGTTTAGAAAGCCTTATCTAAATACAGCATCTAATGGTAAATACACGTTTTTTACGGAGACAGCAGTAAAACTTTTTCAAGAGGATTTTCCTGAATTACTTGCTGATGGTATTGTTGATCAGGCCACCTATGAAAAACTTTTTACCTGGGCTCCTATTGGAGGAAGAACCTTAAGGCTCGCAACTAATGGATTGGATACTTATTGGCTTCAGCTATATTTATTTCAATTAGGCTATTATAATGGGCCATTACACGGTTTTTTTGATTATGATACTGATAAGGCTGTTTGGAATTTTCAAGCTGATGCCGGTATAACTGTAGATGGAATAGTAGGCACCGAAACCTATCTTGCTATTGGAACCAGCACAGCTTTTCCTCAGGTAAAATATTTATACCGGGTACAGCCAGAAGATTCAATATTCACTATCTCCCAGCTCTTTAATAAGAGCATGCAGGATATAGTGAATCTTAATAATATCAGTCCACCCGATTTCACCATTTATGTTGGGCAATTATTACAAATACCGGTTCCCCTTACTTTTCATCTTACAGAAAAGGGAGACAATCTGGATTCAATAGCCAGCAGGTATTCAATTCCGGTATCTTATGTTAAAAATGCCAACTCACTTCTTCCCGATTCGTCTCTGATTCCGGGGGAAACAATTGTATTGCCAGGCTTTTTTGACCAGATTAACGGCAGCATTATTTACCTGAACAAAGCAACCACCGATTATGAATTAATCCAGCTTAATATTAATTCTATGGAAAAAACCCTTCTGGCAATTCTTAGTTATTTAAGCAGTGAAAAACTCTTTTTAAACCAGGAAAAAACTGTCATTAGTTTAATCGGACTTGAGGAAAAAGAAATCATTAATTATTCTTTGCAAACTGGTAGACCAGAATTTTTACCACTTGCTAATCCTGTTGACTATCTTGACTGGTCTTTTGATAACCAGGTAATAGTAGTTAGTAATACCGTAACCGGAAATTCAGTAATAATTGATGTAAATACAGGAATACATCTATTTGAATTTTACGGAAAAACTCCCCAGTGGATGGATATTGGTAATAAGCTGGTATATTATAGGGACCAAATGGTGGAAACTTTAGATTTTGAGAGTGGGATAATAGAAGAACTGCTTAAAGTAGAAGATTTATCTATCTGGTACTTACAGTATAGCAGCACAAACGAAAAAGTGCTTTTCTTTGGATTTGTACCTCCCGGTAGAGTGACATTAACTTTTTTATATGATCTTCAGTCAGGGAGCCTGCAGGAAATAAGCTCTAATGACTATTTTGGTGAATGGTCAAGGACTCAAAAAGTATTATTATTAAACAAGAGGGAGTTTTATGGGGATTTTCTCCCCTGGTTCTATCAGAATGTCCGTTCTTATACTGCAGATGGAGAGTTTATATCTAACGAGATATACGCTAAAAATATTGAACTAAACATAGATAATTTTTCAGTTGATGATTCGCACTTCACTCTGGTTCTGTCAAATCCTAATACTTTTTATCCAGTTGCAGCTGGTTTCAGGGACATATTTGTTAAAAAACTAAATACAGGGTTAATCACTCAAATAACTCAGGGCGAAAACACATTTAGTCCGGTTTGGCTGTAAATAAAGCCTTAAATGCTAGGAATTTTAAAAGCGTAGATCAGGTTAATAGCTTAATTATGTGCTGAATATTGGCGTCTTTGACTTTCAATCCATAATACATAAGCGATTGAAAGTAGACATATATTGTATAAATACATTATAATATAAAAAAATAATATTTTTGGAATAGGAGGTAATATATGTAACAGATTTTTATTTACGGGTACTTTTTGTTTTATTAGGTTATTGAGGATTTTGCATAATAATTATTTTATATCATTAGAACTCTTATACCCGCAGAGGAGACTTTAATCTCAAGCTTAAGTCATCCTAAAATAAAAAGCAAAGGAGCTAAAGATTCTTCGCTGAAACTCAGGACATGTTTGTGAATTATGCAAAATTTTCTATTAGTAATGCTTTAGAAAGAACGGAAGTTATTATTCAATACTAATTTTAATATTAAAGTGTATTAAGTATAATCAGCTTTGGACTTAATTAAGGAGGTATATTAATGTCCGTTTTGAAAAAAGATGTAACTATTCCATTGTATAGACAGTATTTTTTACCAAAAGAAGGCGAATTGGCAAACGCCACTAAAGATGATCTGGAAATAGATTTATTAGAGGGACGGAGTTATAAAGTAATAGAAAGACCTGATTGTTTTATAATCAAAAATGATTGTATGTGTAAGAGTATCAGGGTAAGTATAAAAACTAAAGATTAAAATTACTACTAACTAAAAGCACATTCCATTTCTCCCGGGTAGCACGGCAGTATCCCGGTGGGAGATAATAGCTAAGGGTTGATTTTATTTATAGTCTGATCTTAGAACCAGGGTTCAAGGCAACCCTGGTTTTTTTATTAGTTAAACTTAGCTTATCTTAGAGCAAACCATATTAATTTGATAATGACCTTGTGTTCATTAATCACTTCTTTTTCTTCATGGGGGGCAGGTATTTTGGCTTTATCATCCTGAGACAAAGTACCAGGTTGCTTATGCAAACAGCTTCAGTATAGACAAAGAATCGGTTACCAATAATAAAAACAGGTTAAACCTGCAGGTTGCTTTACCCTTTTCTTCTTATAAAGATTAAGATAAACTACTACCAAATGCTCCTGGAGCTGCTAAGACAGTTCCTTGCTGTGGACAACATCCACAAAATGAGGTTTTTATATACTAACATAATGCAACTGCAGCTAAAACTAAAAAAACACCTTTAACCGGGAGGTCATATCAACAGCTGCCAGTAAAAAGAGAGCATAGGAAATTAACAAGCAAAAGAGAATCCTTATAGCAAGGAGTTTATTATGGTAAGAAAAAAGCAGGTTATAGTGGTGGGAGGAGGAGCTGCCGGAATGATCGCAGCCATCTCTGCCAGAAGATCGGGCGCTGAAATCATCATTCTTGAGAGAAATCCGCGGGTAGGTAAAAAATTACTGGCTACCGGCAACGGTCGCTGTAATTTTACTAATATTAATACCGGTATTGATTGTTATCACGGTAAAAATCCCAAATTTGCCTGTAGTGCATTAGCTAATTTCACCATCAATGACACTATAAGATTTTTCGAGAAACTGGGTATTCAACATAAAGTAGAGGAATCAGGGAAGGTTTTCCCTATGTCAGATCAGGCTTCCAGCGTCCTGGATGTTCTTTTATACGAATTAAATGAGCTTGGAGTTAATATTGTATGTAATGCCCTGGTAAAGGATATAAAGAGACAAAACCATAAATTTATAATACATTTAGAAAATGGTCAAGTCTATGCTGGGGATAGAGTTATTATTACTGCCGGTGGCAAAGCTATGCCTTCCAGCGGCTCTGATGGGAGGGGTTATGATTTAGCAGTAAACCTTGGGCATACCACAACCGATATTTTTCCATCATTGGTACAGCTAATGCTGGAAGGTACTTCTTTTAAGCGTATTAATGGAGTTAAGTTTGTGGGGACTGCCCAGATCATTTACCAAAACAAATCGATTGCTAAAGATCGAGGAGATATTCTTTTTGCTAACTATGGGGTATCAGGTCCTCCTATTTTACAGATAAGCAGAAAAGCGGGAGAATTGTTAAACGAGGGCAAAGAAGCCCAACTAAAAATATCCCTGATAGACACCATATCTAAGGAAGAGTTAAGCAATTTAATCTATAGACGTTTGCAAATAGCCCCCAAAAAACCGGTTGACTTCAGCCTGGTGGGGCTGATAAATAAAAGGTTAATACCAGTTGTCCTGGCCGAAGCAGGAATTGGTGATATCAAGCTTCCAGTTGCCACCCTTTCAGCTAAAGACCGGGAAGCAATCGTAGATATATTGACTGATTGGAGATTTAAAATTCGGGGCACCAAAAGCTGGCCCAGTGCCCAGGTAACCGCCGGCGGTCTTGATACCAGGGACATAAATCAAAAAACCATGGAATCTAAATTGATTCCCGGCTTATTCTTTGCCGGCGAAATAATAGATATTGATGGGATGTGTGGTGGCTTTAACCTCCAGTGGGCCTGGTCTTCCGGTTATATTGCGGGCCAGTATGCAGCCTTATAATTAAACACCATTCATCCCAGGGGAGGTAAATGATCAGATTGTCCGATTTAAGAAGCCCGACCCGATATGAGGGAATAACCCTTAGTGAGATTTCTATTTGACAAACCAACAAATAAAAACTACACTAATTTAGTAACTTAGTAGTATACTAAATTAGTAAATAAAAGCCAGGAGGGGGTGTTAACATGATTATTCCTGTTAACCTTAAACACAAGCCGGTGATAGTGGTTGATAACTACGATGAAGTTGACGGCAGGCAGGCCTATAAATCTGATGCCAAAGGATTATCTCTAGGCTTGGCCCAGTGGAATGACCGGGGGAAAATCGATATTTCCGCAAAGGTTTGGAGATATACCGGCGAAAAATGGTCGCGACAATCAGAGGAATTACCTCTGCACCGGGTGCTTGATCTGGCATTGCTGATCTGCAGAAGTAAACAGTATTTCATGGATGCTTATCGCTATGAAAAACTCTACGATCCTGACCAGGCTAACATTGACAGGATAGGCCTGCAGGGTGATGCCATGAACGTAACAGTCTGCACTGATAATCCATTAATTGACGAAGATATAAAGTTGTTTCGAGATTGTATAAGTAAAGATGATGAAATGATAAGTGAAAGACTAAAGGCCCTGGCCACAATTCTAAAAGAGATGGGCTATTAGCATACCCAGGAGAGTGAATATAATGAAAATCTCTACTGAAAGAAAAAAACAGCTCCAGGCACAATATAAGCAAATGAAACCAGATATGGGTATATTCGCAGTGATTAATAAAGTGAATTCCCGGCATTACCTTGAAGCAGTTAAGAACCTGAAAGGCAAGATCAATCGCACCGAATTTCAACTGAAGGCAGGAAGTCATTCTAATAAAGAGCTGCAAAAAGACTGGCAACAGCTTGGGCAGGAGGAATTTGAAATAATTGTTTTAGAATTCCTCGAGTATGATGAGGATGAGTCCAGGACTGATTATAGCGACGACCTCGAACTGTTAAATATGGATTGGATTGACAAACTTACTGAACAGGGAATCCAGTTTTATTAAAGAACATTTAAAGGTCCTTCATAAGGGTCAACTCTTTTTCAATGTGATTGTTACCATTTGCGTGGAATTTTGGATATTCTCTGTCCCTTGTGTCTCTGTGTAATACTATGATTTTTTAATATCTAGATTTCCGGTTATTTTTTCTGACAGTATTTCTTTTTTCAAAATAGTGTCAATTATTTCTTTCTCTGCCACATCTTTTTTGTATATGTCTACAGTTTCAAGATTATAAGCACGTTTTTTGATTTCAACCCTTTCTTCTTTAAGAGGTATCCGCGTTGTTTCTGTCCGGTGAGGTTGATCAGGAAAATCAGCATTCATAAATATTCGTTCAATTACTAATTCCTCCCGCTTTAATGGTATAGTAAAATTTTTTTCTTCCACCAGCACCTCTTTATGCCAGTTTATTTCACCGGTTTCTGTCCATTTAGTTTTAATATCTAGTTTTTCTTCCCTGACTAAGAAGGTTTTTTTATCTGTTTTTTCATCCATAATATAATTAATCCCCCTATATACAAAAAGAACACCTCTACCAAAAAAAAATTGTGTGGTGAGGCGTTAGAGAAGCGTGATTTTAATAGAGCTAATTACTCGTCTACGATATTAACATCTCCATCTTTATAGATACGTGCTTGTTCTCGTTTGATATTCTCCTTAATTTCGTGATCTTCTTCGACTTCCCGCTTGTGAGCTGATATCTCGCCTGTAACAATGGTGTTTTTACCGACTTCTACTTTCTCTTCACCCACTGAAAGACTAAAACGTTCGTCATCATCCTGGGGCTCAATAGAAGTATCACTAGTTTCGTTTAAGGTTTTCCTTTCGACAATAACTTCTTCATGAACAACAGGTACATTTATTACCTGTTGTTCTTCAATGATTTCTTTACCAACTTCTACTTTACCAATATCCGCCTTATTTTTGGCAACATTAAGTTCCTCTTTGCGCAGCTTCATCTTTTGCTCTTCTGTGTTCTCATTAGTAATCTTGCTCTCTTTTACTTCTTCATCCTTGGGTTTCTCATTATCTGAGCCATCAAATAAGCCAAAAAACCCTTTCATAATCAACCTCCTTTCATTAAATCTCTAATATTTTTCCCTCGCGGCAGCTTATTATGTTTGGTAATTTAATGATTGGAGGTTCTTATTTTTTAATATCTTTTGAAAAATAAATTAAATTATTTACCAGATATTTTCCCATACTTATTTAATCTATAGATACGTCTAGAGAAAAAAGTGCAGAAAATTAAAAAGGGAACGGTTAGCTAACTTTCCGTTCTTCTTCTTCGTAGGCTGATCCCGGAATATGTTCCAATCCGATATCTTCCAGAATCTGATCAATTATTTTTTTGTCCAAATTCTCTTTTTATCTCCTTTCTTGATTAATTCGTTTGTTATTTTACTCCTAATCAAAACATTAGTCAAATATACTTTATTAAATTTAATTTATCCAACCTGGTTTAAAAACATTTATAATTGTAGAGAAAATACGTCATTTATGCAATCACATTCACCTATTTTCATCGGTGGTTGTGGCTTGCAGTAATGAAGGGTTAGTACGAAAATAAACGCTTAATGCAGTCACGTTAGTTAGATAAGTTGGGCACGCACTAGCGTTTTGGTAAAACCGCAGCAACCAAATAGAACCGTAGAGGCAACTTCAGTCGCCGCCCTGACATCCTGAATTGCAGCTAGTCGGAGACTAGTCGCCTATACGGTACATAATGTATAAAATATTACTTTATGCAGTAGAATCATATTTGATAATAGTACTTTTTTCTACATAAAGGCAAATTTTTCAAGGATTTTGGATAATTAATATCGAATTTTTAGTATTTATTGAATAATGACTATAGCTGAACAGGTACTATGTCTATTATAGAATATCATTGCTTTTTAGGCTTAAATTTTTTGTTTATATAAGCATGATATTTTTTGAGAGGTTAAACAGATTATGTATAATAAATTTATTTATATATTAATTGCTTGTCTGGGAGTTATAGGTGTAGCTGTATACTGTAACTATTTTTTGGGTATAGATGTTGTATATACCCACTTATTTTATTTGATAATTATAATGGTGGGGTTCTGGTTTTCTCGTTATACTTTGCCTGCAGCCCTCTTTTTAGGGCTTTTACACATCACACTGGAATATATAAGTTCAGGAATATTTTCAATTCATGCTATCCTTAGAGTCTTAATTATGTTACTTGTCGCAATAATTGTATCTAAATGGAGAAACAAACTCGATATTAAAGAAAAAGAACTGCAGTCGCTCAATGAAGTTCTCAATTTGTTATTAGATAACATACCGAATCTCTTAACAATTTATGATAGGCAGGGAAAATATTTTAAGGTTTCCAAAATGACGGCTAAAACCCTGGGACGTTCACCAGTGGAAACTGAAGGAAAGTATTTTTCTGAACTTTTAACTCCAGCTGTTGCCAAGGATTTTATGAATAATACCGAAAAATTGTTAAAGACTAAGCAATCCTTTTCAGTTATTGACGAGATCGAAACCGGAGAGGGAAACAAAATATTCGAAACCAGATTATTTCCTCTAAAATACAGTGAGCATGAAATTGAGTTAATAGGAGCACTGGGAATTGATATTACTGATCGCAAAAAAGCGGAGCAAAAGATTAAAGAAGCCTATCAAGAACTAGAACAAATTATAGAACTTTTACCCGATGCTACTTTTGTAATTAACTCCGAGGGACAGGTTATTTTTTGGAACAGGGCAATAGAAGAAATGACCGGGGTTTCTAAAGAACAAATGATAGGTAAGGCCAATTACGAATATGCGATTCCGTTTTATGGACGTCGCTGTCCAATGTTAATTGATTATTCTCTATTACCATTTGATGAGCACCATAAATTTACTGGTAAATATGATTTTGTCCATGAAAAAGACGGTGTGCTTATTGCTGAAAGATCTGTACCTGAAATCTATAAAGACAGGCAAGCTTGCTTACTTGAATCTGCATCTAAGCTCAATGATCTCTCAGGAAACGTAATAGGAGCTATTCAATCAATTAGAGACATTACCGATCGTAAAAAAATGGAAGAATTATTGTTTTATGAAAAGGAAGAACTAAGGGTAACCCTCTTGTCTATTGGTGATGGTTTTATTTCCACTGACAAACAGGGTAATGTTTTGTTATTAAACAAAGTAGCTGAGGACCTTACCGGCTGGTCAAGTAAAGAAGCTCTTGGAAAACCCCTGGAAGAAGTATTCAATATAATCAATGAGTTTAGCGGTGAAAGATGTGAAGACCCTGCAAAAAAAGTTTTGGAAACTGGAAATATTATAGAACTGGCTAACCATACTATCCTGATTTCTAAAGATGGTATTGGACATCCTATAGAAGATAGTGCGGCACCTATTAAGAACAGAGAAAATAATATAATAGGTGTAGTTATAGTATTCAGGGATTTCAGTGCCAAAAAAGAAAGACTGGCACAAATTGAATACTTGAGTTTCCATGACCAGCTAACTGGATTACATAACCGGAGGTTTTATAATGAGGAATTAAAAAGGCTGGATACTGGAAATAAACTTCCTTTAACCCTGGTTATTGCAGATGTTAATGGTTTGAAGCTGGTAAATGACGCTTTCGGGCATTTGCAAGGGGATAAAATCCTGCTGAGGGTCGCCGAGATTATAAAACAAGAGTGCCGCACTGGTGATATAGTTGCCAGAATTGGCGGGGATGAGTTTATTATATTACTACCTAAAACAGAACGTCGGGCAGCAAGACATTTTGTTGATAGAATTAAGACAGCTATATCCAATGAAAGAATAGAATTAATAAAATTATCAGTGTCATTTGGTTGGGCCACTAAAAACAGGGCTGGTGAAGATATAGAAAAAGTATTTAAGCAGGCCGAAGATCATATGTATCAACACAAACTGTACGAAAGTCCCAGCATGAGAAGCAATACTATAAAGACAATAATCAAAACACTATATGAAAAACTGCCGGGGGAAAAAGAACATTCCGATAGGGTAAGCCAAATATGCGAAAAAATAGGTCATGAAATGGGTTATAATACAAATGAAATCGCAGAGCTTAAAACTGCCGCATTACTTCATGATATAGGTAAAATAATATTAAGTGATTCGGTCATAAATAAAGCAGATGACTTAACTGATTCTGAATGGGCTGAAGTAAAACGTCATCCGGAAATAGGATATCGCATACTGAGTTCAGTAAATGAAATGTCACAATTGGCTGAATATGTGTTGGCTCATCATGAAAACTGGGATGGAAGCGGTTGCCCCAAGGGATTAAAAGGTTATGAAATTCCACAACAGTCACGCATTATTCGTATAGCAGATGCGTATGATGCTATGGTCAGCAGCCGGTTTTACCATAAATCTTTTACAAAAGAGGAAGCTATTAAGGAGATTAATACAATGGCGGGAATACAGTTTGATCCAGATATAGCCAAATTGTTTGAAGAAAGGGTTTTATCTTCACTAGCATAGTTTTAATCAGGGGAGGTTTTACAATTAAACGTTTAATTGAAGCTATTATTCTTACTGCCCAGAGGCTTTTTGAAGCTGTCTGGCGATTTCCACTTACAGTCCTTTGTTTAACAGGTTCTACTGTATTAGTTTGTTACATGATTTCACTGCATAATGAACCAGAACTATTTATTCAAAAACTGATGTTTACTTTCTTACTTGGAGCCTTTCTCGGAGTGACTGCCCAATTTATTTGTGAACGATTTGAAGGGCTTTTAAAACGGCGGCTGCTTGTTTACGGGATATCAGCACTCCTGACAGCAGGTTATTATCTTATTATACACTCTGCCCCAGGTATAAGTTTTGAGGTTATGATACGTACCTTCGTTGCTGTTTTTGCAATGTTCTGTGCGTTTGTATGGGTTCCATCATATCGAAACAAAGCTGATTTTAATAGGGTTGCTCTCATACATTTTAAATCGGCATTTATATCGGTATTATACTCAGCTGTGCTGGCTGCAGGCTGTGCAGCTACTATAGCAACTATAAACACCCTGCTTTTTAAGGTTAACCAGGATGCTTATGGATATATGATGGCTATTATATGGATTCTTTTTGCTACTATTTATTACCTTTCGCTGCTGCCGCGATTCAATTCTCAGGATCAAGCTGATATTCAGTATTTAGAAGAGTCTGGACAGTATCCTCGATTTTTGGATATACTTATTTCTTACATTGCAATCCCATTGGTTGCAGTCTATACCCTGGTCCTGGCAGCATACTTTGTTAAAATCCTGGTGACATTTAACTGGCCATCTGGGCAGTTAGGAGGAATGGTTTTAGCATATTCGGCTACCGGACTATTAATATATATACTCTCAAGCCTCCTGGAAAACCGCTTTACTTCCTTATACCGGTTGATATTTCCCAGGGTGCTTATCCCTATCGTGATCATGCAGCTGGTTTCGGTTGCAATACGATTAAATGCCTATGGGATTACCGAGTCAAGGTATTATGTCACCTTGTTTGGAATTTTTTCTATTGCCTGTGGAATCGCACTCAGTCTTAAACCAGTATCCAGAAACGGGATGATTGCTGTTCTGGCTGCCTGTCTGGCGATATTTTCAGTAATACCGCCGGTGGATGCGTTTACCGTTTCCCGGGTAAGCCAGATAACTCGGCTTGAAACTATGCTCACTGCTGAGGGTATTCTGGATGATGGGAAAATAAGTCCCAAATCAGATGTACCTATGAACCTCAGGCTGGAGTGTACAAGTATTTTGGATTACCTCAGAAACCGCCAATACATAAAATATGTTAAATGGCTGCCTGAAGATTTTAATACCCATGATAAAATGGAGTCGACCTTAGGCTTTGCTCCCGCCTACGATTCCCAGAGGGATTTAAAATACTTTTTCGTTAATCTCGATATGGAAAAACCGGTTAACATCAGCGGGTATGATGTTATTATTAATACCTTCTCGGATAGGGGGAAAAGTCCCTCAGTTCAACCTGCGTATGAATTTGAAGTAGATAGTGTGGGATACCAACTAACTTTACAACGGCTGTCGCCGGAGGAAGTGATGGTTTCGGTAAAAGACATGGATGGATTGGAGCTTATCGGAACCGGTCTTTATGGTTTTACTAAAACCCTCCCGGAAACAAATAATAAGGTTAGAAATGCCCTTGATCCGGAAACTATGACTTTTGATGTTGAGAACGATGGTTATAAGCTGCGTATCATATTTCAAAATGTTCACATTGCGAAAGGTACTGGTCCGGATACCGGTATCGACTACGGTTTTTATGTAATGTTTGCAGCACCACCTGAAGATTAGTACAAATATCTATATCTACCATGATGGTTAAACGAAAACAAGAAAGTAAAAAACAGCAGCCAGGATAAAAACCTAGCTGCTGCTCACTTTAAAGAAACGGAGATACATAAATGCTTCAAAAGGTAAATGTACTACAAGACTACTTTGATTCTAGTATTTAAAAAATAGAGTTTTCCTTGTTAATCAATAAAAAATCCCTGGACAACTAAGGCGATTAAGTTAATTAAGTTAATACATTGTTCCCTGGAAGTTACGATTATACCAGTTCCACAGCTTGATTTCACCTAAGGCAGGGGAGTGGACAGTTTCCAATTCTTTGAGCTTTAGCAGTTCTTTTACCGGTCCGGTAACCACCACTCCATAAACCTGGATCCCGTGTTCCTCAAGATATTCGTACCTCTCTGTTAAACACAATTCCCGGGGATTCCCCCGGTAAATTTTTTTTGCCACATCTGCATTTTCAACCAGGAACTTCATAGAATCCATAAAGTATTCTTCCCGGATTGAACTGTCATCCATTCTTATTACCGAATTAGTCTTAAGCATATTATGTGACAGGTGGGGAATTCCCCAAACACCATTAAACGCAGTTAACAGTTCCGGATGCTCTTTTTCATCTAATTTGCCTTCAAAGCCGGTAGTGATTGCATACCAGGTAATGTCCAGATCATAGTCTTTAAACATAGTAATTACATCCTCAATGGAAAAGCTGTTCCAAAAAGATAATCCCAACTCAGCTACCGTCCCTTCAGGTAATTTATCCATAGCGTCCCATATTTGCTCTGAATTAATCGGCAGAGAATCAGCATTAATACCTGCCATTTGTTCAGGATGATAAAAATAAAGATATAGCTCCTTTGAACCGTTTTTCCATTTCCACTCGGTTTCGGTAAAGGTTAAAAAATGATTAACTAAGAGATTTCCAATACTATATTCTTCTTTGCCAATTTGTTTCTTCAAGTTAAACTCTCCCCGGGTAGCAAAATAGGGCTTAATCTCAAGGCTGCTATCCCCCCAACTTGCTCTGGAGAAGAAAATTGAACTAGGTATCAGCATGGTAGGCATGGTCACATTAGGAAAACAGGATTCGGTTAAAATTGCCGCCGTTTTTTGGGTTTTATAAAGCCGTGAATCCTCATTTCCATAATTAAAGAAAATGCTTGATAATAGGTTTCCAACTATATTCAGAACAAAAAACATAAGTATAAGAAAAACTGCCATACTAAAACGATTTTTATATCTGGCAAAACGGAGAATTTTCTTCTGCTTTTGTTCATTAATTATTTCATTAGAAACTTTATTAATTAAGTTGTCCCGGGGGATACCTTCTTCTGCTGTATGGCCGTTATTTAATAAGTTATCAAGCAGTTCCTGGCAGAATGGACAGCTTTCTAAATGTCTCTCAACTTCGCGTTCTTGTTCGGCACTAAGTTCTCCATTTAGATATTTCTCCTTTATCTCTTCAAATTCACTACAATTCATTTTTCATCACCTCTTTTATTTTCTTTCTGGCCCGGTATAAGGTCACCTTTATATTTGTCAGGTTTAAATCAAGAATATCAGCGATTTCCTGGTATGTAAGGTCATAATAGTCTCTAAAAAGAACTACCTGACGGCTTTTTTCCGGCAGGGAATTCATTACTTTAAACCAGTTTGCCAGTGTTAGTTGAAGTAAATAATGTTCTTCAGGGCTTGTTTCTATCTGGGAGTTCATACTCTCCAGTAAATCTGGATCTGTCTGAACCTGTCGTTTTTCTTTCCGGTACCAATCTACATAGGTGTTGTATGCAACCCGAAAAAGCCAGGCCCGTACCCTTTCACCTTTATAGCTTTCCAATTTTTCATAAGCCTTCACAAAGGTATCCTGAACCAGGTCTTCCGCAGTTTGGGGAGAACCGGAAAGCTGGAGCAGGTATTTATATAGATCATTAATATAAAGCTGGTAGACGATTTCAATGGAGTCTGTTTTCATATCCTTGCCCCTTTTTTAAACAACGTTTGACCAATATTAAAAGTTACATCTTTTTAATTTTAACATCAGGTGAAAGGCTTCGGATATCTAAGCAATAATTTTTAGTTTGCGTAGAATTATCTAAAAAAAGCTATTAGAGTTAGGGGAGTTGGATATTAAGTAATTTAACGTGTTGGTTAATTTCAGATCCCTTTCGCTGCTTTTTGTGTTATGATGGAAGTAATAATAGTCAAATTATCTAAAGGAGGGAGTTAAATGAAAAGACTATTGGTGGGGTTATGTACTCTGCTGATGCTGTTTGTCTTCAGTATTCCGGCATTGGCTGTGGATGTAAATCTCAATATCAATGGTAAGGATTTTCAGCCAATAACCATACCCCAGCTTCAGGAAGGAACTACTATGGTGCCTCTATACTTGATTGAAAGAATATCCGGTGCTGATATAAGCGTCTCGGAGGAATCAATTACCATTTATAAAGGGACTGACACACTGGTTCTTACCCTGAATGATACCCAGGCCAGCTTGAATGGCGATCTGATTAATTTACCCCAAGCTCCAGCTGAGGTGAGTAATGAGATTATAGTTCCAATTCGAGCGGTTATGGAAAGTTTTGGGGCCACTATTGATTGGGTACAGGAAACCAAAACGGTTCTAGTTGATTTTCAGGAAAAGCGTGCGCAGATGAGCCCTGAGGACCTGCTTCTTAAATCAAATGAAGCTTCATTGGCTTTCAATACTTACAAAGCCAGGGGGGATTTACAGCAAACAATGCAGATGATTAATCCCGAAACCGGAGAGCCAGAATCTATTGATATCCAGATGGTGATGGATATGGCTATGCAGAATGAGCCCATACTGCTTCATGTGAAAAGCGATATGACTGCTTCAAGTCTCCAGTTACCAGAGGAAGAAAACATGGCAACGGAAGTACTGATCAATGAAGAAGGTATGTACACCACCATGCCTGATCAGGGATGGGTGAAACTAGAAATCCCCGGTATGGATATAAAAGCCCTCTTGGAAGAATCCAGCCAGGATCCCTTGAGTTCCCTGGAACAGCTAACTGAAGCCGGTGTACTTCTAAGTTTTAGTAATGATCAGGAAATAGATGGCCACTCTTATTGGGTGCTTAATGTTACTGTGGGCCTAGATGGCTTCCAACAGATCCTTGATGAGGTAATGCAGAATATACCCTTACCCGAGGAAATAGATGAAAATGCCACTGATCAATTAAGCCAGGTATTCCAAGAACTATTTTCTAATATGCAAGCTGATATCTACTATAGAATATGGGTTGACCAGGATACATATTTTCCTAAATATATGGATCTATACACAACTATGGACATAAAAACGGAAATACCTGCCCCATCTTCGGAAGAGGATCCTGTTCTTCTTGATATATCCCTGCAGCAGAGCGGAACCTTTGAGTACTATGATCTAGATGAACCAATTTCAGTTCCCGATGTAAGTGATGCCAAAAGCCTGGAAGATATTTACGAGTCCGAGTCCAGCATTGACCCCAAAACTGAACAGGCACCTGTTGCTGCTGAAGATGAGTAAATGCTAAATACGTTTGGGGTAATTTACAGCAGCCGCTACGTCAAGGTTCTAAAACAATTATCAACGATATAATATTCTAACTTATACGCACAAGGGGACGGTTAGTGTGAAAACAACC
>CAYZYO010000027.1:893-21582 GCA_964482585.1 uncultured Syntrophomonadaceae bacterium | reverse complement strand
TACCGCTTGGCTACACCCCAACATACAATAAAGAGTATACTAGGATATTTATTAGGATGTCAAGGGTAATTTGGGGTGGATGATGGGACTTGAACCCACGGCCCCCAGAGCCACAATCTGGTGCTCTAGCCAACTGAGCTACACCCACCACGTCAGTTCGTTAATTATGGCGTCCCCGGAGGGATTCGAACCCCCGACCTACGGATTAGAAGTCCGTTGCTCTATCCAGCTGAGCTACAGGGACATAAAATGGAGCGGGTGAAGGGAATCGAACCCTCACAACCAGCTTGGAAGGCTGGGGCTCTGCCATTGAGCTACACCCGCCCGCAAAGTGTATTATAACTCTTTTTCTAAGTCATTTCAAGAAAGAAATTAAGTTTCTTTGCTGTTGTAATTATCCTGTACCTGCTGGACTAATACCCTCAAAAACAACCCTGTTTATAATAACTAAAGCGTTGAACCGGGTAAATCACTTCAATCTGCACACCTAATTATTATATGCTATAAAGCCATAAATTATAACCCTAATATTTATATATTTTCAAAAAGAATTATCGCATTTATTTATCCAGTAATCGGAAACTGTAATCATGTTTTAACTCTCTTAAAATGTCTTTCCATAAGAAGGAATACAATATAATAGTGTAGAAAATAGAATAATATTATAAAATTTTATAAGATTCTACAAAAAAGTATATAGTTGTAATTTTCGAGCCTTTAGACCTAAAGGGTTATCAATGGTTTGAAGGCCGACAGGGTATAGCGGGAAACGGTTATGCCTCCCAGTGCGGAAAGAAGATTACCAGCGATGACCTTATGGCGCACACGGGTTAGACTTTTCAAGTTTAGCCTTTTGTATTATATAGGGATTATTTTCAGGTATGATTTTTCGTACCTGAAATTTTTGTTGTCAAAGGTTTATAAATCATATTCAGGAGGTGAAAAGAGCTGGTAGTTGCAGATCCGGATGTTGTTTGCCTTTGGGCGGGAGAAAATACTGATGCTCTAATCGGACAGTTGGATACCCAGGGCATACCGCTCTTATTATAATCTTCGCAGATGAAAGAGGCTGCTGCGTTATTGGAGAGGGTGTTAGGATGTATTGAACAGGCTGATAAAGTAATAGCTTACTATGATGATAAATTGCTATGGTAAATGAAAAACTAATAGATGTGCCGGAACCAATGGCTTAATGATAAAAAAGGGCCGGTTATTCACAAAGGCTTGACCGAAGAGTTAATGACAGCTAATAATTTAGGTAAATCTCTATGGAATGGATTTAAAGATCGCTCAGCTTGAGGGGGATAAAAGATATGTTTTTGCCTGAGGATTATTGGGGTTTAATAATAAAGGGGGAATTAGAAAATGGATGATATAATAATAAAACCAATTGGAAGGGTTATTTCCCACCTGGAGGATCCTTCGAAAATGCCTCTGGGAGGGCAGGAGGCAATTATTGAAGTATTTCCTGAATATGAAGATGCCCTGCTGCGTATTGAGGAAAACTCTCATATCTGGGTTGTGGCATGGTTTCACAAAGCACCACGGGACTTATTAAAAACTAAACCCCTGAAGGTTAATCCTGATTTACCCGAATACGGAGTTTTTGCTCTCCGGGCGTTTGCCCGTCCAAATCCAGTTGCCATGTGTCTGGCGAAGCTAAAGGAGGTCCAAGGAAATTATATTTATGTGAAGGGGCTTGACGCAGTAGGCGGCACACCGGTAATTGATATAAAACCATATTATGAAAATGACATAGTCTCTTCACCACAGACTTCTTATATTAAGGGAAAGAACAGGGGAATGCGAATTCAGCTTTTAAAAAAACATGCCCTGGTTCATCACCAGGAAGAGTGCCTTGGGTTAATCCTGGCTGTAAAAATGGCAGCGATTGCTGAGGATTATATGGGCAAGCTTAACTCCAATAAATTATTTATTAAGGTAATAGGTTCTCCCTGTCTGGGTGATTGTATCCAGGGTGTAACCAGGGCCCGCCTGGCTAATCCCCCAAGGTTTTCTTTTAAATGTTCTGACGAGTTCAGTGAAACAGTATGGATTAAAGAAAACCGGCGGCTAACCATAAAGCTAAAAAGTGGATTTAATGATCAAGAGATTAACACTCTAAGCGATGAAGAACTCTTTTGTATTTTAGAAGACCTCAAATAATTGAATTAGAACTCGGAATAGACTCCGCCAATAGACACCCTGGAAATGAAACTTTAAGATAAGCCTGTTAAAACGTTAGAAGAAATAATAACAGGAAATCAAGCAGTATATAGAGAAGTAATATATTACATAAATAGGCTTAAAAGTAAGCTTAAGGGAGGGGTTTTAATGAAGGAGTATAAAATAAAAAAGTCAATCGTTATACAGGATGATTTCTATTGCGAAAACTGTGGAGGATGGGTATATTGCCCGGAAATGAATGAATTCATTAAAGATAATGAAGGGAAGGAAATAGAGTGTATAGGGGCAGGATGCTGTAAAACAGATGATAAAGGCGAATTTATAGAGTGTGTTGATTGCAACAGCCGTTTCTATTTAGAAGATTAAATAATAGTGCCGGCCATTTATAATTGCCGGCACAGTTACTTTAAGTCTGTAAATCCCCGTTTAAATTAACTAGATAAGTCCAAGTGAACTGGCAAATACCAGCGCAATAGCTACCGGGGCTATAAATTTAACCAGGAAGCTCCATACTCCTGCCAGTGCAAACTTTATACTTCCGTCATTGGTTATTTCTTTTATTGCTTTATCTGTACCCCAGACCCAACCAACAAATATACAAAGCAATAATCCACCTAAAGGCAGCATTATATTACTTGAAAGATAATCAAAGCTGTCAAAAAAGCCTCTTTCACCGATAATATGTATGTTAGCCCAGGGGCCCACAGACAGGGATGCTGGAATTGCAAGAATAAAAATTCCAAGTGCTCCAATTGCAGCTGCGAGGTTTCTCTTAAGCTGCTTCTCATCTACCAGGTATGAAGTTATTACTTCCAGTAATGAAATAGCTGAAGTTAAGGCTGCAAATATGACGAGTATAAAGAATATAATAGCAAATATCTGTCCTGCAGGCATCTGGGAGAATACAGCCGGCAGGGTTACGAACATTAATCCAGGACCCTGGGCTGGTTCAAAACCAAAGGCAAATACAGCAGGTAGTATTGCCAGCCCAGCCACAAATGCTATTACTGTATCTAAGAGGGGAATGGTAAATCCGCTCCTGGCAATATTACTACTTTTATCCAGATAGCTGCCATAGGTTACCATACATCCCATTCCCAAGCTCAGAGAAAAGAAGACTTGACCTAAAGCTGCTAAAGCAACAGAGGCGTTAATTTTGGAAAAATCAGGCACAAGGAACCAGGAAATTCCTTCCTGAGCCCCTGGCAAGGTCACAGAACGAACAGCTATTATGATTATAAAAATAAAAAGTGTAGGCATCATTATTTTGCTGGCTCTTTCAATACCCTTGCCAATACCACCATAAACAATAGAAAAAGTGATTAACATGAATAAAGCAGCATAGAGTATGGGAGCGAGTGTTTGGCCCACGAAAGCGCCAAAAATATTGTTTAGAGCTGCAGCATCGGCAATATTTAATGCACCAGTCAAACTACTTAACAGGTATTTGATAGCCCAGCCGCCAACCACAATATAAAATGACATTATTAAAAAGGCAGCTAAAATTCCCATACCTCCAACCCAGGCCCACTTTTCCTTAACCTTCCGGTAGGCCCCCCAGGCATTTAACTGGGTGTGTCGTCCTAGAGTAATCTCAGCGATCATTACAGTTGCACCGATTAATAATATAAATAAAAGGTAAAAAAATACAAAAGCCCCTCCACCATTAGCCCCTGTCATATAAGGGAACTTCCATAGGTTACCAAGACCAACAGCAGATCCTGAGGCTGCTAGGACAAATCCCATTTGTGATACCCATCGATCTCTTTCCATTTTACACTCCTTTCCCGTTACCAGTTAACAAAAACGTAATAGCAAGTTTGTAAAACCTTTCCCCAAAATAGGATTACAGACTTTAACATTGTAGATTAATTCTATTTAATCAAACAAATTCCTTCTTATAGAAGTCTTAATAAAAACTGTCAACCTAACATATGCTACTGTTATCTTGTCCATTCTGGTTAGTTTTTAAACTAAATGAAAAACAGCATAATTTAATACTAGTTGAGGCAACCTGTAAATAAAAAAGGAGTGAAGCAATTGTCATTGTTAGAAATCAGTGTAATTCCTGTTGGGGTTGATTCACTAGGATTTGACTCAATTGTAAAAGATGCTGTCTTCCTGGTAGAGGAAAAGGGAGTGGATTATCAAATTACTCCTACAAAATTAATAATTGAAGGAGAACTTGAGCAACTTATGCAAACGGCTGGAGAAATCCACCGGCAGACTATGGCCAGTGGGGTCAAGCGAGCAATTACTAATATTGTAATAGATGATAGAACAGATGGAATAAGCCTGGATCAGCAGGTTAAAAGCGTAACCGAATCTCTTGATCTTAATAAAGCAATACTACAATATTAAAAAATATAATCTATAATCCGCAAAATATTTGCGGGTATTTTTTTACATAAATTTAATTATGATTCCGGCTAATAAATAGCAAAAATTAGTTATCAATTACGACAATTTATGACATAATGTTAAATAGGGGAAATAGAGATAAAACTGTGAAAAAACATCAATGTATCCACATTAAGTTAGAAAGGATTACTATGAAGTATATTATTGGAACTGAAGGGGACCTCAAAAAAGAGAATTATAACCTACGCCAGCGGATTACAAAATTAGAAGATGCTTTGTACAAATATAAGTTAAGAGAAAAGAAATTACAGGAAAATGAGGAGTGCTACCGGAGTATTGTTGACAACCAGATTGAAATGGTAGGAATTTACCGGCCTGATACTACTCTCACCTATGTTAATGAAGCACAGTGTCGTTATTTTAATAAAAAACCGGAGGAGCTCATTGGAACCAGTTTCTTATCCCTTATCTATGAAGAAGACCAGAAAACAGTCATAGATAAGATAAAATATTTAACTATAGCAAACCCCATTGCAACTATCGAAGAAAGAGTAATTACACCCAATGGGGAAATTCGCTGGCAGGAATGGATTAACCGGGGGGTATTTGATGAAAAAGGTCGTCTAACTGAAATTCATGCCATTGGTAGAGATATTAATAAACGCAAACAGGCAGAAGAGAAACTGAAAAAAAGTGAAGAACAATATCGTTCATTATTTAATTCAATGCATGAAGGTTTTGCTCTACTGGAAATAATCTGCGATGATTCAAATATTCCCATAGATTATCGCTATCTTGATGTCAATCCTGCTTTCGAAAGAATACTCGGGACCAAACGAGATAAACTTATTGGCAAAACTATACTTGAGCTTTACCCAGATATCGAGGAATTCTGGATAAAAACCTACGGGCAGGTTGCGTTAACCGGGAAGCGAAAGCATTTTCGGCAGTCCTATTCCAGATTCGACAAATACCTGGAAATAATTGCTTATTCTCCGGGTAGGATGCAATGTGCGGTTTTATTTATAGATATATCCGAACAGAAAGAGATGGAGAGGCAGATAGCGTCTCTTGATAGGCTAAACCTGGTCGGTGAAATAGCAGCTAGTATAGGCCATGAAATTAGAAACCCTATGACTATTGTAAGGGGTTTTCTGCAGCTGCTTATGGAAAAGCCAGAATTTTGCAGGGAAAGAGAATACTTTAACATTATGATTGAAGAAATTGACCGGTCCACTTGTATAATTAAAGAATTCCTTTCATTGGTTAAAAGCAAACAGTTGGAATTAAAAATGAATAATATCAATTCTATAATTGAAAGTATATATCCGCTACTTCAGGCTGATGCAGTAGCAGGTGATAAGCTTATAAAAACGGAATTAAAACCTATTCCGGATTTAATGTTAGATGAAAAAGAGATTCGTCAGCTCCTGATCAACCTGGTCCGCAATGGACTTGAGGCTATGTCTGAAGGAGGTATTGTAACTATAAGTACTTATGAAGAGGATCAGGAAATTATTATGGCAGTAAAAGATGAAGGCAAAGGAATAGAACCAGAAATTATTAAAAAAATAGGAATTCCATTTTTCTCTACTAAGGAAGAGGGAATAGGGTTAGGGCTGCCTGTCTGTTTTAGCATTGCTGAGCGAAATAATGCGCAGATTGACATAGAAACCGGGTCTGATGGGACCACTTTTTCGGTCAGGTTTAAAAAGAAGCAATCCGTGAACACATGTACCACCTTACCCTTTTAACGATTCCCACAGCCAAATTCGGGCTTTTTTTAAAAATAACCTGAACATTATACACTCTGGTATGATAAGTAGAATATAATTAAAACTAGATGATAAATTTGAGTAATAATGAGGTTAGGTTAATGTAATCCTTGCATTATATAAAAATTAATTTTATAATGGATCCCATAAATTGTTTGGGAATTATTAATTTACCTGAACAAATAAGCCTTGTTGTCAAAAAAGTACTCCAGGGTTATGTTGACAAGGAAGATGATTACTGTTATTGCTTTGGTGTAAAGCAATAACAGTAATCAATAATATTGGAGGTTTTATAATGAGTTTGTTTGAGAAAGCCAAAGAAATTGGTCAAGAAATTAAGGAATCCCCGGAGTTCAAAGAATTACAGCGAACCAGCCAAAACATTCAAGAAAATGCCGATGCGCAACAGATAATTCAGGATGTCCAAACAATTCAAAAACAATTACAGTTTTCTCAAAATGCAGGAGTTCAACCTGACCAGGAACAGCTTCAAGAATTGGACAACTTAAAAGTAAAAATAGATAGCAACATTATTATTAGGGCTTATATGAAAGCCGAGGAAGATTATACCAGGCTGATGCAGGAAGTAAATCAAGCTATTAGTGAAGAAATAAATAATAGTGAGTAAATGGCACTAATACTGGCTTACAAGGTAATCTAGAGATATACGAACACATGTTTTTTATTTAAGGGGATAATATTATGGTTAAGCTCATTAAGGGAGATATTTTTCGGCTGATGAATTGCCGGATAAAAACGAAAAACCCGGTGAGGTTGACGTATTAAAAGCTGTGATGGACTGGAAACGGCGCAGAAGGCCTCCACTTAAAGAAGAGGAAGTTGCGTTATCAATTAGAAACCTTGCAGCTATGAACTGGTTGCAGGTAAATCCAAGTCCTGATTTACCTGTTAGTGATGAAATGCTGATGTAAAGAAATGATGCTAGATTAATAAGAATTTTTGAAGAGCAGTTTACTTCTGCTCTTTTTGATTTAAGGGTTTGTTTTAATGTATCCATATCTTCCTTGAGCACTGTGTAATAATTGCTAAGTTTACTATGTGTTTTCAAAATGTTTAACCTACCACTTAGCCAATTAAAAATTATGGCACCCAAATGGGCACAAATTGCTAAAAACAGGAAACCACCAGGAAAAACTAAACCCGCGCAAACATGCGCGGGTTCTTACTTGCAAATGGTCGGGGCGACAGGATTTGAACCTGCGACCTTCTGATCCCAAATCAGACGCGCTCCCAAACTGCGCCACGCCCCGAACTTCTATATAATAACACCTGGTGCGAAAACATGTCAATCTTATATTTAACCATTTAATTTGTCTTAATCTTATATTTGTACTAATTATCCAATAAAACTTGTTATTATACACCCTTAAATTATAGATACCTTTATTATGGTTCAGTATCGCCGGTGCCAATAGCAATAGATTTTTGCAGGGCATTATAGGTTGCAGGGCCTACAATTCCGTCTGGAACCAGGTATTTATCCTTCTGAAAAATTATTACTGCCTTTTCAGTTACGGGACCAAAATACCCATCTATTTTTGCCTTATAATATTTCAAAGATTTAAGCCATTTCTGTACTTCTTTAACATCTGTTCCCTTATCACCTAATTGTAAAAGTCTGCCGGTATAAGCCCTTCCTATTATAGTCACCGGGGTTCCAATAGGTGTCATATCATATAGTTCTATTACATCATCATTGTACATTCTTACACATCCATGACTGACTGCAGTACCAATACGCTTTGGATTATTGGTGCCGTGAATCCCGTATCCTCCCCAGGGAACACTCAGTCTCATCCACCTCACACCGAAAGGTCCGCCAGGATTAAGGGCTTTTTGAGTTATATACCAGTTTCCCAGGGGTGTAGGGGTGCTTTTTTTACCAACGCCAACTTTGTACTGTTTGGTTAAGTTGCTGGATGAGTACAATAGTCTCTTTTTTTCCACATCAATTATGATACTGGGGGAGTAATAAATCTGTTGTGAAAAAACTGTTTGATACATATTACAATTCAAGTATATCCAGGTTTCAGGCCCTACAATACCGTCGACAGGAAGCCTGGATGATTTTTGAAAGGCTCTTAGAGCATAATCCGTCTTGGGGCCATATATACCATCTTTTTTTCCAGGATCAAAACCGTATTCTGCTAGTTTTTTTTGCAGTTCAGCTACATCAGGCCCCTGCATAAAGTCTTTTTCCAGACGTAAATAACGGCTAGCATAAGTCACTTTATCAAACTCCTATATCAATCTATTATCTTAATATATTAATAGCATTTTTGGCTTAAGGTGTTACTGAGATATATGGTTAAAATAGGAAATAAATAAAAATATTTACAAAAAATGGAAGGAAAAAAATAATATTGCGTAGAATGTTAGCAATATTATTAAAATCAAGGGTGTGATAAAAAAATGGACGAAAAGAATCATAACCAAATTGATCTATTGTTAGAAAATGCAAGACAGAAAAAGGAAGAAAATGATGTTACTACAGCATTAAATATGTTGTTGGATGCAGTTGAAAGCAACAGTAGAAATGTCGATATTATTAGTCTTATTGCGAGTTGTTATTATACTTTGGGTGAATTTGAAAGAGCGGAGGCATGTTGGGAGAAGATAATTGAGCTTGACAGTACCAATGCAAGTGTTTTATCTTCGTTAGAAAATTTCCAGAGTCCTTCATTTCAGTTCTGGTTAAAACGCTATAATGAAGCTTTAGGCCTGGTAGAAAATAAGAACTATGACAATGCTAAAGAGCTGTTTCGTCTGCTGCTTGAAGAAGATGATAGATTTGTACGTTTATATCAATTATTGGGTTTATGCTATCTTGCTTGTGGAGAGCACGAAGATGCAGAAAAAATTTGGACTAAGGGATTAAAATTAGATACATCTAATCCTGCTTTATCTAATTATCTAAGCGGTCAAAAGAAAAAAGAAAAAGAAGAACCGGTTGAAAATAAAAGTATCAAAAAGCCGAAAGAGCTTAACAAAGTATTCTGGGCTGCTGCCGGGTTATTATTGGTAGCTGTGCTTATTCAATCAGTTGTCATGGTTAATAGCAATCGAATAAGTAGTAAAACAATAAAAGATATGCAGAACCAAATAGGGCTTTTATCTCAACAGGTTGATGAACAAGAAGAACTTAAAACAGTTACGGCTGCATCAGACAATAATGTTGAAGAAGAGATTAATGAAAATGATGAAAATAGTATGTCTGGTTCCCAATATGATATTAACCAGGAGAATCATTATTTTACGGAGGGTTATAATGCTTACAAGAAGAGTGATTGGAAAAAGGCAATTAATAATCTAAGTGTAGTTGTGGCAATGAATACTCGCAGTTATTTAAACCGGGAAGCGCTTTATTATTTGGCTCGAATATACTATATGAACAAGGACTATGAAATTGCCGAAGAATACTATTTGAAATATCTAGGTGAATACCCTAATTCGAATTATTATGATGATAGCCTTTATGACCTGGGATGTCTATATTATTATTCTGGAGATAATGATCAGGCTGTTAAAACCTTTCAAAGGCTAAAAGAGCTGGAACCTGTAAGTGTATATATATATACTGAACTTTTCAAAAAAGTTATGAATCTTAACAATTGACGGCCTTTTTTTATGTATAATAAAATTAAATTATCTGATGCATAAAAAAATTTTACGAATCATGGCATTTTTTTGTTATTATGTATTATATTAAATAATATTTTTAGTATATACCGTATTTTTAATGATTCAGTTCATTAAACGAAAAAAACGTTTCGGGGTGGTATCTGTATGACATATTTAAAAAGTCATCAGAATTCATATCGGGGAGAGAACAATGATGAAAATTGCAAAGAATGCCAGGTTATCTATTTTTCGAGAGGTAGTAACTATACTTCATATTTACAAAAAGCTGTTATTGATTTAATAAATTACTCGAAGCGGTATTTTTATAACTGGGAAGCAGTTGCGCTGGCCCAATTTACTTCCTGTTCTCAGGTGCAGGATTTAAACGATGATTTTTTGCCGGTGTTTTTTCAGTGGTACGTAATAAATTACCGGTTTCATAATGATACATTAATAGATATTTATTTATCAGAGTATGGAGAAAAGCTGGATGAACAAATGAAAGCAGTTTTTGCTGCTCTTGGTAATTCTTACGTTTCCCTATACAGGGTATTATGGATAAAAAATAATGCAATTGCAGTAAGTGATGTCTTTAATTCCACAGAATTTATTATTGAAAAAGGGTTTAATTCGGATTTAACAGAAAATATATTGTTTTTAGGACGCATGGTCATTATGGATAATCAGACTATGATTATGGGGCCATTGGTGTTACCTGAAGACCAAAAAGACTATATCTTGGATAATATATTGTTTTCTAATATGTTTAAGGGGATGGACTTCTCAGAACATTTTATTCGTGAACATGCTGAAGTTATCTGTGGACTGGTTCTAGATTTATGCCATGAAATAAAAAAAATCCCGGTTAGAGTTTTAAGCCTTTCTTTAGAAAAGCTTAATTATAAAAAAATCCTTGATTTAATACACCAAAATAGAGAATTCTCTATTATAGAAAAAAATAGATGGGTAAAATTTAAAAAGGAAACCAGCCAACGTTTGTTTACCAGAATCTACTTTAATCCAGAGGTATTAGTTGCTGTTGCCGAAGACAGCACTGAGCTGATTTCTTTACAGCAAAATATTAATGAGATAGTAAGAAACGTGCATGGTGTTTATGATTTAGACTGGACTGAAGGCTTAGGTTTATTTAATCAAAAAAAAGCTGAAGAAATATTCTTTGAAATTATAAACGATAAGAATATTGAGGAATGGTTAATAAGTCCCAATTCTAATTTAGAAGGACTTACTCCTTTAGAAGCCATAAATGAGACGGCGGGTATTGTCCTCCTTGATAAACTGTTAATAGATATGGAAAGACAGGAATCAAGGGCTATTCTGCGTGGTGAGTATTTTTTTCCGGTGAGTGTAATCAGAAGAAGCTTAGATTGGGATAATGATGAAATACAAAAGGTTTTACAGTCTAATAGGGCTGTGGCGTTGAAGGTGGAGAAGTACCGTTATCAACTGGATCTCAGTTATTATGTAATCGGGTATAAATGGATTAATGAACAATGCAAAAGAGTTGCTATTAATGCCTTTGATCTATATTATAGTGATGTTACCCAAAAAGAACAGCTTGCACTGCTCCTGTATATGTGGAATGAGTATTCATCGATCTATAATCCGCAGATTCATGATAGTAAGGTCTGGTTGGCAGCCCTGGAACATATTCTATTATTGAATATGAAGAGAAAGACAAACTACTGGTGGATAGCTAAAAAACATGGAGTTTCTTTTAATCAAGTAAGAAAAAATGCCAAACTACTGATGAAACATTTTTCCACCTATCCCCTGGATTTTGAATTAAAACTAAAAACCTATCCTCAATGCCAAGAGTTAACCTATACGGATAAAATTTATTTCTATGAAGAGCTGCAGAGTTATATTGAGGAATATGCCTTTTTGATAGATGGATCATCAAGAAAGGTTTTTCATGAAGCACGTAAGGAATTCTATCAGAATATAAATACTTCAGCTAAGTTTTGGATAGGAAAAACCAGTAAAATTTATAATGAATTCTTTAACGAGTATTATCTTTTTGATCGATTTGATAACATGAATTCTACTATTACCAACAAATTCTGGGAAGACCATGCCAGAAGGTTTCCGCCTTACTTAAAAGCACTCACTTTCAACATAATGATGAGTTATGTAGGTGCCTATAATATATGTTCTTGTGGAGTTAATGATTTTATTTTTGAGGATATTTTTAATGGAAAAAGAACGGAAGTATATATAAAACCTGGTTCTTTATCTGATAAACTGGTTCCGGGAACTATTATTATTACTCGTTTAATCCCACTGGCAATGAAGAAATGGTGGGTTAGTGACCCTATGTTTATCTTTTTGCCTGACATGAAGGAATTGTTTGAGAATACGCTTAACATTCTGATGGAGTATAATGCGTACGATATAAGTGATATTAGATATTTGAAGCTGCGGGGAATGAATAGTATAATGGCTTATTGTATTGCACTTGATGAGTTAGAACAAAATACTAGAAACCTTATGGATCAGCCCTTATGTTTAAACTGGAGATTTACGGTTATAGAAAATAGAAAGAATGCAATCAAATTATTAAAAAATAGCAAGAATTTTAGAATAATTAAGGAAAATGATAATCTTAGTTGTTTTCTCTGGATAAATCAAAACCCGGATTCAACCTATCAGTGGGGATATATAAGGATAGAAGGTAATCAGTTATTGATAACCACTCCACCAGGTAAAGATATAGATAAACTTGCTTCGGATATACGGCGGGCGTTTAGAAGCACAAATATGATAACAGCTTTTACCCAATATAAGGCAGAAGTTTCAGTATTTAAAGAACTAGAGTATTACTTTATTATAGATTTAGCGGATTTTTACAATAATGATAATTCGGATTTAGTTCTTTCTCTGCTGCGCCAGGATGCTACACTGGACAATGAAAGCGAATGGTTGCAGGGAATATTTTTCATAAAGTTTAGCTCATTATTAATGAACTGTCTCTCTGGAAGCCAATAACAGTATTGGAATACTTAATAGAAATTAGTAAAGGATTGGGGAAAACCAATCCTTTTTTTGTTTTAACAGGTTTATAATGATAAAATGTGGCTGAGAGAAAGGTGGGATAAAAATGCCAGATAATGAAGAGCAACCTGGGGGCGCTAGAAATAATAAAGGATGGAATGATTCCAGGGGAGATAGAACCAACGGAGTAGCAGTATTAGTTTTTCTTTTATTAATAATTTTAGCTGGATATTCATATATTACAACCGGGGTAATTTGGATATCTATTGTTATCGCAGTAATTGCGATTGCTATAGGCTGGTCGATAAAGGTTGCAAGACATTGGGAACGGGTGGTAATACTTAGGTTAGGGAAATTTCGCCAGATGGCCGGTCCTGGAATATTCTTTATTATACCGGTTATAGATGAAACTCCTATATGGATTGACCTTAGAATAAGAACCACATTTTTTGCTGCGGAGAAAACTCTTACTAAAGATAATGTTCCGGTTAATGTTGATGCCGTGATGTTCTGGATTGTAGATGATCCGATGAAGGCTGCCCTGGAGGTTGAGGAATACCAAAAGGCTGTTTTTTGGGCGGCTCAGACCACATTGCGGGACATTATTGGTAAAACTGAATTATATGAAATGCTCGCTGGAAGAGAGCATATTGACGAAGAGTTAAAACAGATGATAGATATGCGAACCGAGTCGTGGGGAGTATCTGTAAGGTCGGTTGAAATAAGGGATGTAATGATCCCAGATGAATTGCAGGATGCCATGTCACGGGAAGCCCAGGCAGAACGAGAAAGACGGGCCAGAGTAATTTTAGGAACTGCCGAATTAGAGATTGCCGAGAAGTTTGCCGAGGCTTCAAAGATGTATCATAAAAACCCGGAAGCTTTTAGTCTCCGGGCTATGAATATATTATATGAAGGCATAAAAGAAAAGTCTGCATTGGTAATAGTACCTAGTAATATGGTAGATTCATTGAATCCCGGATCAATTTTGGGATATGTAAGTAATATGCAGGAGAAACAGAATGGGGGTTTAAATAAAGAGGATAAGGGTAATAATTTTTAAAACCTATTTTATTAGATTTAATATATCTTTTCTAGGTGTTATAGGTATTTGTTTTTAAATGAAAAGATTTAGATGGGGGACTTGACTTCAAGATATATTATTAATATTCTTTTATGTAGGACTAAATTTTAAGCGGAAGTGGCTCTGTGGTAGAGCATCGCCTTGCGCAAGGCGAGGATCGCGAGTTCGAATCTCGTCTCCTGCTCCATATTACTAAAACTTATGCCTCGGCATGGGCCGGGGTGTTGTATTTTTAGCCAACTTAGGGTAAATTATTTTAGTAATAAAAAAACCAGGCTATTTTTGTAGTATTTAATGTAAAAACATAAGTTAGGAGGAGCATAAATGAAGGCCAAGTTAGAAAAGATAGAAAATAGTGAGGCATACATAGAAATTGATATCAATGCTCAAGAGTTGGAGTCAGGATTAGAAAAAGCCTATCGTAAGATTGTAAAACAGGTTAGTGTTCCCGGTTTTCGTAAAGGGAAGGTGCCAAGAGAAATTTTAGAGAGTTATTATGGAAAAGAAGTATTATATCAGGATGCATTAGAGTTTATTGTTCCAGGTGCTTATGAAGAAGCAGTTGAAGATCTTAAACTAGAGCCTATTGCACCACCAGAATTTGATATTACAAATGAGATAGAAGCAGGCCAGAATTTTATATTCAATGCTAAAATTCCGGTAAAGCCAGAGGTTATTTTGGGAGAACTTGAAGGATTAGATATTACTATTCCCAAAATGGAGATTAAAGAAGAAGATGTTGACGAAAGAATTGAAGAGATGCGTGCTCGTTATACCGAGCTGATTGAAAAAAGCGATGAACCTGCTGAAACCGGTGATAAGGTTACAATAGATTTCGAAGGATTTATAGATGGAGAAGCCTTTGAGGGGGGAAAAGGGGAAGACTATTCTTTAGAACTCGGATCTAATACGTTTATTCCTGGATTTGAAGAACAATTAGTGGGGTTGAAAGTTGGAGATAAAAAAGAAGTTAACGTTACTTTTCCCGAAAGCTACCATGCTGAAGACTTAGCCGGCAAAGATGCAGTATTTAAAGTTGATGTTAAGAATATTGAAACCAAGAAGTTAAGAGAAATTGATGATGTATTTGCCCAGGAAGTTAGTGAATTTGATACGGTTGAGGAATTACGTGAAAATACTAGAAAGTCCCTTGAAGAATTTCTTGATTACCAAAGAAAAGAATTAATTAAAAAAGAAATTATGGAAAAGGCTTTAGATAATTGTGAGGTGCCTTTACCTGATACAGTTATTCAAATGCAGGTGGATAATATGATTAAAGATTTAGAACAAAGAATAACTGCTCAGGGTTTATCTCTTGAACAATATTTAAAATATCTTAACAAAACTATAGAAGAAGTAAGTAAAGATATGTGGCCAGAAGCAGAGAAAATGGCTAAGTGCAATTTTATGTTGAAAAAAATAATTGAAGAAAAAGGTTTTGAAGCATCTGATGAAGAAATAGGTAAGCAAATGGATGAAATGAGTGGTAGTATGGGCATTACCTTAGACCAAATGGAAGCTGATCTACCACATATAATGGAGAATATTGAATATAGTATCAAGGTTGATGCAGCTATTCAGTACCTGGTTGATAATGCAAATATAATTGAACAGGATATGACAGGAGATGACCAAGTTAATAATGAGGATAAGGTAGAAACTAATAAAGAAGATGAATAATATATAGTGTTTAAGATTAATATTTTAAAGAAGGGGTGAAGAAGGATGTCATATCTGGTACCAATGGTGGTAGAACAGACTAATAGAGGAGAACGATCCTATGACATTTACTCCAGATTACTAAAGGATAGAATAATATTTTTAGGAAGTGCCCTGGATGATAATGTAGCTAATTTAGTTATAGCTCAATTGCTATTCCTTGAAGCGGAAGATCCTGACAAAGATATATCTTTATATATTAATAGTCCGGGAGGTTCAATAAGTGCCGGTATGGCAATATATGACACAATACAGTACATTAGACCGGATGTTTCAACTATATGTGTGGGATTAGCAGCTAGTATGGGTGCCTTTCTACTAGCTTCAGGAAAAAAAGGTAAACGTTATGCTCTTCCTAATGCGGAAATTATGATTCATCAACCCTTAGGTGGGACCCAGGGGCAGGCAACAGACATTGAAATTCATGCTCGTAGAATAATTTCTATGAAGGAAAGGCTGAATAAAATATTGGCTGAGAGAACAGGGCAAAAGCTGGAGAGAATCCAGAATGATACAGAAAGGGATTATTTTATGTCTGCAAATGAAGCTCGAGAGTATGGTATTATTGATGAAGTAATAAGCCATCCGAAAAAGACCAGCAAAAAATAGCTTTTTACTTAAAGAGAGGTGATCGTATGCATAAGTACGGGGATGAAAAGGGACAATTAAAGTGTTCTTTTTGCGGAAAAACTCAAGATCAGGTTAAGAAGCTCGTAGCTGGGCCGGGTGTTTATATCTGTGACGAATGTATTGAATTATGTAATGAGATAATCGAAGAAGAGTTGGCCGATGACTTATGTTTTGAGCTTGGTGATATCGCTAAACCACAAGAAATAAAAGGAATTCTTGATGATTATGTTATTGGGCAGGAAAGAGCAAAAAAGTCTTTAGCAGTAGCTGTTTATAACCATTACAAACGTATTAACTTAGGCATGAAATTAGATGATGTAGAACTGCAAAAGAGCAATATAGTTATGTTAGGACCAACTGGCAGTGGTAAAACATTACTGGCTCAAACTCTGGCCAGGATACTCAATGTTCCTTTTGCGATAGCAGATGCCACCTCTCTTACTGAAGCAGGGTATGTTGGGGAGGACGTAGAAAATATACTTTTAAAACTTATTCAGGCAGCTGATTACGATATTGAAAAAGCAGAAAAAGGTATCGTATATATTGATGAAATCGATAAAATCGCTCGTAAAACAGATAACCCAAGTATTACAAGAGATGTCTCCGGTGAAGGGGTACAACAGGCTTTGTTAAAAATATTAGAGGGTACTGTGGCCAGTGTACCTCCACAGGGTGGAAGAAAACATCCCCATCAAGAATTTATTCAAATTGATACCAGCAATATTCTGTTTATATGTGGTGGGGCTTTTGAGGGGATAGATAAGATAATTCAGAACCGGGTTGGGCAAAAAGTCATGGGATTTGGAGCTGATATTAAGGTACAAGAAGAAAAGAATATAGGGGAAATTTTGAATATGATTCTCCCCCAGGATCTATTAAGGTATGGGCTTATTCCAGAATTTGTAGGCCGGGTACCAATTATTGTGACTCTAGAAGCTCTTGATATAGATGCTCTGGTTAAAATTCTTACAGAACCCAAAAATGCATTAATAAGACAATATAAAAAATTATTTGAACTCGATGGTGTGGATCTTGAGTTTATGGATGATGCACTACAGGCTATATCAGATGAAGCCCTGCGTAGGAATACAGGTGCACGTGGGCTGCGAGCAATTATAGAGGATATTATGCTGGAAGTAATGTATGATGTTCCAGCCCGTATTGATATTACTAAAGTTGTAATTACCAGGGAAGTTATAGAAAAGAAAGAAAATCCCCTTCTGGTAACAGTGGATGCTAAGAGGAGAGTAAACTAACTTAAGCTTTTTACCCAAAAGGAAAAGGTAGTAAATACTACCTTTTTTTTTTGTGCTATTTTACTTATCTAAATAAGATTTACGGGAATAATATGAAAAACCAGGAGGGGAAAATTATGAACAATTTTTTTATGCAATACGGAGGAATTTTTTACCTGGTACAGTTATTCTTTGCTGTAATAATTGGTTTATACTTCTGGAATCTGCTTAAGAATCAACAATTTAAAAGAACTGTTAACATAAGGGAATCGGAACAAGAAAACGTGAAACTCCAGCGGATGCGAAATATAAAGCTTACGGAGCCTCTATCCAGTCTGACCCGTCCTAATACCATGAATGACATAGTGGGACAAAAAGAAGGCATAGATATTCTTAGATCAGCATTATGTTCTTCTAATCCCCAGCATGTTATTATCTATGGACCTCCCGGAATTGGTAAAACTGCCGCAGCTCGCCTGGTTTTGGAAGAGGGGAAAAAAAATCCCTTATCCCCTTTTAATGAAGATGCCAATTTTGTAGAAGTAGATGCGACTATAACTCGTTTTGATGAACGTAATATAGCTGATCCTTTGATTGGCTCAGTACATGATCCGATTTACCAGGGAGCAGGATCAATGGGATCAGCAGGTATTCCTCAACCAAAGCCAGGAGCTTGTACTAAAGCACATGGCGGCATACTCTTTATTGATGAAATAGGTGAACTTCATCCGCTGCAGATGAACAAATTATTAAAGGTGCTTGAAGATAGAAAAGTTATATTAGAAAGTGCGTATTACAGCGAAAATGATCAAAATATACCCAGACATATTCATGAAATTTTTACTAATGGACTTCCAGCTGACTTTCGAATGGTAGGGGCGACAACTCGTATGCCTGATGAGCTTTCCCCAGCACTGAGGTCAAGGTGTATGGAAGTCTATTTTAAGCCTTTAGATGAAGAAGAAATAAAATCAATAGCTATTAATGCAGCAGATAAAATACATTTTAGCATAGAAGAAGATGCTTTAAAGGAAATAACTCGTTATGCTAATAATGGTCGGGAAGCGGTGAATATTGTGCAATTGGCTGCAGGGATGGCCCAGATGCAGCAATCATCGATAATAGATCTAAGTACAGTAGAGAAGGTTCTGAATAATGGCCGGTTTTCTCCGCGTATGGAGGTTAAACTTAAAGACAAACCATATATTGGAATAGTGAACGGCCTGGCAGTCTACGGGGCTAATATCGGTACCATACTGGAAGTTGAATGTTCAACTATTAAGGTGACCAAGGGTACTGGAAAGTGGACAGTTACAGGAGTTATTGAACAGGAGCAGGTTGGCGGAGAAAGCAAAAAATATATTCGCAAGAGTATGGCAAAAGGAGCAGTAGAAAATGTTCTTACAGTATTGAGGGTAAACTATGATATTATTATAGAGGATTTTGATATTCATCTTAATTTCCCGGGTGGAATTCCAGTTGACGGACCTTCAGCCGGAATTAGTATAGCTGTAGCCATATACTCATCTATTAAGAAAATGAAAGTAGATAACTTAATTGCTATGACTGGCGAAATATCTGTTCAGGGAAAAGTTAAACCAGTAGGCGGAGTAATAAGTAAAGTTGATGCGGCCAGGAAGGCAGGAATAGAAAAAATACTAATACCAAAGGACAACTGTCTGAATATATTCAAGGAATTTCCAGAGATTCAAGTAATTCCGGTAGAGGATCTAAATCAAGTTTTTGAACATGCTTTTATTAGTTAAAGATTATGCTATTCATCAGAGCCAAATAAAATAGCATTTAAACGAACATTATGGAACTAAATACATAAAATTTACTAATGGAATCAGAAAGAAATTGTTATATCACCTGTTTAGGGTTTGAGCAATCATTGTGTGAACAACACTCGTATAGTACAATTAATCTATAGGGAGGTGTTACTTTTGCAGCAGAATATATCTACATATGGAGAAATGAGTGAACGTGAACATGACCGTGAGATACCTATGTTGCCTTTAAGAGGGGTCTTAGTTTTTCCGTATACCGTTATTCATCTAGATGTTGGTAGGAAAAAATCAATTAATGCTATAGAAGAAGCGATGTTGGATGCCAGGGAGATATTTTTGGCAACCCAGAAAGAAGCACAAACTGATGAACCGAGTAGTGATGATATGTATTCTGTGGGTGCTGTTGCAGAAATTAGACAAATATTAAAAATGCCGGGTGGAACTATGAGGGTTTTGGTTGAAGGCCTTTATCGGGCTGAGGTGGTAAATTATATTTCTCATGATCCCTATATTAAGGTTTCAATAAAAGAATACAGGGATGATGGGATAGAAAAAACACCTGAAATAGATGCCTTAATGAGAACTTTAGTATCAGAGTTTGAGCAGTATGTTAGAATAGGCAAAAAAATTCCCCCTGAGACTGTAGTTACTGTAGTTGCTATTGAGGAACCGGGAAGGTTGGCTGATGTTATTGCTTCCCATCTAAACTTAAGAATTAACGAAAAGCAACAAATTTTAAATGCCCGAAACGTCAAAGAGCGATTAGAACATCTTTGTGAAATTCTGGCCAGGGAAATGGAAGTGCTCGAACTAGAAAGAAAAGTTAGTCTTAGGGTTCGTAAACAGATGGAGAAGACACAAAGAGAATACTATCTAAGGGAACAGATGAAGGCGATCCAGAAGGAACTGGGTGAAAAAGATGAACAGACCTCAGAGGTAGAAGAATTAAGAGAACGTATTAATGAAGCCAAATTACCTAAAGATGCCCAGGAAAAGGCTTATAAAGAACTAGATAGGTTAGAGAAGATGCCGCCTATGGTAGCAGAAGCGGTAGTCGTTCGAAATTATCTGGATTGGATTTTATCACTACCCTGGTCAAATGAGACCAGAGATAGGCTTAAGTTGAAAAAGGCAGAAGATATACTTGAAGAAGACCATTATGGATTAACCAAACCTAAACAAAGAATTCTTGAATATTTAGCTATACGCAAATTAAGAAAAAAGATGAAAGGACCTATTTTATGTCTGGTAGGC
>CAYZYO010000027.1:0-883 GCA_964482585.1 uncultured Syntrophomonadaceae bacterium | reverse complement strand
CCCCCCGGGAGTTGGCAAGACCTCTCTGGGCAAATCAGTAGCTAGAGCCTTAGGACGTAAATTTGTCCGCATGTCGCTGGGTGGAGTTCGTGATGAGGCCGAAATTAGAGGACATCGAAGGACATATGTTGGGTCTATGCCAGGCCGTATTATCCAGGGTATTAAGCAGGCGGGATCAAGAAACCCAGTATTTTTATTAGATGAAATTGACAAAATGACCATGGATTTTCGAGGGGATCCATCTTCAGCTCTTCTTGAAGTGCTTGATCCAGAACAAAACTTTACTTTCAGTGACCATTATTTAGAAATTCCTTTTGATTTGTCAAAGGTAATGTTTATAACAACTGCTAATTCAGCTTTTAATATTCCTCGGCCTTTATTAGACAGAATGGAAATAATAGATATAAGCAGTTACACCGAAGAAGATAAGGTTCATATAGGAATGGATTACTTAGTACCCAAACAAATAAAGGAACATGGATTAAAAGAGACTAATATTTCTTTTTCAGAAGGAGCAATACGAAAAATAATACGCTCATATACCCGTGAAGCCGGAGTTAGGAATTTAGAAAGGGAGATTGCATCTTTATGCCGGAAAGTAGCCAGGCAGGTTGTAGAAGATAAGAAAACCTTTATAAATATTACCAGCAGTAGTGTAGGTAAATACTTAGGAGTTGAAAAATATCGGTATGGAGTTGCAGAAAAAGAGAAACATGTGGGAGTTGTTACTGGTTTAGCCTGGACCGAGACCGGGGGCGATATACTATCAACTGAAGTAGCCTTATTAAGTGGTAAAGGGAAACTAATCCTTACAGGGAAATTAGGAGATGTCATGAAGGAATCAGCTCAGGCGGCATTGAGTTACATCAGGAGCAAGTCCGTT
>CAYZYO010000026.1:3249-21780 GCA_964482585.1 uncultured Syntrophomonadaceae bacterium | reverse complement strand
TCGTCAAAATATTCTCAAATGGGCAGAACTCTATAAAAATGCTGACCTACCAGATTTTCTACGCAATTATATATCCCGCCTATATATTAAACATAATCTGGAAAGTATCAGAGCAACTGAAGCAATGCAGCAGGGCGCAGTTCTTCATAGTATAATTAAGGATCGTGATCAAGCATTAATCAGTGATGTTACCCAGATGATTCCTCTTGTGTTAAAACACCGGGTTGATGGAGACCTACTAGTAAGGTTAATTAATGATACCGACATAAGAACTGCTAAGGAAGGTATTCTCAACTATAAAAGCAAGAAAAGCAAAAAAGCAGACCAGAGTGGGCTAGAGTATTTTCAGCATAATGCTCGGCCTTTAAAGGATATGAGCAGAAGCGAACTGGTTAATACTGAAAAAACCCTTACCCCCAACTAGTTAGAAACTGAAGAGCATGGTATTAAATAATTTAGTAAAAAGAATAGTTAAATTGTAGGAGTTGGGTGTCAGGAAATGATACAGTATTCTTGTCTATTTAGGAAAAATTAGTTTACATCCTTACAGCTTTCTCCTACTTTATATTTATTTGGTTATATTATCAACTAGTTGAGTTGGTTATCACAAGGGGGGGGATCATATGTTCGGCGAAAAAACAAATGTAGACAAAACAGCTTCGGTAGGAAATTACCTCAGCTTATACTTTAGTCAAAATCAAGGTATAAGATTAGGTGAAAGTACAGTGGTGAGTTTAAAGGCTCATGCTAAGATGCCGGAAAAAAGGATAAAAGGCCAGATAAAAATTTTGCTTAATCGAGATGCAGGTAAAACCTACTTAGACTTTGTAGACAAGGATCAAGTAGTTCATATTGATGTATATCATAAACCTGGGAAAATTAATCCGATCGAAGTAGCTAAAGCAATATTTTCTGCTATTGATAATCACTTCTTAGAAAAAGATCCCCAGTTGCAGTATGCTGAGGATGAACGACTTAAAATGGTAACTGAATATGCGCATAAGATATTCGTTACTACTAATTCGGGGAAAGAAACCATAATAAATCTTTTTCAAAATATTGTAGAACCATTTACGGAACTAGATGAAGGTAGGGACCATATACACATACTTGCCCGGTTAAAACGAGAAGAATATTATCTAGTTTATATAATCGCTGCAGCTGCAGAAGAAGTCATAGTTCATAATAATATTCAATTATCAAAAGTACGGAACATAATACACGGAAATCAAAAACAAGAAGAAGAGAGTTATGCCGGGTATATAAAACTGCCCTGGAAGAATTTCAAAGGGCAGCATGCCAGGGCATTACCAGACAAGGAAAACGTAAACCAGCTAATCATAAAATTGGCGGAGAAATTTGGCGGTGTAGATGAAATTGAAGAGTTCATGGAGAGTTATTCGACAAATTTGTTTAAACGTAAAGGAATAGAACAGCAAAAAAAGAAATGGGGAGATTTAGAACACACTTTAGAACAGCTGGAAGAACTAGGGATAGTAAAAAATACAATAGTAGGCAAGATTCTAAGCAAAAAAGGCCTGACATTAAAAGAATTTGTAATTAAGCATAAGTGTGAATTGGAAACGGATATAAGGCGTAACATGCGTAAGATGCCTTCAGGTGGGAACAGCCGGTTTCGCAAACTGGGTAAAATAGAAAAAAAATCATCTTATGTAGAATTTACTAACCGTAATAAAACCATCAATGACCCGGAAAAAGCCTGGTCTGGGGATCTGGCAGTACCGGAAACCGTTATTCAGGCAAAAATTAACAGCTATCTTAGAGGTGAAGACCGCTTCACAATCAGAAAAGAGGATTTACATTACTTTACCAAAAAAAGCTATATCCCGGTTGATATATGCTTGTTAATAGATGCCAGCGGGAGTATGGCCGGTGATAAAAGACAGGCTGCGTGTTATCTGGCAGAACATCTGTTACTAACCGGAAAAGAAAAAGTTGCGGTAGTTATTTTCCAGGAACGCAGCAGTGAAGTAGTAGTACCGTTTACTCGCAGTCAACATATTCTAAGGACCGGATTATCTAAAATCAGTCCCGCCGGATTAACTCCTATGGCAGAAGGGATTATGACAGCGGTAAATCTTATAAAAAACAGTCCTGTACGCAATCCTTTATTAGTCTTAATTACTGACGGTATTCCCAATACTCCACTTTGGACTATGGATGCAAAATCGGATGCTTTGAAAGCTGCATCATATATTATGGATGCTAAAATTCGATTTATTTGTATAGGTGTGGAATCAAATAAACTATATTTAGAGAAGCTGGTTGACTTTGGAGCAGGAGCATTATATTTAGTTGATGATTTAAATAAGGATAATTTAATTAACATAGTGCGCTGGGAAAAAAAGAATATGCTAAATACCGACAAAAAAAGAGCGTAATGGCATTATAAAACGACATTAAGAAATACTATTCGCATAAATGCATAATATATTGACAAATTTTTAATTTCGAGTTAATATTTCTATAAGAGTAAATGCAAATTTGGGGTTGACAATACCCTAGTTTGCTTATAACTCCTCCTTCATAAAAGAGCACCAGAGGTGCTCTCTTTTTTTTATCCAGTCATAATTTTAATAGTGGATTCGTATGCTATAAGAGTAATATATAGGGGAGGATTGAAATTATGACCAGGATTATTATAACGGGACTGGCAGTATTAATACTTGCTATTTGTATAATAAGTGGGGGATGTTCTTCCCTGCAAGAGAATAGTAGTATTAAAGCATGGAAAGAATTAATAAACATCTCACCTGAGAAAAAAGAGTCTCCAGAAAACACGAATGAAACAGGTGGACTGCAGGTTAAACCCGATGAATTTAAGGAGAGTATAAGTATCGATTTATATTTTGCCGGAGCTGACGGCAAGAATTTGGTAGTGGAAAAAAGAACTATAGAGAAAACTGAAGGAATAGCTCGTACTACTTTAAAAGAACTTATCAAGGGACCATCCACTTCTGAATACATTAATGTATTACCAGAAGGTACTGAAATACTAGACATTAATATTAAACCAGATGGCTTATGCATACTTGATATGAGTTCAGAAATTAGAAATGTAAGCAGTGCGCACCAAGAAGAGCTGATCGTATACGCTATTACTAACACATTAGGGCAATTCCCCACAGTCAGCAATGTATCCTTCATGATAGATGGGCAAAAAGCACTCAGCATAGGAGGATTTATAGATATTTCCCAGCCAGTTGAGCCTTTGCATCAGTAGAGGAGACTTAAGTCTCCGGCTTGGCTGTCATCCTGAGACAAAGGACATAGTGAGTTTTTGAATTATATATAAAACTCTTTATTTAAGTAGAGTGGCACTATTGATAGTTATTAAAAAATATTGCTCAAGTATGATTTTTAAAAGCATAACATATAGAATATATCTGGCGAAAGTGATACATTATTTACTGTATTATTTAAATGCGATCGAGGTGTTAATTTTGACAGCAAATGGTTCTATAGGCATTTTTGATTCAGGTGTGGGGGGGTTAACAGTTGTAAAGGCTTTAATAGAAAAGCTTCCGAATGAAAGATTTATTTATTTTGGTGACACTGCCCATGTTCCTTATGGAAATAAGTCAGAGCAAGAGTTGTTTTTATATGCCAGGAGTATTATTTCTTTTTTGCTGAGTAAAAGAGTTAAAGCAGTAATTGTAGCCTGTGGCACTCATTCTTCAGTAACCCTTCCGGTTACCTCCAGGGAATACTCTCTACCTTTGTTAGGAGTGGTTAAGGCAGGAGCAAGTTCAGCAATCCGTATTACCCGAAATGGATTTATTGGGATTATCGCTACCCAGGCAACAGTTAATCGACTGGCATATACTCAACAGATAAAAGCGCTAAATAAAGGGTTTAAAGTTTTTGAAATGGCGTGTCCTAAATTAGTACCTTTAATAGAGCAAGGAAGACTGGATGGTAAGAAAATTAGAGAGGCGATAAAGGAATATTTAGATCCTCTTATTGAACAGGGAATAGACACTCTGGTATTAGGATGTACCCATTATCCGTTTCTAGCGCCGTTGATTAAAGAATATGTAGGGTCGGCAGTTACGTTAGTAGATCCTGCCTATGAAACAATAGAAGAATTAAAGATGATTTTTACCCGGGAGAACCTGTTTAATAATAAAGAGCGGCTGGTAAATGAGTTTTTTGTCAGTGGTAATGATGAATCCTTTTTTACAGTTGGGAATAAATTGCTTGAAAACACGATTAAAAAAGTACAAAGAGTGGACCTGAATTGAGGTTGATAGTATGGGCAAAATAGGTTTTACTACCAGTATTCCAGTAGAGATTATTTTTGCAGCAGGTAAAATTCCGGTGGACTTAAATAATATATTTATAAGTGAGGACAAGCCGCAGGTATTGGTAGATATGGCAGAAGAGGCAGGATATCCTCGCAATACCTGTGGTTGGATTAAGGGATTGTATTCAACTGTCCTTAAGAATAAAATGGAAGCAGTGATTGCAGTTATGCAGGGAGATTGTAGTAATACCCAGGCACTCATGGAGACCCTCCAGCTAAAAAGTATTAATACTATTCCTTTCGCTTTTCCATTCGACCGGGATAGAAAGATGCTTGAAGTACAGGTGTACAAGCTAATGGAATTATTTAATGTTAATATGGAAATGGTTTTAAGAGAAAAAGCTAGATTAGATGAAATCCGTGTCCTATGCCAGGAACTTGACCGGATTACCTGGCAGGATAATCTGGTGAGTGGTTTCGAAAACCATTATTACCTGGTATCTTCCAGTGATTTTAATAGTGACCCCGAGAGTTATCGAAAAGATTTAGACAAATTTTTAAAGAAAGTCCAAAATAGGAGTCCTTTTAAAAATGAAGTCCGGTTAGCTTATATTGGAGTTCCACCGATATTTACTGACCTTTATGATGTCCTGGAATCCATGGGAGCCCGGGTAGTATTTAATGAAGTACAGCGCCAGTTTTCCATGCCGTTTGCAACCAAAGATATTATAGAACAATATCTTATTTATACTTATCCTTATGGAGTTTTTGGCCGAATAGATGATATATTACCGCAATTAGAAATGAGAGAGATTGATGGGATTATTCACTATACGCAGACTTTTTGTTTTCGTCAAATAGAAGATCTTATATTTAGAAATAAGATTAATATACCTTTTTTAACCCTTGAAGGTGATAGGCCAGGAAAATTAGATGCCAGAAGCCGCATGCGCTTAGAAGCCTTTATTAATATGCTCAAATATAGAAAGTAAGGAGTGAATAAGGTGTGTAAGGAGTATAAACTCCTGCAGCATTGCAATAATTATGATAGGTATAGATCTAGGATCAAGAAGTGTTAAAATTGTTCAGATGGATGGGAAAGATATCGTAAACCATGCAGTTTATGACACTATCAGCTTTTATCGAAAATTTGGCAAGACCGGGAAGAGCGGCTTGAATTTAAGCCTTATAGAAATGGGTTTTGCCAGTGACCAGCTGATGATAGCTACCGGTTATGGAAAAATAACGGTACAAATTGAAGGGGCGGTTCATATACCCGAGATACAGGCCCATACTGCCGGGGCGGTGTTCCAAAGTGGTTTGTCTGATTTTACTCTTTTGGATATAGGTGGCCAGGACACCAAGGTTATTAAAGTGAGGGATTCACAGGTAATAGACTTTATAACTAATGACCGCTGTGCAGCCAGTTCAGGTAGATATATGGAAAATATGGCGGATGTTCTTGGTATTGACCTAACGGAATTATCATTGTATGGTACAGAACCGGTTGAGCTAAACTCAACCTGTGCTATTTTTGGTGAAACCGAGATAATTGCAAGAATAATAGAAGGTCATTCCGTATCCCGATTGGCGGCGGGGGTAAATTATTCATTGTATAAACGGTTTTCTAACTATTTGAAAAAGTATAATAGTAAAATAATATTGGTATCAGGCGGGGTAGCTATGAATACAGCGCTGCTGGAGATTATTGCGAAAGAGACTGGGTGTCAGGTGACTAAACTATTAAAACCCCAATTGAACGGGGCTATTGGTTGTTGTGTATATAGAACAGAAGGAGGCAGATTATGAGCAGACTAAATAACCGGTTAAATGATGAAATGAGGCCAGTAACCATAATACCTGACTTTATAAAGCACCCAGATGGGTCAGTTTTAATAGAGTGTGGTGATACCAGGGTATTATGTTCGGCTATGGTTGAGGAAAAAGTACCGTCATTTTTAAAAGGGACTGGCAGCGGGTGGGTCACTGCCGAGTATTCCCTGCTGCCGGCTTCAACCGAAACCCGAACTCAAAGGGAAGCCAGCAGGGGTAAGATAAGTGGCAGGACTTTTGAAATCCAAAGATTAATAGGAAGATCATTGCGGGCAGTAATAGATATGGAATTACTAGGAGAGCGAACTGTATGGATTGATTGTGATGTTATCCAAGCAGATGGAGGAACCCGCACTGCTTCTATAACCGGCAGTTATGTGGCTCTGTACCTGGCCCTAAAAAAGCTTAAAGAGACTGGTGTAATCGAAGAATTGCCAATAAAAGACTATGTGGCAGCCATAAGTGTTGGCATAGTAGAAGGAATACCAGTACTTGATTTAGAGTATGTGGAGGATTCCAAAGCAGATGTTGATATGAATGTGGTTATGACCGGAAAAGGTGAATTTGTCGAAATTCAGGGAACAGCAGAAGGGAACCCTTTTGATAAAAGAAAATTCGAAGAGCTTTTGCAGTTAGCAGAAGAAGGAATTAAAGAACTAGTTTATTTACAAAAGAATACTATAGGAGAGTAATAAAAATTATGGTCCGAAAATTACTTTTGGCTACCCGGAATCAAAACAAGAAAATAGAATTACAGCAAATGTTAAATAACCTGGATATTATTGTACTTACTTTTGAAGACATAAATGGTTTGCCTGAAGTCGAAGAAGATGGGTATACTTTTGAGGAAAATGCAGTTAAAAAATCTCAGGTAATTACTTCTGCTAGTGGTATAGTAACCCTGGCTGATGATTCAGGTCTGGTAGTAGATGCTCTTGATGGGCAGCCAGGAGTATATTCAGCTCGTTTTGCCGGAGAGGATGCGGATGATGAAAAGAATAATGACAAACTTCTGCGATTAATGGAGGATATTCCAGAAGCAAAAAGAACCGCACGATTTATTTGTGTAATAGCTGTAAGTGATCTTAAAGGTAGAACAGAGATAGTTAAAGGGAGATGCGAGGGTAAAATAGCTTATAAACCTTCGGGAACCAATGGATTTGGGTATGATCCCCTGTTCATACCCCGGGGTTTTGACAAAACATTTGCCGAGCTTAGTTCTTATGCCAAGAACTCTATCAGCCACCGGGGAAGAGCCCTGCAGCAAGTACAGCCGGTTATTAAAAAGGTATTTCAGAATTACTAGATGGGGTGGGTGACTTGAGAATAGCCGTTGTAGGGGATACCCATGGTAAAATAGAACGGATAAAAAAATCACTGCACTTAATTCAAATCGATCATATGCTTTTTACCGGTGATTATTACAGTGATGGAGAAAAAATCGCGTGTTTTTTGGGAATAGATTTCCATGGAGTAGCCGGGAACTGCGATCCCGGCTTGCCTACCACTAAGGAACTGTGCCTGGATTTAGCTGGTAAGTCCTTTTATATTGTTCATGGACACCGTTACGGGGTCAAGAGAGGGTTAAAATCATTGTTTTACCGAGGAAAAGAAGTTGGTGCGGATGTAGTTCTATTTGGACATACTCACATTCCCTTTTGTAAAAAAATTGACAATATATGGATGATAAATCCGGGAAGCCCTTCTCAACCACGGGGAGGGCAAAGACGCAGCTATGCTCTTTTGGAAATAAAAGATAACATATTAAGCCCTGAAATCGTATATTTAAAATCGAAAAAAGTTAATAACTAATGTATTTAGTGATTTTTAATAACTTTTAATGTGGGGGGGAAAGCTCTGATTTTCCCCTTTTTTTATAGATTAATCCCCCCATGCCTGGAGGACACAACCACCTATGAAACCACAGATTTTTTGGTTTTCGTTTTGACACGTATCTGGAATAATTATACTGTGCCGATCTTATACCGTAGCGGCGACTGAAGTCGCTTGCTACGGTTCTATTCAGTAAGATGGTTGTACTAAACATTTATTTTCTTACTAATTCAGGAAGATTAATATATATATAGTTGGTTAGTTGGTTAGTTGGACAGTTGGACGGTTGGTCAGGGGGGGATAGGTAAGGATTTATAAGGTGCAGAGAGATACCATAGAGGAATCAACCATTCATCTAATGCTTGGCTATTGATTTAACCATTGTTTAACCATCGTTTAACCGTAGAGGAGACTGTATTCCCCCTAAAATAATGCCATTATCAGTTAACCCGAGAATGACTCTCTTCTATAAATATAAGAACCAGGCTATTTGCATTAATTTTTGAAGTTAAAGGTATTTGTGTAAAAAATAACTTTACGATAAAGTTTATAAATAGTAATCTAAAAACTGTAGCTGAATTTATATTGAATAATAAAAAGCAGTCGTATTTAATAAAAAAGAAGCGGAGAAAAAAAACGGTATAAATTGGTTATAATAAAAGGAAGTATTAAAGGAGGGAAGATATATTGTTGAATAAAACGCCTTTATATCAAATGCATAAAAAATACCGGGGGAAAATGGTTAATTTCAGCAATTGGGAGCTTCCGATTCAATATGAGGGAATACTAAAGGAACATCATATGGTGCGAAAGAAGGCCGGAATTTTTGATGTATCCCATATGGGCGAAATTGAAATAAAGGGGGACAAGGCTCAGGATTACTTACAATATCTCCTGAGCAATGATATTAGTATAATTTCCAGCAATCAGGTTCAATACAACTTAATGTGTTATCCTGACGGAGGAGTTGTGGATGACCTTATAGTCTATAAGTATTCCCCTAATCGTTTTTTATTGGTAGTTAATGCGGTAAATATAGAAAAGGATTTTGCTTGGATAATGGATAATGCTTTTGCCGGGTTAGATATTCAAAATGTATCTACCCGGTATGCCCAGTTGGCTGTACAAGGACCTGAGGCTCAGAAAATATTGCAGAGTTTGACCAGCTTTAATCTAGATACGATAAAATTTTTCTGGTTTAACCCCAGGGTAGAAATTTCAGGAGTTAATTGTTTAATATCCAGAACCGGTTATACGGGCGAAGATGGATTCGAAATATATCTTCACCCCCGAAAGGCACCACATCTATGGGAAGAGATTATTAAGGCAGGGGGAAAAGATATTTGTCCGGTGGGTTTAGGAGCCCGTGATACCCTCCGGTTTGAAGCTAAACTCCCCCTTTACGGGCAGGAGATTGATAGAGACATAAGCCCATTAGAAGCGGGATTGGTTAACTTTATAAGACTGGATAAAGAAGACTTTATCGGAAAAGAAGCATTAGTAAAACAACATAAACAGAATAACCACCGGGTACTGGTGGAATTTGTTATGAACGGAAGGGGTATCCCGCGTCCTCATTACCAGGTGAAAAAAGATAACATCGAAATAGGACATGTAACCAGCGGCTGTTATTCACCAACCCTGGATAAGAACATTGGATTGACACTTATAAATAGGCAATATTCTCAACCGGGTGAAGAGATAGATATTATTATTCGAGGTAAAAGGGTAAAAGCATTTATTCAACAAGATGTTTTTTATAAAAAAAGAACCAAAGGTATCCAGAGTCAAATCACAGTATAAAATAGACACATATTATCCAATTCCAAAATAAGTATGGAGGGATGGCAATGAATATAAAAGAAGGATTATTATATACCCGTGAACATGAATGGATAGCGGTTGATGGTGATCAAGGCTATGTTGGAATAACTGATTATGCCCAGCATCAGCTGGGAGATATTGTATTCGTTGAGATTCCAGAAATAGATTTAAGAATAAATCTTGGGGAATCAATAGCAGTTATCGAATCAGTTAAGGCAGCAGCTACTGTTTTCAGTCCGGTAACTGGTACTGTTATTAAAATTAATGAAGAACTGGAAGAATCCCCGGAACTTCTCAATGAGGAGCCGTATGAGAACTATATTGCAGTTTTGAGTATTAATGATAAGAATGAATTAATACAACTTATGAATGCCAGTGATTATGCATCCTTTTGCCGGGTTTTAGAAGAAGAGGGGGAGGAAAAGTAATGAAATATGCTCCTAACCCTCCGGCTGTAGTTAAAGAGATGCTCGACAGTATAGGATTAAACCACATTGATGATCTTTTTCAGGATATTCCGAAAGACTTAAAAGTAAAAGATGGTTTAGACCTGCCGGCAGGTATTGGGGAGATGGAATTAAGAGAAGATTTAAGGCTTCTGGCTGCCAAAAATATTAGTAGTGAAGAATATCCGTGTTTTCTTGGTGCTGGTGCTTATGACCACTATATACCTGCAGCCTTAGAACAGCTCTTACTGCGCTCGGAGTTCTATACTTCCTATACCCCTTACCAACCGGAAATCAGCCAGGGCGTATTACAGTCAATATTCGAATACCAGACAATGATATGCAGGCTTACCGGTATGGACGTATCCAATGCCTCCGTATATGATGGGGGCAGTGCACTCGCTGAAGCCTGTAATCTGGCCTGTCTCAGCAGTAAGAGAAAAAAGGTGTTAATACCGGACACTGTTCATCCGGAGTATATTGAGATTCTTAAAACATATGCTATATCCGGATTAGCAGATATAATGATTATCCCTGGTAAAAATGGTGCTGCCGACATCGATGGTATTATTAAGTTAGTTGATCAGGAAACAGCTGCAGTTGTACTTCAACAGCCAAACTTCTACGGTAATCTGGAAGATTTAACCGGAGTAGAAAAGGCGGTGCATAAGAATAAGGGATTGTTGATAATGGCAGTAGACCCCATATCCCTGGCAGTATTGAAGTCACCGGGAGAATGGGGTGCAGATATAGCAGTTGGTGAAGGACAATCATTGGGAAACAGTTTGAGCTTTGGGGGGCCGTACCTGGGTTTTCTGGCCTCAACCAAAAGATTAATGCGCAAGCTTCCCGGGCGTATAGTAGGACAAACTGTAGATATTAACCAACAAAGAGCCTTTGTGTTAACCCTGCAGGCCAGGGAACAGCATATACGCCGGGAAAAAGCGGGTTCTAATCTATGTTCTAATCAGGCCCTTAATGCATTAACAGCCACCATTTATTTAACTTTGATCGGGAATCAGGGCTTACAGGCTATCGCAGCCCGTTCACACCAATTGGCGGTTTATGCCGCAAAAGAAATAGCTGAGGCCGGGCTCAGCTTAAAATACCAGGCCCCTTTTTTCAGGGAATTTGCGGTCAAAGTAGATAATCCAGGACTTATGAATGCCAGGCTTTTAGAAAACGGCATCATTGGCGGATATGAGCTTGAAGATGCACTGCTCTTAGCCTTTACGGAAAAAAGAAAGAAATCGGAAATAGACAGATTAGCAGCCGTTTTAGGAGGTGGGAAATAATGACTAAACTTATTTTTGAAAAGCATGTAAAGGGAAGTAATTCTTTTAGTCTGCCTCCTGCCGATATACCGGAAGCAGATATCTCTGAGAATATTCCTAAAGATTACTTGAGGCAGGAAGAATTAACCCTGCCTGAGGTTAGTGAAGTGGAAGCAGTAAGGCATTTCACTGAACTCTCTCACCGGGCTTATGGAGTTGATGATGGATTATATCCCCTTGGTTCCTGCACTATGAAATACAGCCCTAAAATCAATGAATGGGCATCCCGGCTTCCTGGTTTAGCTCATATTCATCCTTACCAGCCAATTAATTCGGTACAGGGAGCTTTAGAACTCTTATATGAAATGGAGAAAATGCTCTGTGCAATCGCCGGTATGGATAGTTTTACTCTACAGCCGGCAGCGGGGGCCCATGGTGAGATGACCGGGGTTTTAATGATAAAGGCCTATCATCAAAACCGGGGTGATGATAAAAGGACCAAAATTATTGTTCCTGATTCAGCCCACGGGACTAATCCTGCAACTGCCCATGTAGTTGGATATGACATTATGGAAGTAAAATCCAATGCCCGGGGACTGGTGGATATCCATGATTTGAAGAATAAGATGAATAACGAAGTTGCCGGTTTAATGCTAACTAATCCCAATACTTTAGGACTTTTTGAGGAAGATATTAAGGTTATTGCAGATATTGTGCATGATAACGGGGGTCTTTTGTATTATGATGGGGCTAATCTGAATGGAATTATGGGTATAGCCAGACCCGGTAATATGGGTTTTGATGTGGTGCATTTTAACTTGCATAAAACCTTTAGTACACCTCATGGTGGCGGAGGACCAGGTTCAGGGCCAGTAGGAGTTAAGGCTTTTCTAGCTGAGTTTTTACCCCGGCCGGTAATTGAAAAAACCGGGGATAGATTCAGTTTTCAGTATGATAGGCCTTTATCCATTGGTAAGGTGAAAAACTTCTACGGCAATTTCGGAGTGATAGTTAAAGCATATGCTTATATAAAAGCCCTGGGTGTTGAAGGAATAACTCAAGCCTGCCAACATGCGGTATTGAATGCCAACTATCTTCGACATCATATGCAAAAAGGCTACCACATTCCATTTGACCGGTTGTGTAAACATGAATTTATTGCTACCTCCAGGTATCAGGGCCACAACAATGTTAGTACCTTAGATATTGCCAAGAGAATGATGGATTACGGATATCATCCGCCTACGGTCTATTTTCCTTTGATTGTAAGAGAAGCTTTAATGATTGAACCAACTGAAACCGAAAGCAGAGAAAGGTTGGATGATTTTATCAAAGCCATGGAACAGATTGCTCGGGAAGCAGAACATGAACCGGAGAAGGTTTTAGATGCTCCTCATTCAACTGCTGTCCAGCGGTTAGATGAGGTTATGGCAGCACGTAAACCGGTAGTAAAATTTAAAGATTAAACCCGGGAGAGGAATTATAAGTAGAGCTTGATAAAGGGGGAAATGAAGTGAAGGATCTGATTGTTATTGGTGGAGGACCAGGAGGCTATGTAGCGGCAATAAGGGCCCGGCAGCTGGGAATGCAGGTGGCTCTGGTGGAAAAGGCTGAAATGGGGGGGACATGTCTTAACCGCGGCTGTATACCTACAAAGGCATACTACAAAAATGCCCAGGTTTTGAATACGCTGCACAGGGCTGGTGATTTTAATATAGAAATTGATAGTTTTCGTTTTAACCTGGAAAAAGCAAAAAATCGGAAAGATAAAATTGTTGATAATCTGGTATTGGGGATTAATAAGCTGGTTAAAGCCAATGGGGTAGAGATTATCAATGGAGAGGCTTCAATAATAGACAACCAAACAGTAGCGGTTAACGGTACCAGAATAAAAGCCTATAATATATTAATTGCCAGCGGTTCTGAAACCGCCAGCCTTCCAATAAAGGGCATTGATTTAGATGGAGTATTAAGCAGTGATGATATCCTTGATATTACTGAAATTCCTGAGAAGTTAGCCATTATCGGGGGTGGAGTTATTGGTCTTGAATTTGCAGGTATTTTCAGTGCCTTTGGCAGTGAAGTGGTTATTTTTGAATACCTGCCCCGGATATTAAACGGGCTAGATGGAGAACTGGGAAAGAGAATGGGAGTTTTCGTTAAAAGACAGAAAACCAGAATTTATGCCAATACATCGGTTGAGGCCATTCAAAGAAAGGGTAACAGGTTAGAAATTCAAGCCAGGGACAAAAAAGGGCCTATTAGCTGGGAAGCTGATCTGGTTCTGGCAGCAGGCGGCAGGAAACCTTATACCAGGGGATTGAACCTGGAGGAAGTTGGTATAGAAAGAGATAAAAATGGCTTTATAAAAGTAGATGAGAATTATACAACAAGTGTTCAAAACGTTTATGCTATTGGGGATGTTATCGGTGGGCAGATGCTGGCTCATGTGGCTTCTGAGGAAGGAATAGCTGCCGTAGAAAAAATGGCCGGGATAGATAGCAGACTGCATTACCATGCGGTTCCCAGCTGTATCTTTACATTCCCCGAGATAGCCAGTGTGGGCATGAGTGAAGAAGACGCCCGGGGAAGAAATATTGACTACAAAATCGGCCGGTTTCAATTTGCGGCCAATGGCAAGGCCGTTACTTTAGGAGAAATTGATGGTATGGTTAAGGTCATTGCAGACAGTGAAGACGTTATTATTGGAATTCATATTATCGGGCCCCATGCAAGTGATTTAATTCTGGAGGGAACGTTAATAGTGAAAAACCATTTAAAAACCTCTGAAATTCCTGGGACTATTCACCCTCATCCTACTTTAGGGGAGGCATTAATAGAAGCAATCCTGGACGTAAAGAAACAGGCTATCCATCTGGCACCAAAGAGATGATCTTAAAGGGGTATTATAATGATCGAAATAATTAATACATCTGTCGATCCCTATTTTAACCTGGCCCTGGAGGAATATGCCATAAAGGAAATGGATCCAAAAGACGATCTGTTTATACTCTGGCAGGATGAGCCAACAGTTGTTGTTGGCAGAAATCAAAATACTTTAGAAGAGATAAATAGAGATTATATTAAACAAAACAACATTCATGTGGTGCGCCGTTTATCAGGTGGCGGTGCAGTCTATCATGACTCCGGAAATCTAAATTTCACCTTCATAGTTAGTGAAAAGCAGACAACAGGTTTTAATTTTACCAGGTTTACCCGGCCGGTCATAAAAGCCTTAGAGGAATTAGGTATTAACGCAGAGGATAATGGCAGGAATGATATTACCATTAAGGGAAAAAAGTTTTCCGGTAATGCCCAATTCAGGTACCATCAGCGCACCCTGCACCATGGGACCATTCTATTTGACTCGAATCTGGATGATGTGTCCAGTGCTCTTAATGCTAACCCGGAAAAGATTATTTCCAAAGGGGTAAAATCTGTCAGAAGCAGAGTGACCAATATCAGTGAGTGGCTGGCTGAGCCCTTAAGTATTTATGCTTTTAAGAATATTTTAAATGATACCATACTAAGGGAAGAGGAGTATGTTGAAAAACACTATTTAACTGAAGCTGATTTAGCGGCTGTAAACAGTTTGAGAGAATCCAGGTATTTTAGATGGGAATGGAATTATGGAAGTTCTCCTCCTTTTAATATACAAAAAACTGCTCGGTTTAAGTGGGGGAATATCGATATACGCTTATTAATAAAAAAAGGCCGGATTTTGACCTGTAAGATTTACGGTGATTTCTTTGCCAGCAGGGATATTACAGGATTAGAAAATAGTTTAAGAGGAGTCTTTTATAAAGAAGAGGAAATAGGGGCATTGCTTAACCAAATCGATATAAAAACCTATCTGCCAGCAGCCGAAACAGGTGAGATTATAGGCCTGTTATTTAAATTATAAATACCACTTTTTGCAGTGGAATTATCTTTGTTTTTAATTTACCATAGATAAGGGTTGAACGATAGTTGAACAATGGTTGAACAATGGTTGAACAATCGTTAAGCAATAGTTAAGCAATGGTTAAACAATAGTTAAGCAATGGTTGAACAATAGTTAAATCAATAGCCAAGTAATAGATGAATGATTAATTCCTCTACTGAATCTGTCTGCACCTTATAAATCCCTACCTATCCCCCCCCTGACCAACCTTCCAACTTTTCCAACTATTTAGCCTTTTACAACCCTTGTAAATCCTGTTCAACCCGTTCCAGGAGGCGATCAAAAGCATTTTTCCGGTTTTGATACTGCCCGGGAAGTTCCCAGACAGTTTTACCATCTAGAGGTAAATCATGTATGGCTTCACAATGGGGAATAAGATCAGCCATTTTTTCATATCCCATGCGTTCTGCAATATTAAACAGCTGTGTAGTATTATGGTCCCATTCTTTGGCATTAATTTTACACGGTACAATCAGGTTAATCCCCAGTTTTTTTCTGGACTGCTTTTGTAATTTGTTATCCAGCAAAGCAAGTAATGCTGGTTCATCAACGGGGAATAAATCAGTACAGGCAATACTGTAATCTGCTAGTTCAACAGTGAGTTTAATATATTCAGGCCTATCTTCATTAATATCCATCAATAGATAATCATGGTTCTTAAATATTTTATTTGCCTCGGAGAGAGAAAACGAAGGGGTATTGTTATTATTCCCAAAAACATTAATACCGGTATGAGTTTTTTGAATGTATGGTTCAGATTGGGTCCCGGTATCTATTCTTAACCACTTATTAATAAGTTTATTAGATCCAATAACCCATATTAATACATTGTATCCCTTCTGTACCAAACCGGCAGCTAGATTAACAGTTATAGTAGTTTTTCCTGCACCGGGATGAGTTGATATCACCATAATATTCTTACCCATAAACTCACTCCCAAGTAATATTTTCTTTCTATCTTAAATCAGGTATGAAATAATTACAAATATAATATTTATTAGAAAATAAACGCTTAATGCAGTCACCTTACTTAGATGAATTGGGCAAGCACTGGCATTTTGGTAAAGCCCTAGCCGCCCTGCACCTTGAATTGCGGCTGGCCGGCGACTGAAGTCGCCTCTACGGTTAAACAATGGTTGAACAATGGTTAAATCAATAGCCAAGCAATGGTTTATGGTTGAATGGTTAATCTACGGAATCTGTCTGCACCTTATAAATTCCTATCTATACCCGCCCCTGACCAACTATTTAACAAGCCCCAATTGACTAAGTGCCTGATCAATAGATTGTTTATCAGTTAATACTGGAGCAAAAAGATCGCCCAGGTTTTCAACCCGTGAAACAATAGTCTTAATTGTAAAGTCGGTGGGGCAGACTTCAGTTATTTCGGCCCAGCTGATAGGGGTAGATACAGGTGCATTTTTCAGGGGGCGAACACTGTAAACTGAGCACAAGGTTTTGCCCATTACATTTTGCAGGTAATCAATATACACTTTAGTACCCCGTTTTTGTACACTGCGTTCTACGGTAGCTATTTGCGGAAGGATATTACATACCATTGTGGATATTATCCTGGCAAAGTCTCGTATGTCTTTATATGAGTACTTATTAATTATAGGAAGGTAAATGTGCAGTCCATCAGAACCGGATGTCTTAAGATAACTGCGCAGCTTTAGTTCATTAAAGATTTTTTGAAGTACCAGTGCAATATCTATAACCTTCTGATAAGAACCGGTTTCAGAAGGGTCAAGGTCAAAAACAACATAATCGGGATAAGCAATCAGGTTTTTGGGGGAGAGCCAGGGATGGATCTCAATACAGGCTTGATTAGCCAGCCAGGCCAGGGTAGGGGCATTTTCTATTAATATAAAGTTAATTGTCCTGTCTGATTCCTTAGAATACCAGGGAAAGGTTTTTATCCATTCAGGTAAATACGGGGGTGCATTTTTCTGGTAAAAGTATTTGCCGGTAATGCCGTCAGGAAAACGGGTAAGGACTATGGGACGATTAGATAAATGATCGAGTATATAGGGAGCTATTTCAATATAGTATTTAATAAGATCACCTTTGGTGTATTTTTCGTTTGGCCAGAGCAGCTTGTCAAGATTAGATACTGAAAAGCTGTGGTTATTAATTCTTTCATCTGTCTTCATATTATCCTCCTATACATAACACTCCTGGGGATCAATATTGACAAAGTGTTTTATTACCGGGGATCTTAAATGCATATTATCGGTCCATTCGGCAAATTCAATTAAAACCGGTAAAACTGGTTTTATATAAAAGTAGTCCGGTTTATTGTATTTCAGGTTATAAAAAGGCGAAGAATTACTTTTTAATTCAGGCAGCTTAATAGAGAGAGTCTCCCACTCTGTACCGGTTAAACCACTTCCCACTTTTCCAACATAATATAAATTTCCTGCTTGATAGACACCGAGCAGGAGAGAATTAATTTGCTTATTGCTTTTAGTAAAACCCCCTATTACACAAAGCTGCTGGTGACGGTATTTTATCTTAAACCATGCTTTGTGCTTTTTCCCTTCAATATAAGGACTGGTCTTTTTTTTGGCAATAATGCCTTCCAGTTCCTGAGATTTAACTGCTGAATATAAGAGAGTGCCCTGGGTGAAATCATCTACTAAATGTATTCCCTTATCAAAGCTAAAAACCTGACTGAGGATTTCTTTCCTCTCTGAAAAGGGCAGACCGGTCAAATCTCTATCATTTAAAAATACCAGGTCAAAAACCATATAGTCTATTGGCAATGATTCTTTTAGATGATTAATAGTAGATTTCGTCTGGCAGCGGTCACGACGAATTACCGCTGGAAAACTGGGTTTACCATTTCGAACAACAACTATTTCACCGTCGATGATAGAATTATGTCCTTTAAAGAGTTTTGGCAACAACATAAGTTCCGGGTATTGTTCGGTTCTTAAATGCTGGCGCTTATTTATCAGCTTTACCTGGTTTTTATTTATATAGGTCAGCATACGGACTCCATCCCATTTAAGCTGATATATATAATCACTGCTGTCAAAGACTTCCTTGCACAATAATGGTTCCATAGGTTTTATCATCTTATTAAACATAATATCCTAACTACCGGTT
>CAYZYO010000026.1:0-3239 GCA_964482585.1 uncultured Syntrophomonadaceae bacterium | reverse complement strand
TAGCCTTTTTGTTTGATTTTTTAGTTTTGGTAGTTTTATCGGGGGACTTATCCGGTTTGCTTTCTTCTTTTCTTTTTTCTTCACTCAATTGGACACTGGCTTTCAAGGCTTCCATTAGATCAACAACATTAGTATTTTCTACACTGGGAGCAGGACTAATAATTTCTTTTCCCACTATTTTTGCTTCGATAATTTCCCATAGAGCCTTACGATAAGTATCCTGGTATTTTTCAGGGTTAAAATCGATGGAGAGATTTTCTATAAGATTTACTGCCATTTTAATTTCATTATCATGCAGTTGGGCCTTGTCAATTCCGGTATTTAAGGAGGCAGGAGAACGAATTTCATCCGGGTAAAAAATGGTTTCAATGAGTAGTATTCTGTCTTTTACTCTTAGAGCTGCAAGTGATTGCTTAGAACGAATGAGGACTCTGGCAATGGCAATTTTATTGGTTTTATTCATAGCTTCAATTAACAGAGAATAGGCTTTTTCTCCTCCTGGAGCCGGTTCTAAATAGTAGGTCTTATCATAATAAACTGGATCCAGTTGATTTAGCTCAACGAAATCAAGAATATCAACAGTTTTAGTATTTGCCAGGGGAATACGTTCCAAGTCTTCTTCATTGATGATCACATAGTTGCCTTTTTGATATTCATAACCCCGTACTATTTCCTCGTTATTTATCTCGCGGTTGCATTGGGGGCAAAACTTATGATACTGAACCGGAGACATACATTCTTTATGCAGATAATTAAACTTGATGTCTTTTTTTTCAGTAGCAGTATACATCTTAACGGGTATATTTACTAGTCCAAAGCTTACTGCGCCTTTCCATAGAGTTCTCATAAAATATCACCTAATTTATATTAATTTATTTTATTTTCTATATTAGTAAATATTTTTATACCAAAGATCGACACTAAACACTTGATATTACCAATCTTTTTTCATTACAATATGAAAGGACTGTTTACTTATCCCAAAGACGGGAAAGGAGAAATGTTTATATGAGTATATTACCGGATTATATTGGAGTATCAGCGTTTGGGATTAAAATGGGGATAATAGTACCGGGAAGCGATTTGGTTGAAATGGCTTATGAAGCATTATCCCGGTGTAATAGCAGTAAACTATTGCATGATAATGATACCGTATGTGTTACTGAATCAGTGGTAGCAAGAGCCCAGAACAACTATGTCACGATAAAAGATATAGCATTAGAGGTGAGAAAGAAACTTAACCTTAAACCCGGCAGCAAAATCGGGGTTTTATTTCCCATGTTAAGCCGAAATCGTTTTGCTCCAATATTAAAAGGCCTTGCTGCAGCTGTACCCCAGGGAGAAGTTGTTGTTCAATTATCTTATCCAGCGGATGAAGTTGGCAACCAAATTCTTCCCGATGATTTTGCTGAAAAATTAGGCAAGGATTTAATTACCCTTGAGGATATTGGCCCAGAACGGTTTAAGCATCCTATTACCCAGGTTGATTATATTGATCTATATAATGATATAATTACTCAACAAGGCTGCAGGAGCCATATTTTTCTTGCTAATGATCCCCTGGAGATGGTTAAACATAGTTTAGATGGAATTATAGTTGCTAACGTCCATACCCGTGACCGGGTAAAAAGCAAAGTATTAAGTCAGGGTTTCAAGAACTGTATAACCTTACAAGAAATCTGTTGTGATAATGCAGAAGCCTGGTCAGAATGGGGAGTACTAGGCAGCAACCTATCTTCTGGAGATAAACTTAAGCTGGCACCCCGTGAAGCTGATCAATTTGCTGATAGACTGCAGACCATGGTTAGGGAAGGATTAGGAAAGAGTATAGAAGTAATCGTATATGGTGATGGAGCTTATTGTGATCCTGCAACCCGCATATATGAATTAGCTGATCCCCAACCGGTTTTTGGGATGACTAAAGGACTGAGGGGAAAATACCGGGAGGGTATAAAATATAAATATATGGTAGATAAAATGCTTGACGAAGGAAATGATATTCAGGAAATAGAGTCTTTTTTAGAATCAAGAAAAGGGGCATCTTTTGAAAGAGATAGCATAGAAACAGAAGGGACTACTCCAAGGAAGGCGGTAGATTTAATAGCCAGTCTTGCAGACCTGGTAAGTGGATCGGCAGATGCCGGAACTCCGTTAATCCTGGTTAAGGGGTTTTTCAGCTAGCTATCAAACAGCCAAATATATTAAATAGTTTATAAAGAGCAGGGAGTTTGGTACTCCCTGCTCTTTATATCGTATATGGTTAATAACAAACCGGATAAAAATTTGGAAATTTACATATCGAATATCTTGTATGAAGTGCTTGTAGATCTTACAACGGTTCTCAAGAAAATTCTTGGTTGTCTGAAGATTCCTTTTAGTGATGCAACAGATATAACACTGACTGCCAGTATAGGCATAAGTATATTCCCCAAAGATGCTCAGGATAAACAGACCTTGATGGAAAAAGACTGATGCTGCTATGTACCAGGCAAAAAAAGATAGGCGTAATAAGTATCAGTTTTTTATTAAGGGATGTGATGAGCGAAATGACCATTAAACCCGGTAGTGAAAAGACTTTAGTGAATTGGGAATGGCGGCTCCAGTTCCTGTAGATACTACTATTATATTAGAAATTTTAAAGATGAATATTAGGTTAAAATGATTTAAGAAAGCATTGAAAAATATCTCGTTGTTATAGATAACAAGCAGTTGGCTAATTATAAACACGAACAACTTAAAGGAGGGCCTGAATGATTAAATTGACCATAGATGGTAATGAAATCGAAGTAAAAAAGGGAACCATGTTGCTGGAAGCCTGTCGCCAGGCCGGGGCCGATATTCCGACTTTTTGTTACGATCCGGATCTGCGTTTAGCCGGCTCCTGCAGGATGTGTGTGGTTGAATGTCAGGGACGGCCTAACCTGTTAGCCAGCTGTGTTACACCTTCAGAAGAAGGTATGGTAATTAAAACGGAAAGCCCGTCAGTAGTAGAGGCCCGCAAAACCATATTGGAGCTCCTGCTGGCCCGGCATAAATTGACCTGTCATACCTGTGAAAGCGACGGCAGCTGCCTGTTGCAGGATTACTGCTACCGGTATAATGTTACTAATAGCCGATTTATTGGGGAAGGGCCTGACTATGTGATTGAAGACCCGGACCTGTTTATCATAAGGGATTATGAAAAGTGTATTATGTGCACCAGGTGTGTCCGTGCATGTGAAGAAATAACCGGAGCCCGA
>CAYZYO010000025.1:0-21974 GCA_964482585.1 uncultured Syntrophomonadaceae bacterium | reverse complement strand
GCCATGAAGGAATCGAACCTTCAACCTTCTGATTAAGAGTCAGCTGCTCTGCCTGATTGAGCTAATGGCCCTGAAATTAAACTGCACTAAATATTATAATAGCTGATGTATGATAAATCAAGGTGTTGAGTTATTATTTATTAAAATGATTGTAAAAGTATAAAAAGGCTTGGTACAAGCCTTTTAATTATGGCTGGGATGGCTGGATTCGAACCAGCGAATGGCGGAGTCAAAGTCCGGTGCCTTACCACTTGGCTACATCCCAGTAATATTATAAAGAGTATAATCTGATTCAACTGAGAAAAACCCTAATTTTTTGTATCGTAGAGGAGACTTAAGGCTCCGGCCTAGCCAGATATTAACGGTATTTAAGGAAGACTGAAGTCTCCTCTACTGACCTATAAATGATATATAAGTACTTCTTTTCGCAGTGGTACTATAATCTTATAATAATAAAAAACCGGCTGTGCAAAATCCTTATATAGTTTTTGAAAGAGTTAATTGTTTTATTCAATTATTTTAATTATTCCAAGGGTTTTACATGATTTAAAAATTCAACATATCACTGTGAGTGTCAGTGGAGAATATTTAAGATCCTTTGGTTTTGTCTCGGGATGAGAATCGGGCTTATTTTACGATGGATAGAGCTAGAATGCCTGGCTAATACTATTAAAGCTGATTATGCACTTCCCATATTGTATAGGTTTATTTTCAACACAAAGGGCAGTATATAATAGTAAGATTGGGGGTATTGTGGTATGCTAACCATATAAAACCCTGTACAATCAAACCGAAGGAGGGCTTTTTATGAGAATGTTTAGAAAAATGTTTTACATGGGATTAGGAGTTATGAGTTTAACCAGGGAAAAAGGAGAACAGCTTTTTACTGAATTGGTTGAACGAGGGGAAATGAGTAAAGATGAAGCAAGATCTTTTATAGATGATGCGGTGAAAAGGGGAGAAGACGAAAGAAAGGCAACCCGCACCTATATAAAAGAAGAATTAGAGAAATTAAAGAATGAGATGCCGTTTATTTCCAGATCCGAGTTCGAGGCTTTACAGGCAAGAGTCACCGAATTAGAGGCTAAAAGCAACAGCCAATAAGCTAATAATTACTGCCAGGGATTTACTTCCTGGCAGTAATTATTATATCTGGAGGGGATAATTTGCAAATACGCAAGGGTATTCATCATATTAGCCATCTACCTAGATATAAAGAGGTTGCTAATGTACTAATAAAACACGGTTTTGGCTCTTTTTTTGATCGGTTTTCTTTTCGCAAGCTTACTAAAGAAGAATTACAGAATAGATTGGAATTGCAGGGCCGTAATATACCCCGGAGATTGCGATTTGCTTTAGAAGAGCTGGGACCTACATTTATAAAATTGGGACAGCTGTTAAGTACCAGACCGGATTTTTTACCCGCAGAATATATCACGGAATTAGAAAAGCTGCAAAATGACGTTCCTCCTTTTTCTTATGAGGTTCTTAAGGAAATATGTAATGATGCCGGGATAGACATTGAGAAAGACTTTGCCCATTTTGTTGATGAACCTATTGCTGCAGCGTCAATGGCACAGGTTCATAGAGCTACCCTTCATTCAGGAAAAGATGTAGTTTTAAAGGTGCAGCGGCCAGGAATACAGAATATGGTGGAAACGGACTTAGATATTTTATTGGAATTGGCCAGTCTCTTAGAAAAAAGAACTAGTTGGGGGAAGCTGTATAAGGTAACCGAAATCGTTAAAGAAATGGGAGAAGCCCTGCACAATGAATTAGATTTTCATAAAGAAGCCAGGAATACGGATATGTTTTATTCCCAGTTTAAAAATGATGATAAGGTAATTATACCAGCTGTTATATGGGGATACTCTTCTCAAAGAATTCTTACCCTGGAATATATTAGTGGAATTAAGATTTCGGATTTTGTGAATCTGAAAAAGGCAGATTTTGATACCGTTAAAATTGCCAATAATCTTGTAGAGGCATTGTTTAAACAGATTTATGAAAACGGTTTTTTCCATGCAGACCCTCATCCTGGAAATATTGCAATCACCGGAGGCGAAAAAATAATATTTTATGATTTTGGCCAGGTGGGAATAATAGATGAGGTTACCAAAGAAAGAGCGATGAATCTATTAATAAGTATGATGAGGTATGATTCTAATGGTGTTACCAGGGCTCTGCTTGATATTGGTATTGGCAGTCAATATGTTAATAAAGAAGAATTTAGAAGAGATGTAGCTTTTTTGCAAAGGAAATATTACGGTCTACCTTTATCCGAGATTAACGTAGGCAAGGCACTTTCTGAGCTGCTGGAATTATCCGTAAAATATCAAATGCGGATTCCAGCCGAACTTTCATTAATGGTAAAAATGCTGATGACTATAGAAAGTATTATTTCCCGGCTTGATCCACAGCTGAGTATAGTAGATATTGCTGAGCCTTTTGGAAAAAAACTGCTTACGCAAAGAATTGCTCCTGATAGATTAAAAAATGATTTCAGGGACTTAGTTATTGATTATGTTAACCTGGTGCAGAATTTTCCCAGGGAAGCAGATAATATCCTAAAGATAGTTGAAGAAGGCGAATTAAAATTAAAACTGGAACATTCCAATTTAAGGAAACTTGGGAATAGATTCGATATAATGTCTAACCGTGTATCACTGGCTATAATCTTAGCCAGTATAATTGTTGGAACCTCTTTAATGGTTGACAAAGCCAGCAATCCTTTCTTTTTAAGAATTCCTCTTGTTGAGGCGGGTTTTGTTACCGCCATGATTTTAGGCTTATTTTTAGTTTATTCAATAATCAAAAGCGGCAAGTATTGAACTGGCATATTATATTTCCCCGGCAATAAAAATATAACAAGATGATGAAAAGGTCCTGGAATCTATCCAGGATTTTAGCAAAAAGCAGGGGATTTTATTGCCTAAACATTTGCTGTTGATAATTAATATATGTTTAGTAATGGTTTTCTTACTGTTAGTGCCTGGAAAAATAACGGCCGAGACCGGAAACAAAGAAGAAATAAAACACATTTTTATTATTAGTGTTGATGGTTTAAACTACGAAGGTTTTATTAGTACCCTCACCCCTAATATACTAAAGCTAGCCAGGGAAGGCATTATTGATGAAAAATCTATGGCCCTGAAAACCAATTCCAGTGAAGCCGCAGAGGCGTCTTTGTTATCAGGCACTCTTCCAGATGAACACCAGTTTTTTAAGGCCGATGATAGAATTGAAGTTGACACAATTATAGATCTATTTGATAAAAATAATAAGAGTTATGCAATTGTTGATGGATCAGGTGGAAGGCTTAAATCATTTGCTGTTGATGAAAAACAGTATATTTGTTTAGAATCTTCTGCTGCTGACCAGGATGTATTAACCCGGGCATTAGAATACTTCGAGCATAACAAACCGTTTTTTAACTATATTTATATTAATGATTGCAAACAGGCCTTACTTGGTTTAAATGAGAAAGAATATTATGATGCTATAACCGGCTTTGATAAATGCATAGGGGAATTTACAGGTAAACTTAAGAAAGAAAACCTTTATTATAATTCTTTGATAATTATTACATCTCCACTTAGCTCTTCCCCCAGCAATTTGGTTCCCTTAATTATGTACGGACCTAAGTGCAGGGATAATACCGAAATAACGGACAGTATGGTTATTGATATTGTACCCACGATTTGCAAGCTTACTAATATGGAAAGCCTATTTAATGCTAAAGGAATTCCCCTTTATGATACTATAGTGGTAGATGATAAAGACAAATATGTATATGATAACTGGATTGATGAGCTAAAAAAAGAGCGGGTTTCAACCTGGAGTAAATACTATATACTCCAGGATGAATGCAGTAAAAACCTTGAAGAGATTGAATCTCTAAGGAAGGAAAAGGAAAGTATCTTTGATTTCCTGGGTAAAAAAGACGAAACTATAGCCGGTTTAAAATCACGTATTTTAGTGGAAAGAATTGCATATGTAATAATGGCTTTTTTTGGCCTTATAGGATATATTGCTCAATACCGGTTCTTAAAAAAGAAATTTTTGTTTTTCGATTGATTATCATCCGGCTGTCATTCTAAACGATTAACATAATTGCCGCAAAATTTTTGATGCAGGCTATCCAGGACACTTTTAAACTGCAGTATCCGTAAACGTTCATACTCAGTAGAAAAATGATGGCCATCTAATTCATTCTGAGCTATTAGAAGGGCGTGAAATAATTTTTCTTGAAAACTCATATCACCCGGTTTAAAATAACTGTTAATTCTTTTGGCCACCTGTTCTTCTTCAGTAGTAAGATTAAATTTAGTATTCAATATTAACCCCCTCCAATGTAAAAGTTTAAATTAATCATATGCAATTAATCCAGAAATAGTTCAGAAAAAGAATGGCGAAATAGATAAAATTTTACAACTTGACTGAATATAACTGAAGTGATAGGATATTTAACAAATTAATATTCTAAATTGATGATCAGAAGAGTAGTTACAAACTTGTTCTTCAGAGAGCTGGAGCAGGTGAAAACCGGCAGCATGGTTGTAATGAATGCCACCTGGGAATTCTGGTGTAATATATTTTTTAAAAATATACTAAGCCGGACGGGATTCAACCGTTAAAAAGAAGCAAGAGGGCAGCAGCCAAATAGGGTGGTACCGCGGGAATAATAATCTCTCGTCCCTTACCGGGGATGAGAGTTTTTTGTTTATAAATTTAAGATTCTGTCATATTTATTAACAAAGGAGGAAAGCAAATGGAACTGGAGAAGAAGATCTTGAACTTAATTGAACAGAATGCCAAAATAACTCCACATCAAATTGCAGTTATGCTGGACGAAGATGAACAGATTATTAAATCAACTATAGAAATGTTGGAAAGGGAAAAAATAATTTTAGGCTATAATGCTATTATTAACTGGGATGCCATCGGAGACGATGGGGTTACAGCTATGATAGATGTCAAGGTAGTGCCGCAAAGAGAAGTTGGTTTCAACAAGGTTGCCGAAAGGGTTTGCCGTTTTCCGGAAGTTAGATGTGTTTATTTAATGAGTGGTACTTATGATCTGTCAGTAGTTGTATCAGGAAAAAGTCTAAAAGATATTGCCTGGTTTGTGTCCTATAAGCTTTCAACCCTGGATGACGTGCAGAGTACAGTTACCCATTTTGTATTAAAGAGATATAAACAGGATAATTTTATTTTTGAAAAACCTCATGAAGATAAAAGGTTGGTGGTAAGCCCATGAGCGGTATGAGTAGATATATTTCTAGTGTGGTTAAAGCGGTTCCTTCTTCTGGAATAAGGAAGTTTTTTGACTTGGTGACCCAGACTGAAGGGGTTATTTCTTTGGGAGTAGGCGAACCTGATTATGTTACTCCATGGCACATCCGTGAGGCCTGTTTTTACGCTCTGGAAAAAGGATATACCATGTATACTTCAAATCAAGGACTGCTTGAATTAAGGGAAGAGATTGGTAATTATGAAAAAAGACGAATAGGAATTGAGTATTCACCTGAAGAGGAGGTCCTGGTAACTGTAGGAGTTAGTGAAGCGGTGGATCTTGCACTAAGGGCACTTATAGAGCCTGGGGATGAGGTTATAGTCCCGGAGCCTTCATATGTATCATATGCGCCTGGAGCAACCCTGGCTTATGGGAAAGCAGTACCTATCCAGACCTATAATGAAGACCAATACCGTTTGCGTCCTGATGTTTTGGAAAGCTGTATTACTCCCAAAAGTAAAGTTCTTATACTGACTTACCCTAATAATCCAACTGGTGGAATTATGTATGAAAAGGACTTGAAGGCCCTGACAGACATAATTATTAAGAATGACTTGATTGTAATATCTGATGAGATATATTCGGAGTTAACCTATAATGGGAAACATGTATCAATAGCATCCTTGCCGGGAATGAAAGATAGAACTATTTTAATGAACGGCTTTTCTAAAGCCTTTGCTATGACCGGGTGGAGGATAGGTTATGCCTGTGGGCATCCAGATATTATCTCGGCTATGAATAAGATTCATCAATATACAATTATGTGTGCTCCAATAATGAGCCAACAAGCAGCAGTAGAAGCAATTCGTCATGGTGAGGTCGAAATGAGGAAAATGGTCGATGACTATAATTATCGCCGTAAAATAATTCTGTCAGGACTAAATGAAATAGGATTGGAATGTTTTGAACCCAAGGGAGCTTTTTACTGTTTTCCATCAATAAAATCTTCTGGTATGAGAAGTGAAGAGTTTTGTGAAAAACTCTTGCTGGAAGAAAAAGTAGCAGTAGTTCCAGGTAATGCCTTTGGTAGTAATGGAGAAGGATTTATCAGGTGCTGTTATGCCGCCAATGTACATAATATTGAGGAAGCTATAGAAAAAATCGGAGTCTTTCTGCAACGACATAGAAAAGGATAATATACAAAAAATAGGTTATTATTTAAGAATATTAGCGAATAGTAATGAATTAAACAATAATATTACGATAATTAACTAAAGGAATTATAATACTACAAGTTGAACCCTCTTTATAATGAAGTTTAAAGGGGGGGGTTCTTGTGATCGGTGATATTACGACTGAGGATGTAGAGCTTTTGAATATTTACCAGATTCTTAAACCGGCAGGGCAAAAGGAGTTAAAAGACTACTTGCGTTACCTATTATCTAAACAGTATAAACGAGAAGTACTGGTAGCAGTTTTTCAGAATAAATTATTGCATAATCTATTTCACAGTCTCCTGCATATAGTTGAAAAAGATGAATTTAGTAGTAACCAAGTTGGCAAAAGAATACAGCAGATTAGAGAATTATATTGGGGAATATTTGAGCAGGTACATAATAAATACAGCGAGTTTGTTCAAGACCTTGATAGTAATGAAGTAGTTAAAGAATTTGGCAGGACCAGCTTTGAAAATATCCAAAGGGCTTTAAAGAGTGGTGATAACGATATAATTAGGTGGGAGATAATTGATTTTTATCAGCAATACAATAAATTATCACAAGAAAAGGACACACGCAAAATAATTGCTGTATAATATACTAGTATATACTCTATATGGGGGACTAGTTGATGAAAATCAAGTTTTTAGGTGCTGCGAAAACCGTCACGGGATCGTTTTTTTTAGTAGAAACCCAGGATGTACGTTTTGCCATTGACTGTGGCCTTTTTCAGGGTTCGAAAGAGATAAAGGAAAAAAACTATAATGAATTTACAGTAAATCCACAGTCTATTGATTTCTTAGTTGTTACTCATGCTCACATCGATCATATTGGATTGATTCCTAAATTGTGCAAACATGGTTTTAAGGGACCTATCTACTGCAGCCATGCTACTGAGGAACTGGCTGGAGTATTACTACCTGATTCAGGTTCCATACAAGAATCAGAAGTAGAACGGAAGAACCGTAAATTAAAACGGGCTGGAAAACTATTATTGGAACCGATTTATACTGAAGAGGATGCAGTTAATTGTTTATCCCAGTTTAAATCTTTGAATATGGATGAAATAATAGGTCTCGCTCCCGGGGTTGAAGTGAGATTGCGAGATGCGGGGCATATTTTAGGTTCCTGTATTATTGAAGTATGGGTGGAAGAAGATAATCAAAAGCTGAAAATAGTGTTTAGTGGTGATCTAGGGCAAAATGATCAACCAATTATTAAGGACCCGACAATAATTGAAAATGCTGATTATGTTGTTATGGAATCGACTTACGGTGATAAATATCGCGCTCAGATATCAAGTCGAAGTGAACAGTTGAAAGCGGTAATTGATGAAACTATGGCCAATGGCGGGAATTTAATAATTCCTGCCTTTGCTGTTGAGAGAACTCAGGATCTTTTGTATGACTTAAGATGTTTGTATGACGAAGGTAAACTAAAGCCATCTATAGATTTATATATAGATAGTCCATTAGCAATTGCAGCTACCAAGATATTTCAAAAGCATATTGATTGTTATGATCATACAACAAGAGAGATTATGGATAGTTCTGATCATCCACTAATGCTGCCCAATCTACATTTTTCAAGAACTCAGGAAGAATCTATGAGGCTTAATAATGTGAGGAATAATACTATCATAATATCAGCAAGCGGTATGTGTGATGCCGGAAGAATTAAACATCATCTTAAGCATAATCTATGGAGACCTGAATCAACTATTCTTTTTGTTGGTTACCAGGCAATAGGTACCTTGGGGAGAAGAATACTAGATGGGGAAAAAACTGTTACCATTCACGGGGAAAAGATAGAGGTTAGAGCAAATATAAGAACTATTGAGGCTTACTCGGCACATGCAGATAAAAAAGCTTTAATTGATTGGATAAAAAACTATGTATTCCCTCCCAGGGGAATCTTTTTAGTTCACGGTGAAGAACAAGCCCAGCTGGCTCTGGCTGAAGTTTTTGAAAAAGAAATGATGATTCCAGTATATATTCCCGAATGGCTTGATGAATATGAACTTAAGCCAGCCGGGAGAGATTTAATTAAAACCCATTTTACAGGAGAGAATGCTGATAAGGCTATACTCGCAGAGAAGCTGTATCTAGACCTGCGTTTAAAACTTCATGAAATGTTCAAGAATAACTGGAGTGATGAAAACTACGATAAGATTATCCAAAATATTAAGAGATTAAATACCTATTTAAATTAGTGTGATATACACTCCGACCGAACTGTGTTCGGTTATTTTTTTTTGGAAAGTTGGAAAGTTGGAAAGTTGGAAAGTTGGAAAGTTGGAAAGTTGGAAAGTTGGAATGGGAGGGGCGACTGAAGTCGCCTCTACGGTTCTTTCTACGGTTCTTTCTACGGTTCTGTCCGGTAAGGTGACTGCGTTAAGTGCTTATTTTTTTATTAGTACTAATCATAAAGAATTTTAAAATACTACCTTTGTACTAGCTATAATGATTATTCAAGTGATAATAAAAAATGCCTGTCTTAAAATGCTATTTTTCATATTGTTGGTATTAGATTTTAAATGATATAATCTCCTTACTTATGTTGTTAAAGGTAGGGAAGATGATGCAACAGAATCGTACCTGGATGGAGATATATCGTTTTGGTTATGTTAATATACCAGGAGTATTATTCAATTATGCTAAAGAACTTGAACTTGAACTAGAGGATATAGGAGTACTTTCTACACTTCTATATACTTTTCAAAAGAGTAAACCCTTTTTACAATCTGGAGTTACTATTGAACAAATACTTCAATATTGTCCCTTTTTAACTAAACAAAAACTGTCTAGAAGGTTAAACCGGTTAAAAAGGCTTTCTATAATAGAAATAAACGCTGTCAAAAATGATAAAGAAGTATATTTAGAACCTCTGTTTATAAAATTGGAATTTTTTATTACCAGGGATAATGGAGAAACATCTAAATCTAAAACCGACAAAACCGAAATCGAAAAACTGGTAAAGGAATTCCGCAGTAAAATTGAACAGTTACAGCTAGAGCTCGAAGAAGAGAAGAATAAACGTATTATTCAAGATAATAATCCGTATTTATTAGATGCTAATTACAAAAAGGTAGCAGATTTTATTTCGAGGAAAACCGGAAATCTTATGAGTGCTAAAATGGCTAAGGAGTTAAAAGTCTGGTTAAGTGATATGGCTTTTACTCCCGAATTCTTACTTTGTATGCTGGAATTAAGTTTTGAGCGCAATATTTTTAATCCTCATGATATCAGTAGAATAGCGGCTGACCTAAAACAATACGCAATAAAAACAGTTGAAGGATTAGATTTATATTTTAAACAATATGTTGATAGTGATAAAAACCGGGCATGGAAGTTCAAAAGGTTTGATCCTGATATAGCGGAATTCGGTGATTTTACCGGGATTGATATGAATGCTGAAGCACGAAAAAAGGCCTATTATAAATGGCGTTTTGATTGGAATTTTTCTCATAAAATGATCATGAAAGCAGGCGAATTAATGTGCCGCCATACTAAAAATGGCGGACTTGAATACATAGATAGTGTATTACATGACTGGATGAGTAAAGAGATACATCAAGTTGAAGAAGTAGAAAAAGAGATTAGTAATTTTAAAATGCGCAATAAAAAACAGAAGTCAAATAATGGGGTACAGAAACAGCTGGCAGGAAAGAGTTCTGATGAAGAATACGAAATATTTGTGGTGCCAAACAAGTCGAAATAGGTAAACAGAGAGGTTTAAACATCAAGGGATTTTGCTGTTGGTCAGGGGGGGGTATAGGTGTGGATTATAAGATGCAGACAGACACCGGAAACAATCACCACGACCGGAGGACACAACCACTTAACTCTGCAGTTAATTCTTAATTCTTATATTGTACCGTATCTTATCCCGTAGAGGCGACTTCAGTCGCCGGCCGGGGGCAATTCAGGATGAAAGGGTGGCGACTGAAGTCGCCTCTACAGTTCTATCAGGTAAATAGCTTGTCTTTTCGCAATCTCATCCTGAGTCCAGCCGATGGATCTAGAGGTTATTTGTTGATGCTTAGAATGAAGTTTTGAATATGCAATTTATCTAATTGTGAAGAATTTAAGATGGAGATTGTTAATGAGCTTAGAAATTAGAAATGACGTAAAACATGAGCTTTTGTATGATCTTGAAAGTGAGCGGCGGGTTTTATCATCAATGTTTCATTCAGAAGATGCATGTATAGAGGCTTATAATTTACTTAGTGCTGGAGACTTTTATTTACCCCGGCATGTGATTATTTTTGATTTAACCTGCAGTCTATTTGAAAGGGAGATACGTCCAACATATGTTGAATTAATTAAAGAGGGACATAATCTGGGAGTATTGAATAATCCGGAAGATATCGAAGAACTCAAGTATATTGCAGAGCATTACATAGATGTTGATAATATCAAATACTGGATAACTAAAGTAAAAGACAAGGCAAGGCTCCGTAAATTTGATGAATTTTTGAGAAAAAGCTACCAGGTTATTTACGAAAAAAAGGATTATGATGTTGAACAAATATTAATGGCTGCAGAAGAAGAATTAACTAATCTTACTGCCCTGGAAATTGATGACCGGATTGATACCCCATCAGATATGGCCAATGTTGGCTATAGTGAAGTAGAACGCAGGTTTCTTAGATACAAGGAAATCAAAGAAGAACACAAAGGGATTATTCCTCTTGATGGACTGCCTACCGGTTTTGAAAATTTAAATCACTTAACCCTGGGGTATAAAGCTGGCGATTTAATTATTTTAGGGGCGCAAACAGGACATGGGAAAACGGCATTTGCTTTGAATACTGCTAAGGCAGTGGCAGTAGAATTCAAAAAGAATATTCTTTATCTAAATACGGAAATGAGCAGAGAACAGATAGCTTTACGCTGGGGATCGATATTGTCAGGGGTAGAGCATGACCGGGTTCGCAGTGGTGATATTAGTGAAACCGAATTATCAATTATATTTAATGGATATTCCAGTTTAAGGGAAAGCGGTTTCTATTCTTATCCCTGTCCTAATCTCACACCAGAGAAAACCATTTCGGTCGCCCGTAAATTTAAAGCTCAGAAAAGCATCGATATGATGATTATTGACTATATAGGGAGAATGGATAAATATGATCCGAAATTACAGGAATGGCAGATACTTGAGAAGATAGTAAAAACTCAAAAAATGCTGGCCCAGAATCTAAAAATTGCTATAATGTGTTTAGTTCAGCTTAATCCTGATGGGACCTTACAAGGAGCTAAACGGATGAAGAATGAATGTGATCTTATGCTTAAACTAAGTCCTATTCCCAGGGATGAATTAGAAGAGAACGAGGAATTAAAAAAATACATTAATCCCAACTATTATATATATGTTGAAAAAAACCGGGATGGCAGAAGCGGAGTCAGGATGCCGATTCAATTTGATTTACAAAGACAGTTAATGAAAGATGCTGAAAGGGGATAATACTGGTGTTTAATAATGATCAGTATAAATATAAGATTTATGATGAAACTGCAAGTCTTATAGCTGATCTATATTTTAAAGAGCAAATAAATGAACCGGAAATGCATTTCCTATTAAATATTTTGGAATCAGTAATAATAAAAAAGGACAGTACTGGTTTAATTAATGTCTTAAAAGAATGGATTAATGCAGATAAAGGTATGGAAATTAACCAGATAATAAAAGAAACCTTATTAACTATTGATTTTAATGACACAGATTCATTAACTTCTAAAGAAGAACTTATTAAAGAACTGCTTCAAAACTAAAGCTTTTTTTAACAAGTGCTATTAGGAGGTTTATTATATTGAGCAAATTTTGGTTTCATGAGAGCCATACACCGGGTTATGAAGTTAAATGGAGAATAAATTCTATACTTCATAGTGAACAAACAAAATACCAGAAGCTGTCAGTTGTAGAGACAGAAGAATGGGGCAGAGCGCTTATACTGGATGATGCATTGCAAACAACTGAGAAAGATGAGTTTATTTATCACGAGATGATTGTTCACCCTGCTATGAATACCCATCCTAATCCTGAGAATGTTTTAATCATAGGTGGAGGAGATGGGGGAACTTTAAGAGAAGTTGCTAGATATAAAAGGGTAAAGACAATCCACATGGTAGAGATTGATGAAAGGGTTATTGAAAACAGTAAGAAATATTTTCCTTCGTTAGCATGTGCCTTTAATGATCCCAGGCTGACGCTTCTTGTAAAAGATGGTGTTAAATATGTAAGAAATACCAGGCATAAATACGATATAGTAATTGTTGATTCTTCTGATCCGGTAGGCCCGGCGGTTCAATTATTCAGCAGGGAGTTTTACCAGGATATATATAATATTCTGGATGATGCCGGATTGCTGGTAGTTCAATCAGAATCTCCTATCTTTTATCAGGATATTTTTAAATTTGTAAATAAAAACATTAGTGAGGTTTTTCCTAATACGTATGTATACCTGGCAGCAGTACCTACTTACGTAAGTGGGCCCTGGTCTTTTACTATGGGGAGTAAAAAATATGATCCACTTAAATTGGGTAGTGACAGGACAGAGTTTTCTGGGTTAAAATACTATAGTAATTATATTCACACTTCTGCGTTTTATTTGCCGTTTTTTATAAGGGAAATGTTGAAGTAGTATGGTTTTATTGATTAAAGTAGAGCCTTTAGATTACGGAGTATAGAGGATAATGCAGTAGTATTGTTGCATGGGAGGATGGCCGGATGCTGCTTAAGGTAGTTTTAGTATTATCGTTTATTAATATTATTTGGGGTTTGGTTTCTTATAATAAAATGATACCAAATTACAGTTGATGAATGTTTTGTTGGCAGCAGGTTTTTCCTGGATGTCAGCATTTTGTTTTAATTGAGGATTACTGCGAAAAGGAGTATTTATGCACTGTAGAGAAGACTTCAGTTTTCCCGACTAGCCAGAGATTAAAGCCTCCTCTACGATGTAAGCAGTGGAACCTACCATGCCTACAAGGCACAACCATAAATGAAAAAGGTAATTTTCTAACTAATCAAATATGTAGAATCCTAAATCAAAAAAATATCAATGAAATAAATTTTAGCTAGGAGGTACCTGAGATGAATAATTTTATAAAAGATAGGGCCAGGCAGGAGATATTTAATATTAATCCTTATGTGCCAGGTAAGCCAATAGAAGAGGTTAAAAGAGAATTGGGATTAAAGGATATTATAAAGCTGGCTTCAAATGAAAATCCCCTGGGTTCTTCACCCAAAGCAGTGAAGACGATTAAAAAAAGTTTGGATGAACTTCACTTGTATCCTGACAGTAACTGTTATTATCTTAAAGAAAAGCTAGCATCAGTAACCGGGATTAAAAAAGAAGGAATATTAATAGGAAATGGTTCTGACGAACTTTTAAAGCTGGTTGCTGAAACCTTTTTGAACAGGGGAGATGAAGTTATCTTTGCCGATCCTTCTTTTTCCGAATATGAATTTACCGCCAAGATAATGGGGGCCGAATGTAAGAGTATCCCTCTGGTAGATTTTAAACATGATCTGGAAGCGATGCTGGCAGCGGTAACTGAAAAGACCAAGATTATATTTATATGTAATCCTAATAATCCCACTGGAACTATAGTTGATGCTGATGAAATGGATGAGTTCATGGCCCAGGTGCCAGAGGATATACTGGTAATTATTGACGAGGCCTATGTTGAATATGTTGAAAATTCTGGTTTCCCCAGGAGTTTAGATTATATTAATCAAGGTAAAAACGTTATTGTAATGAGGACTTTTTCTAAGATTTATGGACTTGCTGCCTTAAGGATTGGTTATGGTTTAACAACTGTAGATATTGCTCAGGCGGTGGAACGGGTAATGGAACCCTTTAATGTTAATATGTTGGCTCAAAAGGGTGCTGCTGCTGGACTTGATGATTTTGAACATGTTGAAGAGAGTAAAAAAGTAAATTCTTTAGGAAAACAGTTTCTATATGGAGAATTTAATAAAATGGGACTTATATATGTTGAAACCGAAGCCAATTTTATTTTTGTAGATGTTCAAAAGGACTGCCAGGAGGTTTTTAAAAAACTCCTTCAAAAAGGGATAATTGTTAGAACCGGGGATATCTTCGGGTATTCTACTTATATTCGCGTTACTATTGGCAGCAAAGATGAAAATATTCGTTTTATTAATGGCCTTAAAACTATTCTGGAGGGATAGATATATTATTATTGGAAAAACACTACCGGGAAAGTGATATAAAGGAGAAAATAATAGAGGCTCTTAATAAGATTTTTTATACTAAAAATATCGAACCATTATACATCTGTATTGGTTCTGATAGACATATATTAGACTGTTATGGTCCGCTTGTAGGCACAATGCTTGAAGAAAGAGCAGCTGGTTTATTGGTTTATGGTACGCTAGATCAGCCTTTACATGCTAAAAATATGGTTAAGGAAATAGCTAAAATAAAAGCCAATCATCCTGAAACTATAGATGTCGCTATTGACGCTTCAGTAGGGAATGAGAAAGACCTGGGTATTATAAGAATTAAGCGGGGATTTTTGATTCCCGGAAAAGCAACAGCCAAGCGGTTACCACCAGTTGGACAGGTATCTATAACCGGAACGGTTGGACTGCGTTTCGACAAAAGGGGTTCGAAATCAAGCAACAGCGGGAGTATCACCAGTGTATATCATATGGCAAAATGCACAAGCGAGGCCATTGATCAGTGGAATAAAAACCGGGTAAGACAGTAATGTTTCCTCTCGTTTTTGGTAAAGGAGAGGATTAAGGATTTTGCATAATAACTGTTTTGAATTCTAGAACCCTTGCATCTGTTGAAGATACTTTAGAGGCTCTAGTTTGATTGTAATTTAGAGGCAAAACCAAAGGAGCTAAAGATTCTTCGCTGAAGCTTAGAACATGTTTTTGAATTATGCAAAACTCTCGATTATTAATATACTGTGTTTAGGGGCAAGGAGGATAACAATGCGGAGATTAATGATAGGTAATGAAGCGATAGCCAGGGGGGCGTATGAAGCAGGAGTAACCGTTGCTACTGCTTATCCTGGTACCCCGAGTACTGAAATTGTTAGCAATTTAGCAGAATTTAAAGATGTTTATGCAGAATGGGCACCTAATGAAAAAGTGGCTATGGAGGTTGGAATAGGAGCTTCAATAGGAGGTGCCAGAACCCTTGTAGCTATGAAGCATGTAGGAGTTAATGTTGCTGCTGACCCTTTATACACTTTTGCTTATACAGGGGTTAATGGTGGTCTAGTTTTTATTTCTGCCGATGATCCAGGAATGCATTCTTCCCAGAATGAGCAGGACAATCGCGGTTATGGACGTTTCGCCAAGGTTCCAGTTATTGAACCATCAGACAGCCAGGAGGCTAAGGATTTTACCAAAAAAGCATTTAACATAAGCGAAAAGTTTGATACTCCAGTCATGCTGCGCGTAACTACCAGGTTATCGCATTCTCAAACCCTGGTTGATGAAGGAGAACGGGATGAGGGGGGAGTTAAAGACTACAAGAAGAATCCGGCCAAATATGTAATGCTTCCGGGGTTTGCCAGGGCCAGACACAGTGAAGTGGAAAAGCGCATGTTAGAATTAAAAGAATATTCAGAAAACACTGAATTAAATAGAATAGAATGGGGCGATAAAAGACTTGGTATTATTACCAGTGGAGTTGTTTATCAATATGTAAAAGAAGTATTACCAGATGTTTCAATCTTAAAATTGGGAATGGTAAATCCTTTGCCAGAAAAGCTTATAGCTTCTTTTGCTAAAGAGGTGGATAAACTGGTAATTATTGAAGAACTGGAACCGGTTATCGAAGAACAAGTTAAGGCTTGGGGAATAAAGGTAGAAGGTAAGAACCTGTTTTCCCTTTTAGGTGAGTATAGTCCAGAAATAATAGAACAATGTTTGGCAGCAGAATCAGTTACCAGTTTTGGTCTAGAAAAAGAGATTCCTGCCAGACCGCCATTAATGTGTCCAGGATGTCCACACCGGGGGGTATTTTATACCCTGAATAAAATGAAATTGACTGTCATGGGTGATATAGGTTGTTATACTCTTGGTGCTTTAGCACCTTTAAATGGTATGGATGCAACAATATGTATGGGAGCAAGTATTGGAACTGCTCTGGGTATGGAAAAAGCCCGGGGTGAGGAATTTGCCGGGAAGGTTGTAGCAGTTATTGGAGATTCAACATTTGTCCATTCAGGAATAACCCCATTAATTGATATCGTATATAATCAGGGAACTTCAACTGTTATGATATTAGATAATGCTACAACAGCAATGACTGGCCACCAGGAACATCCTGCTACTGGTGTAACCATAAAGAATCAGCCAACTAAAAAATTGGATATCGAAGCCCTGGTCAGGGCGATCGGTATCAAAAATGTTAAAGTAGTCGATCCTTTAAATTTGTCTGATTTACAAAAGGCATTAGAGGAAGAGTTAGCTAGAAGGGAGCCTTCGGTTATAATTGCCCGGAGGCCTTGTGCACTGCTTAGCAAAACCCCAGCAGATGTTGAATACTATGTGGATAGTGATCTCTGCACCGGATGTAAAATGTGTATAAAGGTTGGTTGTACGGGTATTTACTATTTAGAAGATGAAAAGAAGGCTGTGATAAATACCAATACCTGTGTAAACTGCGGATTATGTTCTCAAGTATGCAAATTTGATGCTATCAAAATAGTGGAGGGATGAAAATGAACGGGCAGACAAAAAATATTCTTATCGTAGGGGTTGGTGGACAGGGTACCCTCTTAACCAGCAGAATAATTGCCCGGGTTGCGGTTCAATTAGGTTATGATGTGAAAGTGTCAGAGATTCACGGGATGGCACAAAGGGGTGGCAGTGTAGTATCCCAGGTAAGATATGGTGAAAAAATTTATTCTCCTATAATTAAAAAAGGAGATGCAGATATCATATTGGCTTTTGAAAAACTGGAAGCAGCCCGGTGGCTGGATTATCTCAAACCGGGGGGAATGGTTATTATTAATAATGATCGGGTCGACCCTCTGCCAGTAATGACGGGAAAGGTTAAATATCCAGAGGACATTACGGATAAGATAAAGGGGTTAATTGAAAAGACATTTGTGGTAGATGCTACTAATTTAGCTGTTGCCTGTGGTAATGTAAGAGCAGCCAATGTTGTCCTGTTGGGATTGCTTAGTACTGCTGTTGATTTACCAGGAAACGAGGTAGAAAAGGCCATTAAGCAGTTGGTACCCGAAAAAGCGATTGACGTAAATATTGCAGCATTCAGAGAGGGACAAAAAATGTTTACCCGGATTGTTTAATATCATTTATTTTTCGGGTTAAAAGTATTCAAAATTTCATAGTTTGAGAATACTATTGTTTAAATAAGGGGTTTTTAGGCGGGAAAGTTTAAGTCTTTTCCGCTTTGTTGTTATATAGTTGGTTAGTTGGTCAGTTGGTTAGTTGCCGGTTTGTCAGTTGGTCTGTAGAGGAGACTTCAGTCTCCGGCTAGAATAATAACGGTATTTAGAAACGGAAGTCTCCTCGCGGAGGCAGGAGAGTTCTAATGATATAAAATAGTTTTTATACAATATGCTCATTTAACTGACAGGATTTTGTGCCCTGAAATCATACATATAATTCATAATAAAGTTAAGAATAAATACTAAAAAATGTTGGAGGTTGTATATAATGCATTCGGAACAGCTTATGAATAATATACTTAATGATATTAATAATATGCAGGAAAACCTGATTAATCTTGCAAGCTGTAGCGAATTCGAGGAACGACGGCAAAAATACCTGAGTTTTAATGAAGAAATCAATGTAATGGCTGAGGAAATTAAGAAGGATCTAGATGATAATCTAAACTATGAAACCTATACTGGCAGTCTGGACAGGTTTTAATCACAAAAAAAGCTGGATTTTTATCCAGCTTTTTTTGTGATCGGTTAAATAATAATTAATAATCAGCAAGGCTATGGGTCTGGGAAAATCCTGGGGATACCACTAAATATAATAATATTCCTTTTTTGTTTATAAATATTAATAAGGTAACATTTTTCCAATTAATTTAATAACTTATAGTAATTAAATTTATAGGAGGGATGTCTGATGGCGGTAATAACTCTATTACCCACTAATGCCATTTATGTTGCTGAATGGTATCCAGATACTAATTTTTTTCAAACAGAGGCACTGTTTGTTGGTCAATATCAGCAGATTGGAGATGATTACCGGTCCTTATTAAGATTTAATCTTGATAATATTCCGCTTATTAGTACTATTGTTAAAGCCGAACTACAACTTTTCATGTATCGTAATGAAGTTCAAAACTCTGCTGCGTTAACGGTACACCGTATTTTAAACCAGTGGTTGGAAACCACAGTCACGTGGGATTCCCAACCCTTATATCAAGCAGCGGCAGAGGATAGCATCCGCATAAATAACAATACCCCATTAGGACCACAGTTTTTTGACTTAACCGGACTAGCAGCGGGATGGAATAACGGAGCAATCCCTAATAATGGTATTTTATTGAGGGGAAGTGAAGAGCAAAATAGTCTGGTAGGTTTTCGCAGTAATTATTACGGAGATAGCCGGGAATGGCCAAGACTTAAGGTTACTTTTGTTGATGGGATCCTGAATATATTTGATAGGGAGAAACTCGTGGTGCCCTCTTACCCGAATATGCCTGTAGTGGCTTCTACTCCTATTCCACTGGGAGCAAGAAAGCAGGCTACCTTTTTAGTTGATAACCTCAGTAACTCACCTAATGTTAGAGTACGAGTACAAGTAGGGTATGGCAGCAGTAATACTGATACCTTTTTTGATGATGGTTTACCGGTTAACTTAAGGATGAATCAACGTCCGGGTGATGCTGTAGCCCTTACAACATCTGCCTCAGCAGAGTATGCCCGGGTACTGGTACAAGGCGACGGCGGCGAGAGAGTAGCAGTCTATGCTAGAACTGAAGAGTAAGCCGGTAGTATTAACTTTAGTAAATCTTATTAACCGCCCATGGCCGCAGGCCACAACCACCGATGAAAACAAAGCAAGATGATTAACCACAGATGAACACAGATTTAACACAGATTAACACCGTAGAGGCTACTTCAGTCTCCGGCCAGCCGGAATTCAGGATGAAAGGGCGGCGACTGAAGTCGCCTCTACGGTTCCTACAGGTCTATCTACGGTTCTGTCCGGTAAGGTTACTGCATTAAGCCTTTATTCTCTTACTAATTAAATTCAAGCCAAATACAAATTTTGCATAATTCGAGAACCTGCTAACAGGCCTTAAACTTTTTTAAGTCTTTTATTCCTACGTGAGATTGTGTAAAATCAATGCTGTATTAGGGTAAAATTAAATAGTAGTGTCATCCTGAGCAGAGCGAAGGATCTTATCGTTTGGAATAACCATAGTTGACCCGGATAGGGCAAGATTCTTTGCTGCTGCTTAGAATGGCATGTTTGGGATTTTAGGATAATGCAAATTTCTCAAATAACTAACATATATGAAAAGGACGGGTAGTAATGATTGAAAAATCCTCCCCAGTAGACTCTTTTAAAAAATACTATATATTGACCTATGGCTGTCAGATGAATGTTAGGGATTCAGAAATAATTAGTGGACTGCTTGAAGAAAATGGCTATATTGAAGCCGATGATCTTGACCAGGCAGATCTTATAGTCTTTAACACCTGCAGTGTTCGCCATTCAGCAGAGAATAAAGTATATGGGAAGTTAGGAAAAATAAAGGCTTTAAAAAAAGAAAACCCGGAAATGAAAATTGCTTTTGGTGGTTGTATGTCCCAGCTGCCCGAAGTTAGACAAAGATTAAAAAAGCAAGGGGTTGATGTTGTTTTTGGTACCCATAACATTCATCAACTACCACTATTATTAAAACAGGCCCAGGAAAACAACTCACCGGTGGTGAATGTTTGGGAAAATGCGGGGGAGCTAATTGAACCGCTTCCTTCCTGCCGGAAGAATGAATTAAGTGCTTTTGTCAATATAATGTATGGCTGTAATAATTTTTGCAGCTACTGTATTGTACCTTATACTAGAGGAAGGGAACGAAGCCGCAAACCAGCAGATATTATAAAAGAAATTGAAGAAGCTGCGGGAAGTGGGGTTAAAGAAGTAACTCTATTGGGGCAGAATGTAAACTCATATGGCCAGGGAGCAGATGCCGGGGTGGATTTTCCGGATTTACTGGTTATGGCTTCTTTTGTAGACGGTATTGAACGTATTCGCTTTACCACCTCTCACCCTAAGGATGTGTCAGATAAACTTATACAAACAATCGCGCAAAATGAGAAGATTTGTGAACATATTCATGTTGCAGTACAGGCTGGAAGCAATCGAATTCTAAAAAGGATGAACCGCAAATATACCCGGGAAAAGTACCTGGAGCTTGCTGCCAGGATTAGAGAGAGTATTCCCGGGGTAGCTATTACCACCGATATTATTGTAGGTTTTCCAGGTGAAACAGAAGAGGAATTTCAGCAGACGGTTGATATAGTAGAAAGAATAAAATTTGATGCGGCTTTTACATTTATGTATTCGGTTCGCAGTGGAACTAGAGCTGCCGAATTTAAAGATCAGATTCCCCTGGAAGTTAAAAAGGACAGACTGCTTCGACTAAATGAAATTCAATATAAAATCGCTACTAAAGCTAACCAGGCACTTGAAGGGACTGAACAGGAGGTTTTGGTTGAAGGACTGAGTAAAACAGATAGTAATAAGCTAACTTCTAGAACCCGCACCAACCGGATTGTTATTTTTTCTGGGCCTAAAAGCTTAATTGGAAGCCTGATTAATGTTAGAATAGTAAAAGCAAAAACTTTTTCTCTATTTGGTGAATTAGTTTAACTGTGCAGTATTAGCTTTTTAACATCTAATTTTAATGGCGGTTAAGATCGATCAAGTATCAGTTTTTCTATCCATTTAGATTAAAATATTTAGGAGGGAATTTTTTGAGCAGAGAGGATATAATAAGGCTGGCTCTTCAGTTAGGTGATGCTTTAAAAGAATCTGATGAGTTAAAAGCAATAATGGGAGTTCAAGAAAAACTTAAACAAGACAGTGAGGCATCTAATTTAGTAATGCGTTTTCAGGATGCTAAGAACAAAATGGAAAATAAAATGAGAGATGGTCTAATTGTTACAGACGTGGAAAAAAACCATTTAAAGATTTTAGAACAGCAATTGAGTAGTAATACAGTCGTTAGTGAATTAATTGGCGCGCAGAATAATTTTGAAAATCTCATGCAGGCTGTATATTTTGCTATGAATCAGGCCATATCAGGTGGTTGTTCTTCAGATTGTAGTTCCTGTGGAGGCAGCTGTGGAATCTGATAGAATTTAAAAACTTGATGATATAAGAAAGACTTAGTATGCTAAGTCTTTCTTTGTTAACCGGCAGTAAAATGATGTAGTTGGTTAGTTGGTCAGTTGGTCAGTTGGTCGGTTGGTCAGTTGGTCGGTTAGGGAGACTTTCAGTCTCCCCTCAATACCGTTATTATTTGGTCA
>CAYZYO010000024.1:0-21993 GCA_964482585.1 uncultured Syntrophomonadaceae bacterium | reverse complement strand
AATTGGTGTCGGAGGGGGGACTTGAACCCCCACGCCGCAAAGCATACGCCCCTCAAACGTACGTGTCTGCCTGTTCCACCACTCCGACATAATCAATTATTAGAAATATTTACTTTTAGAGTTTTGCGTAATTCAAATCCTATCGAAAAATACCAGGATCCTTCGGTTTTGACTCAGGATGATAATACTAATGATAAAAAAAGCTAATTATGCAAAATCTCATTTATCAGATAGGTATCCTGACAAGAGGTATTATACAATAGTTATAATATTTATGTCAATCAATCTCCTGAGCCAGAGCACGTCAAGATATTTCGGGGCTAAAATAACCCTCCAGGGGTTTTTATTTAATACTATACAATCAACTATTTCTGGGAATAGTATTGATTATCTTTAAAGTTTACTGCCTTCTGATGAAGGCTTTAATAGCTCAATACTGTACCAGTCTACCATCCCCATATTGTTAATATTTAAGGAATTTACCTGTTTGCCTATTAGTTTAGCCGCGTTCTTTTGGAATAACCATAAATACGGTGCATCATCAACTATGATTTCCTCGGCCCGGTTCATTAGTTTGATCCTTTCCTGTTGGCTTTTAGTTTCTTCTCTGGAAGCATCCAGTATTTTATCAACCTGCTGGTTAGTATAACCTGAAAAATTACTAATACCTATATTTGAGCTGTGAAATAAACTATAAAGGAAACTGTCAGTATCAGGATAATCCGCACTCCATCCTATTCTATAACACATGAAATTCATCTTTTTTAGTTCCCCTTGGTAATAATCCCATTCCATTGGTGTAAGCTGTACTTCTATTCCTAGTTGAGCTAATTGTTCAGATATAGATTGAAGTACCATACGATGGCCTTCATTATTGTTATACACAATTGTCAGGGGTTTAAGGCCTTCGCCCAGGGGATACCCGGCTTCTTTAAGTAGGTCGGCGGCTTTTTGAGGATTGTAGGTATAGCCAGGCATCTCTCTATTGTAGCCGGTTACACCTAATGGTACTGCTCCTTTAATTGCTCTATATGAATGACCCATTACGTTTTCTATAATAGCACTGCGGTCAATCGCATAATTAAGTGCTCGGCGCAGATGATAGTTACCCACAAAGGGCTCCTTATTTACATTAAAACCTATTGCATAAATTGATAGAAGCGGTTTTTCTATAAATAATTTCTTATACTGTTCGTTATTCCTGATGTCTTTAATTTTTTCTATTGGTACTGTATCCAGATAATCTAATTTACCAGCTTTATATTCATCAAAGGCCCTATTAACATCCCTGAACAGGTTAATTTTTATGGCTGTAACCCGTGGCAAGCCGCGACGATATTTATCATTTCTGGAAAGAATGAATTCTTTATTATCCTTATTTTCTTTTAAAACATATGGCCCGGTTCCAGGAGCAGGAGTTGTTTTATCTTCGCAGTCATATACCCAAAATATCGGATTGTTCAGCATATATATAAAAGCAGCGTTTGGCTGGTAGAAATTGATTTTTAATGTTTTATCATTTACTACAATTATTCCAGATATATCAGTCGTCTTTCCCTCTAAAAATTCACTGCTGCCCACAATAGATAAAAACAGGGAAACTTTTTCGTAATCCTTGCTGGTAGATAAGCTCTTTTCCCAGGAAGCTTTTACATCTTTAGCATTTACTATTTTCCCATTACAAAATTTTACCCCGTTTTTCAGGTTTATGATCAAACTTTTGCCATCATTGGAGAATCTCCAATCACTGGCAATAGCAGGTTTTATAGTTCCAGAATCACTATCATTTAACACTAATCCTTCGTAAAGTGCCGATGCAATGAGTTGTTCTTCACCAGTTGCAACTACTGCCGGTTCCAGCGACTCTATGATCCCTACTAAACCAACATTTAACGGTCGGGTATCAAGATTAGCTACATAAAGTGCTTTGTTATAACTAGACACAACACAACATATAAGGATTATTAGCCCTATTAATCCACCACCTAAAGCTACTCTTTTCGGTGTTAAATACATAAAAAAACTGCCCCCCCTACATGGACTTCTCTAGAGCAGTATATTAAACACCTGGTAACAATATTCCTTTTATTACTTATTTTTACATAATAATAATAGGTGTTAGCTGTTTTTTTTTAATCTATAGTTATTTGAGAGTTTTGCCTAATTCAAAAACATGTTCTGAGCTTTAGCGAAGTATCTTTAGCTCCTTTGGTATCACCCCAGGATGACAGTTAAACCGGATACAAGCGCTCTAATAATGTAAGATAGCTATTATGTAAAATCCTCATCTAAGACCCGGTATTGGAGAAAAACTATACACTTAGTTATAAATAGCTTTATAGGCTTCATAGTTTTTAAGAACATTATTTACATACTGTGCTGTTTCCGTAAACGGTATTTTTTCTAACTCTTTTTCATCTCCGTTCCACACATCATTAATAAGCCATTGTCTCACATGCCCTCGCCCCGCATTATACGCTGCTATAACCAATGGTTGGTTGTCTTCAAATTCTTTATTAAGATTATTCAAATACCAACAGCCAAAATGAATATTCACTTCTGGATTAACGAGACTATCAGGGTTGAAATCTTTAATTCCCTGTTGCTCAGCTATCCAGTTAGCAGTATCTGGCATAATCTGCATAAGGCCTTTGGCACCTGCCTTGGACTCAGCTCCTGTCTGAAATTTGCTTTCTGCCCGGATTATTGCAAATACTAGATTAGGATCTACTTTGTACTCGTAGGCAACAGAATATACTATATCCCGGTGCGGTTGTGGATAAAACATGGTTATCCATTTAGGAAAAGTAAGGACTACTACTACGAAAAGTAGAATGCTAATCCACATTACTATAGAAATACGCTTTTTATAATTAATCAACTTGTTAACCCCCGGCTAAATAATTTGCTTATTATATAATACTTAAGTATTTGTGAATATTTCTTTGAAAAATCTGGTTGTTGTGTTTACAGTTTCTTCTATACTTTTGGTATTGTCAATAATAATATCAGCGCGGCGAGCCTTTTCATCAAGTGACATCTGCGCATCTATCCGCTTAATGGCATGATCCCGGGTAAGCCCATCCCTTTTCATTAGCCGGTTAATCTGAGTTTCTCTATCTACCCAAACCACCCAGATTTCATCACAGAATTCTTGCATATTAACCTCGAAGAGCAGAGGGATTTCCATTACGATAACCGCACCTGGATCCCTCCTTCTTATAGTGCGCAGGGCCTCTTTAAAGGCTTCAATAATACGAGGATGGGTTATACTATTCAATTTTTTTAGATATTCTAAATTATCAAATACTATTTTACCTAGTTCAACCCGGTTGATCTGTTGGTCTTTATTTAAAACTCGAGAGCCAAAAAAAGATACTATTTCTTTCCAGGCAGGTTTGCCTGGTTCAATTACCTCATGGCCTATTTTATCAGCATTAATAATAACTGCCCCCTGGTTTCGAAGTGCCCGGGCAACAGTACTCTTTCCACTGGCTATACCACCAGTTAAACCAATTATTTTCATTAAAACATATCACCAACTTCTATATTAATTCAAAAATACCGATGGCAATAAATATTATACCTGGAATAACTGAAGATGTGGTCTTTATATATCCATTTTTTACTATTGAACCCATAAAAATCCCGCCATTAATCAATATAAATTTTAACAGACCTACACTTATAGCAGTAAATAAAATATCAAAACCGGCCATCGCAATTCCAATACCGGCACCTAAAGCATCTAATGCAAGTGCCAAGCCGAGGAAAAAGGCTTCTTTAGTACTTATTTCTCCTGAATGATCAAAATCAGCAGTTGAAGGTTTTTTCAGTATCTGAATAATTATTCCCAAAGAATTTAGATTTAAGGTTGCCAGAGGTTCATCCCCATTTACTTCTATTTTTTTTATCTTATCTTGACCGGCACGAAGAAGAAAATATAGTCCAATTGCAATAAGTATAAAAGCTCCAATACTGGATGATAAATAATCTGGTATTATCATTAATAATCCTTTTCCGCAAATCATAGAAACTGTAACCGCGAAAGCAGATGCGGATGCAATTACTATAAGCGATACCATGGGGATCTTAATCTTATTAATTCCGTAAGCTACTCCTGCCGCAAACCCATCTGCACTTACAGCCAGAGCAAATAAAAACATTGCTGCTAATTCCACTTAAGCCACCTCTATTGATAGTAAATATATATATACCTACTATATGACAGAGGTAATAAAGTGTTCCCGGGGAGGATTGTATGAATCCGGGCTAATTCTGGCAGTTTTCACAGTAGTGGCTGCTTCTTCCCCCTACTTTGGTTTTTTTAATAGTTTCCCCGCATCGAGGACATATCTGGTTAACCCTTCCATAGACCTGTAAGTAATTCTGAAAGCTGCCAACCTGGTTATAGCCATCCCTGTAATCCCTGAAAGTTGTACCCCGTTTGTTAACACTTTTTTTTAGCACACTTCTTATTGCAGAACGCAGATTCTGTATTTCATCCATTGATAGACTATTAGCTGGCCTTTCCGGTCTTATGCCGGCTTCAAATAAGGCTTCATCAGCATAAATGTTACCTATTCCACATACCAGTTCCTGCTTTAAAATGAGGTTTTTGATCGCGGTCTTCCGATTCCTGGTGATTTTAAACAGGTAATCATTAGTAAAATCTTTTCCCAGTGGTTCTTTTCCCAGGGTGCCAAAGAATGAATCAATATTTTGTACCAGCCAAATTCCGCCAAAACGGCGTGGATCCTGAAATATTAGGTTTTCTTTATTATCTAGATTAATAATTATATGCACATGGTTTTCCATTATTGAAATATCTTTTGATATATAAAGACGGCCACTCATTCCCATATGAAAAACAAGGTTAAGGTCATTTCCTGTACTAATAATTAGGTATTTGCCCCGGCGGGATACATCAGCAATATATTGCCCATAGAGATCTTCAGGTTCATAGTCTTTTTGCCGGATAATATCATATCTATTAACCTTTAAATCCTTAATCCTGGTTTTAGTAATTGATTGCAGCGAACGTTTTATTGTTTCAACTTCCGGCAATTCAGGCATAACCTAACCGCCTTTCATAATAATCTATTAGACACAATTATGGGTTAAACTCCTGCAAATCATACCAGTTGGGGCCTGTTTTTAGAGAGACTACCAGGGGAACTTTAAGGCAGTAGGCATTTTCCATACTACTTTTCAAAATTGCTGCCACCTCGGTTAGTTCACTTTCTGGTACTTCGAGTAATAGCTCATCATGAACCTGAAGCAGAAGTCTTGATTTTAATTGCCTGGAGTCCAGTTCTCTAAATACCATAATCATCGCCAGTTTTATAATATCAGCAGATGTTCCCTGTACTGGAGTATTTAGAGCCATGCGCCGGGCAAATGACTGCACCATTTTGTTTTTAGCGTTTAAATCAGGTAGATATCTTCTTCTTTTTAATATAGTCTCAACATACCCGTATTTCTTCCCATATTCCACTATATCAATCATGTACTGACACACTCCTGGATAAGCATCCAGGTAATTATCTATATATATCCGCGCTTCTGTACGACTAACTCCGGTATCCCTTGCCAATCCAAAATCACTGATCCCATAGATTATACCAAAATTAACCGCTTTAGCCTTTCTCCGTAATTCCGTATCCACCTGGTTTAAGGGAACCTTAAATATTTCCGAAGCCGTACGTGTATGAATATCTATGTCTTTTTGAAAGGTTTCTATCAGATTTTGATCTCCACTGATATGAGCTAAAGAGCGTAGATCAATCTGTGAGTAATCTGCAGCCATTAATACTGTTTCTTCATTTGCGGTTGTAAATGCCTTGCGTATTCTTCTACCCTCTTCCATTTTTACCGGTATATTCTGTAAATTAGGTTCAACACTGGAAAGCCTTCCGGTAGTAGTCTGAGCCTGTTTAAAAATAGTATGGATTCTTTGAGTTTCCGGGTGAATTAATTCCTGCAGGGCATCTACATAGGTTGATTTTAGCTTAGAAAGCTGGCGATATTCAAGTATATACGGTATTATTTCATGATCAGAATAGAGTTCTTCTAAGACCTCTGCCCCGGTTGAATACCCGGTTTTGGTCTTTTTTATTACTCTTAATCCCAGACCTTCAAATAGTATTATACCCAGCTGCTTGGGAGAATTAATATTGAATTCTTCTCCGGCTAATTCATATATTTTATCCTCATCTTGTTTTATCCGGGTAAATAGTTCACCGGCTATAGCTGCTAGTGTTTCCCTTTTAACCTTTACCCCAGAATACTCCATATGGGCAAGAACAATAGAAACCGGTAGTTCAACATCATCTAATAGAGTTTGTAATTCAGGGGTAATCTGAGTCTGTAAGACAGAATAGAGCTGTTCGATTTTTGATACCATAAGGGCAGGTTTATCTTTGTCAATGTTCAGGTTCAAATACTTGAAAATTCCATCATTTAATTCCTCTCCCGAAAATGATGGATCATTTACATATTCTAAAAGCAAAGTATCACCAATTATACCATTTAAATCTATCCCTTCGCGCATTAGAAGTACCTGGGCGAACTTGGTATTATGGATATACTTTTTATAGGTTGGGGATTCCAATAAGGGTTTAATCCATTCCAGTTTATTATGAGGTTCTTTATCCATATTGATAGTATATACCTGTTTGCGTACTGCAAAATACATTTCCTGTAATCTCGCCCACATCGGATGATGATAATCAGCTTTAATATACATAGCCAGGGCAACAGAAGGTTCAATTGTATTAATAAAATTCTGGATATCCTCTTTTGACTCCAGACTATTTATTATAATATCATCTTCTGCAGTGTCAGGCTCTGGTAATAGGGCTTCTTTAACCGCATTAATAAAGTTTTTAAATTCCAGTCGCTGGTAAATCTTTAAAAGACTCGGATAGTCCGGTTCTTTTACTAAGAAATCTTCTAGCGAGAATCCTAAATCAATATCCCTAATAATAGCAGCCAGTTTCCTGCTGAGAAACGCTTTATCTCTATTTTCTACTAATCTCTCTACAAGTTTTTTACCTTTTACCTGATCACAATTTTCATACAGGTCTTCCAGCCGGCCAAACTGCTTAATCAATTTAATTGCGGTTTTTGGCCCTACTCCAGGTACACCGGGTATGTTGTCTGATGCATCTCCCATAAGAGCTTTTATTTCAATCATTTTTTGAGGATCTACTTCCCATTTTTCTTTTACATTAGCTGGAGTAAATACCTCGGTTTCAGTAATTCCCTTTTTGGTCAACATCACTTTAACTTTATCAGATACCAGCTGCAGAGCATCATTATCACCGGTAACAATAACCGTTTCCAGGCCTTCCTGCTCTGCCTTCTGGCTTATCGTTCCTATGATATCATCAGCCTCAAATCCTTCTTTTTCAATATAAGGTAAGTTTAACGCCTTTAAGACATCCCGCAGCAGCTGAAACTGTCCCTGCAGCTCATCCGGCGGAGCTAAGCGATTTGCTTTGTATTCTTCATAGATAGCGGTACGAAAGGTTTTTCTGCTCTTATCAAAAGCTACTATTATATGAGTTGGATCTTCTTGAGCAGTTATCCGGTTATACATAGTTAAGAAACCATAAACTCCATTGGTATATACTCCATCACTAGTATGCAGTAATGGCAGCGCATAAAAAGCTCGATACAAAAGGCTGTTTCCATCTATGAGCATTAGCTTTCTTTTTGCCATTATAATTCCATCCTTTTTAGTGGATTATTTCTTCTTAATATATAATAACATTCATAGTCGAATTATTTAATGAATATTGAAAAACCTGTTTTGCCTATTTCCCGACTGCTTGACAACATTATCTTTAGCAATTATAATAATACCTGCATTATCGGCAAAAATCTATTTGCCAGAGTGTCGGAATTGGCAGACGAGCGCGACTCAAAATCGTGTGCCCTAGGCGTGAGGGTTCGAGTCCCTCCTCTGGCACCATCATGTTCATCATGGTGCCGGGTATTAAGTTGTTAAGTAGTTATTTCAAAATAGCTTAATAACTTAATACCCGGCACCTTTTCATTAGTTAATACTATTCTTACTTATTGTGCATTATATATAAAAAAGGAGGATATAAATGCGAATAAGTAATCCTAATAAATTGATTGGCAGGATAATGGAAATTAAACCGGGTCAGGAGATGACAGAAGTTATTATTGATATCGGTGATATGCCGTTAACTGCCACTATAACAGCGGGTGCAGCGGCAGATATGAACCTTAATAAAGGTGATGAAGTATTTGCTATGTTTAACTCGACTGATATAACCCTAATAAAAGATTCCTAAGCAGCTTAATAAGAGGGACCGTCATTAAACCTACTTGTTGAAATAAATAAGGGTAATACAAATATGAATGTGTATTACCCTTATCTCTTCCTTATCTCTATATAGTTAAACCAGTATTAACAAATGGTTTAATATTTAAAGAACCCTTCTTTAGTCTTCATTCCTAATTTACCTGCACGAACTTTCTTGACCAGGAGGGGGCATGGACGATATTTGTCATCACCGAATTCTCTATGCAGGGTCTGCATAATTGCCAAACAAACATCTAAGCCAATCATGTCAGCCAGTGCGAGGGGACCCATAGGATGTCCTGCACCCAACTTCATGGAAGTATCAACATCAGCTTCGTTGGCTACACCTTCCATAACTGTATACATACCTTCGTTGAGCATAGGAATTAATAACCGGTTTACAACAAAGCCAGGTGCTTCATTGATTTCAACCGGAGTTTTTCCTAGTTCTTCGGTAGTTTTCTTAACAAATTCAAAGGTTTCCTGGCTGGTAGAAGCTCCCTTGATGATTTCAACCAACCTCATAGCCGGTACCGGATTAAAGAAGTGCATACCTATAACCTTGTCAGCTCTGCCGGTAGCTGCACCAATTTCGGTAATACTGAGAGCTGAAGTATTACTTGCTAAAACGCATTCTGGTTTACATACTTCGTCTAACTCTTTAAATATTACTTTTTTAATGTCCATGTTTTCAACAGCAGCTTCTATGACCAGGTCAGCATCTTTGGCTTCAGCAATATCAACACATCCAGAAATTCTTCCCATTACCGCATTCTTTTCGTCATCAGCCATTTTGCCTTTAGATACCATTTTATCAAGTTTTTTGCCAATTCCTGCTATACCTTTATCTACAAATTCTTGTTTAATATCCCTTATTACTACATCAAAACCCTTTTGAGCAGCAACCTGTGCTATACCCGCACCCATAGTGCCTGCGCCGAGTACTAATATTTTCATTAAATATAAACCTCCTCTAAATATTATTAATTGGTAATTCAGTTTTCTAATATATTAATACGAACAGTCCCATTATAAGTATTTCTATATCGGCTGAGTATATTCCTTTTTCCAAAACAAAATTTCCCTTATATATGTATGTCTACAGCACTTGAGCAAGTCCTTTGTAAACTGTTCCTCGAGGAGTATCAATAGTAACCAGCATGTCATTTTTTAGAATTTTAGTAGCATCTTTGGCCCCAATTACAACTGGAATATTGGCATTCAACCCCATTATTGCGGCATCAGAGGTTAATCCACCTTCTTCTGCTATTAATCCTTGGATTATATCCAAATATCCGGCTATACTTCTGTCAGCACTTGGAGTTACTACTATGTCTCCCGGTTGTATTTTTCTGACATCAGAAGTAGAATATACAATCCTGACCTTTCCTTTTGCCGTTTGCACCCCTATTCCAATACCTTGAACCAGCACATCGCCCACTACATGAACTTTTAATAAATTAGTCCCACCTGAAAAACCAGTAGGAAATCCAGCTGTCATCACAACCAGGTCTCCATTATTAATTAGATCGGCATTCAATGCACTATTTATTGAATTGGTAAATAAATCATCTGTACTTGCTGAATCAGGTATAAGAACTGGATAAACACCCCAAACCATAACTAATTTTCTCAGAATTTTTTCCCCGGGTGTGGCTGCGATTATTTTTGCCTGGGGACGATATTTGGCAATTATTTTTGCGGTATTTCCCGTTCTGGTAACCGGTATTATTGCTGAAACTCCAAGATTCATAGCTGTAGTACAGGTGGCATAACTTATAGCATCAGTAACTGATTGAGTTCCCTGCAGCCGCTTTTTTCTTAAAATATCCTGGTACTGCAGCGAATCTTCAGCCCTCTTTGCTATTCGGGTCATAGTTTCAACAACTTCCACCGGATATTTCCCGGCTGCTGTTTCTCCGGAAAGCATTATAGTATCAGCCCCATCAAAAATTGCATTGGCAACATCTGAAACCTCAGCTCTAGTAGGCCTTGGATTGACTATCATGGAGTCAAGCATTTGAGTGGCTATTATCACCATTTTCCCATTAGGAGAACATTTTTCGATTATCTTTTTTTGTACCAGCGGAACCTCTTCAACCGGTATTTCTACCCCCAGGTCTCCCCTCGCAACCATTACACCATCAATAACCTTAATTATATCCTCCAGGTTATTTACCCCTTCCTGGCTTTCTATTTTAGCAATAATATCTATATCTGCATCCCTCTGTTCTAAAATACGTCTTATTTCCAAAACATCTTCTGCTGTTCTAACAAAAGATGCTGCAATATAATCTACTTCATTATCTATTCCAAAATTAATGTCCTGCTCATCCTTTTTGCTTAAAAAGGGAAGATTTATACGTACTCCTGGTACATTTACTCCTTTTCTTTCTCCTAATCTGCCCCCATTTATCACTCTACATATAATATCAGTATCAGTAACATCTTCAACCAGCAGATTAATTAGTCCGTCTGCCAGTAAGATATGGGTTCCTTTTTCTACTTCAGCCGGCAGTGCCGGGTAATTAACATTTACTTCGGTATCATCTCCAATTATATCCCGGTTAGTTAAAACAAACTTTTGTTCTCCTTTAACAAAAATACTGCCATTTTTAAGTTTGCCGGTTCTAATTTCAGGTCCCTTGGTATCCAGCATTATAGCTATTGGTGTTCCCAGTTCATCTGCTGCCTGCCTTATGTTTCTTAATCTTTTTCTATGTTCATCATAGCTTCCATGAGAAAAGTTTAATCGTGCTACATTCATTCCATTTTTAATCATTTCTTTTAGGATATTGACTTCTTCACTGGCCGGACCTATTGTACAGATTATTTTGGTTTTTTTCATATGAATCACCTCTTTCAATAGTCGGCTTATTTCCCTTTAAATTGATAATACCCGGGCTATCTCAAACATTTTTAATTCTAATGTCCTGGTTCCGTTAATAACTTCTCTAAGCGGAATATCATATAATCTATCGTCTTTTGATGCAACCATTATATTTTTTCTTCCCTGCATAATATAATCTACTGCTGCCTTTCCCATACAGGATGCAAGAATCCTGTCAACCGCTGTAGGGGTTCCACCTCTTTGTATGTGCCCTAATATACTAACCCTTGTATCTCTGTCCGTCTTTTCCCGTAATTGATCTCTTAATTCCATTACCGGATATACTCCCTCAGCTACAACAATAATATTATGCAGCTTGCCTCTTTTATTCCCACTATTTATTTTTTCAAGGATTTGCTCAAAATCAGGTTCTATTTCGGGAATTAAAATCGATTCAGCCCCACCGGCGACCCCGGCAGCCAGTGCAATCTCTCCACAGTCCCTACCCATTACTTCAATAATAAAAATCCTACCGTGACTGCTGGCAGTATCTCTAATACGATTAATAGCTTCAATAGCAGTATTAACAGCTGTATCAAAACCAATAGATTTAGTATAAACAATGTCATTATCAATAGTTGCCGGTATCCCGATAACATTAATGCCAGTTTTGGAAAACTCGTAACCACCTCTCAGGCTTCCATTTCCACCGATAATTATCAGGTGTTCAATTCCCAGTTTGTCCAAATTATTTTTAGCCTGCTGCCTGCCAAAATCAGTTCTAAATGGCTCTGAGCGGGATGTCTGTAATATAGTGCCTCCCCTATGTATAATATCCGCAACTGAGCCTACACTCATTTTCTCCAGATTACCCATTATAAGTCCTTCAAATCCCTTGTTGACTCCATAAATCTCTATCTCGTTATACAATGCTGTTCTAACTACCGCACGGATAGCGGCATTCATGCCTGACGCATCTCCACCACTGGTTAACACTGCTATTTTACTTTTTCCCAAGGTTTCTCCCCCCTTTTTATATACCATTATTTAGCTGCTATCATTCTTCCTGGTTAGAATTCTAGTTTATAATTGGCATTTTAGTTAATCTTTATACCCTTTTATTGCTAGATGAACTCTCAGTGTTTCCAAAACGATGAATTATTTCTGCCTGTCCTCTAATTTTAACTGCCGAGGTATGTTCAGTAAACTGCAAAACCATAACCTCACCTTTGTCAAGCTTTTCAGTATGATGAAATTTAGTATCTTTGCCCCGGGTCAATCCAATTATTGTAACTCCGTTTTCCAAAGCCTTTACTACAATATAGTCTTCTCCTCCAGGCCACTCCTTCATTCATTAAGCCTCCTTAATACTTTTTTTTTAGTTAAACCATATATTGTTCTTTCCACATATCAATACCAGTTCTTTCATAAAATCTATATTAGCCTCAACATCATAATCTTCATTAAGAATAACTGCCCTGTTTCCTGCAAACTGAACAATTACCTCAATATTCCCTGGATATTTCTTTATAATCGATAATAGCCTGGTTCTAATATGTTGCGCATCGTTGTCATCTGGTATACAAATATATAATTCTTTAAGAACAGGAGAAATCGGCTGTATTTTTCTTAAAGAAATCTTTGGTTGTTCATCCCGGGTATCAAAATACCCTTCTACAACTACGGCAGTATCAGGCTCTATTCTCTTTATATTACTCCGGTAGGCAAATGGAAAGGCAATTACTTCAATCCGGCCGCTAAAATCCTCCAGGTGAAAACGAGCATAGCTATCACCCTTTCTACTTACTTTTCTCTGCAAACTTTCTAGAATTCCCGCTACTCGAACATAGGATTCATCATCTGTACTATTTAATTCGCTAATTTGATGGGTAATTATAAACGGCAGTAATTGTCTATATTCATCAAGGGGATTAGCTGAAACATAAAATCCAAGGACTTCTTTCTCCCGTTTTAGCAGCTCGAGTTTAGGAAACTCTCCATTTACTTTCGGTACCGGTTCCTCAATCATGCTCTCTATATCTCCGAAAAGAGATATCTGGTTACTGGATTTGCTGTGTTTTATTTTTATTGATAGATCTATACACTCTGCTATAATGGATAAAGCCTGTTTTCTTGATATATTTAAAGAATCAAAACATCCTGCCGAAATCAGATTTTCCAGCATCCGCTTATTAACTTGTGCTAAATCTATCCTGCGGCAGAAATCAAATAATGATGAAAAACGATTTTCTTTACGAATTTTCACAATATTTTTTACCGCAGTTAAGCCAACATTTCTGATAGCTTCAAGCCCAAAACGTATGCTGTTCCTGGTTACCGTAAAGTTTTCAAAACTTTCATTTATATCGGGGGGCAAAATTGGTATTCCCAGCCTCTGGCACTCCTTTAAATAGAAAACAATCCGATCCTGATTATCTATTACACTACTCAGAAAAGCACACATGTATTCAACAGTAAAATAGGTTTTTAAATAAGCCGTTTGATAGGAAATCATGGCATAGGCTGCTGAATGACTTTTGTTAAACCCGTACCCAGCAAAACTCTCCATTAAGTCAAAAAGCCGTTTAGCTATATCTTCACTAACCTTGTTTTTATTAGCGCCGGCTATGAATTTATCCTTCAATGATGCCAGTTCCTCCGGCCTTTTTTTGCCCATAGCCCGCCTTAATATATCAGCTTCACCCATAGTAAAATTGCCCAAATCACTGGCAATTCTCATAACTTGTTCCTGATAGAGGATTACCCCATAAGTCTCCTTAAGGATATCTTCCAGCATTGGATGAATATATTCAATCTTCTGCTGCCCGTGTTTACAATTGATAAAATCTTCTACCATTCCGCTTCCTAAGGGTCCAGGCCGGTATAATGCTATGATAGCAATTAGATCCTCAAAACGGCTGGGCACAATTTCCCTTAAAATCCGGCGCAGGCCATCACTTTCTAACTGGAAAACTCCCACTGTGTCTCCCTGGGAAAGGAGTTTAAATACCTGGGGATCGTTTAAAGGAATATTATTAATATCTATATTTATACCCCGAGTTTTTTCTATTATTTCTACAGCCCGGTCAATAACCGTTAAAGTTCTAAGACCAAGTATGTCCATCTTTAATAAACCAATATCTTCAACGGTTTCTTTAGTAAATTGAGTTACTACATGTCCATCAGTCGTTTTTTGCAGGGGAAGGAGAGAACTTAACTCCTCTTTCCCTATAACTACACCTGCAGCATGAATAGAAGCATGCCGGGGCATACCTTCCAAAGCCTTTGCCATATCGATAATCCTGCGAACCGTATAGTCACTCTGGTAGGCCTGAATTAGATCCTGGGACATTTCCATGGCCCTTTCTATAGTCACTCCTAATTCAGACGGAATCATCCTGGCTACTTTATCAACTTCGCTGTAAGGAATATCTAGAACCCTGCCTACATCTCTTATTGCCGCCCGGGCTGCCATAGTTCCAAAGGTAATTATCTGCGCAACCCTATCAGCTCCGTACTTTTCAATAATATAGTTTATAACCTTTTCCCTTTTTTCAAAACAAAAGTCGATATCGATATCTGGCATACTCACCCTTTCCGGATTTAAAAATCGTTCAAATAAAAGGTCGTATTCAATCGGGTCTATACTTGTTATCCCTAAAACATAAGATACCAAACTCCCGGCAGCCGATCCTCTACCTGGTCCAACTGCAACCCGGTTTTCTTTGGCCCAATTAACCAGGTCCTGAACAATTAAAAAATAGGCAGCAAAACCCATACTATTGATTGTTTTAAGTTCATATTCAAGTCTTTGAATAATATCCGCATTAGGATTAGGATATTTTAGCGGGAACTTTTCATATACCATTTCTTGAAGAAAAGTCTCTGCACTGTATCCTTCCGGAAGATTAAAATAAGGGAGATGGAATTCGCCAAAATTAAAGTCTACATTGCACTTCTCCGCAATTATTATGGTATTGTCAATTGCATCCTGTCTGTAGGCAAATATCGCTTTCATTTCTTCTTCGCTTTTCATATAAAAACTACTGTTGGGAAATCTCATACGTTCTTCGTTATTGACCACGGTACCAGTTTGAATACATAAAAGCACATCATGGGCAGCAGCATCTTTTTGGTGTACATAGTGTACGTCATTGCTGGCAACAACTGGAATTCCGGTTGCATCACTGATTCTACATAAAGCACTACAAACCTGCTTTTCTTCTGCCAGCCCGTGATCTTGTAATTCTAAATAAAAATTCCCAAACCCAAAAATCTCATTATAATAAGATGCTTTTTTTTCAGCCTCAGTAGTCTTTCCAGCTAAAATAAGCTGGGGAATCTCTCCTGCTATACAACCCGAGAGGGCTATCAGTCCTTTATTATATTTTTCTAAGAGCTCCATGTCTACACGAGGCTTATAATAAAATCCCTCTAAAAACGCTCTACTGACCAGCTGCAGCAGATTATTATAACCCTCTTTATCTTTAGCCAGTAATACCAGGTGAAAAATTTTATCATCTATTCTCGCTTCTTTATCAAGGCGGCTGCGAGGTGCTACATATACTTCACAGCCAATAATAGGTTTAATACCTCTTTTTTTTGCTTCCCGGTAAAAATCTATTACCCCATAAAGTACCCCGTGGTCGGTAATAGCCACCGCCGGCATGCCAAGGTTTGCCACCTGTCCTATCAAATCCTTTACCCGGCAGGCTCCATCAAGAAGACTGTATTCTGAATGGTTATGTAAATGTACAAAATTGTTGCTCATTATTTTTCATCCTTAATTGAAATAACTAGATTGAAACCTTACAGGCAGCACCACCAGTTATCTCACATAGTTCTTCAAAGGTAATTGGTAAAGCTGTATTATCAGTCCCAGCAGCAGTATAAACCACTTGATATTTTTTTAAGCTCTCGTCTAAAAAAATAGGAATCTCAGTTTTTAAAGCAAACGGGCAAACCCCACCGATGTTAAATCCGGTAATTTCTCTGACTTCATCGGCATCTGCCATCCGCACTTTTGATCCTACTAAATTTTTAACCGCTTTGCCATCAATTTTTACATCACCAGCAGAGATTATCATAAGGTACCCAGTGTTCTTGGTTTTAAAAAGCATAGATTTAGCTATTTGTCCTACTTCGGTTCCTAGAGCCTCCGCAGCTAGTAATGAAGTACTGGTATCTTCATCCAATTCAATTATTTTAAGTTTGGGATTTCTAGCATTTAGAAAATTTCGTACTTTCTCAATTTCTTTCATAGTTTATGTTTCACCCTCGTCTTTAAATTTTTCTACTTATAAAAATAGATTAATAATGTAAAAAGTCCCCTTGAAATTAATTATTAATTTTTTATAATTATACCTGCTTATGTCCAGGCTGTAGAAAAAACTTTATTTTCTGTAAAAAAAGAAAATCCAGTCCTGTTTTCCAAGACCGGATAAACGACCTAATTATTAATTGTTTTTATCAGGCATCTCCGCTCTCTCCTTCAATCGTTTACTCATTATTCCTCCTACCCTACCACAAACAGCATTACTCAAAGAATCCCACCCTTCGTTTTTGACCTGCTCCCATATACCTAATTCTTTAGCAATCTCCATTTTCAAAAGATCTTTTTCGTTTAACTCGCTTTTCTTTCTCTTCCTTTTTTGAGAAATTTTAAAAACCTCCACTCTTAACTATAGCGACTTTAATACTATTATTTTCATTTTCCCCTCTAAGAGTGAAAGATATTTTAAATCTTTATTTAAATTTTTGATTTTTGCATAATTCAAAAATCCAACAGGTTATCTTACTGTCATCAAAGAATCTTTAGATCCTTCGGCTTGGCCTAAATAATACTAAAACACCTGGCTAATGATCTAATTACCCAAAACGTCTTGTGAAATTAAATAAATCATTTAAACTGCCTTGCCAATCCGGAATAAATTCAGCCCCGTTGTCAATCAGTCTATCTTCAACTAAGAAAGTCTTTATTCCTATTTCTCCTGCTGGAAGATCTTCACCTGTGTCGTTACCTACCATGAGGCACTCTTCAGGATCAATTTTTATAAAATCAATAATTTCCTTATAGTATTCGATGTGTGGTTTACAGAAATGCATATTCTCATAGGAGGTAATCAATTCGTAATCAAAATTACCTAATCCTGCCCATTCTAACCTTTGTTCAATTGCTATTTTTGGAAAAACCGCATTAGTAGCAATTATTACTTTTATGCCCTGATTAATAATTCTGTTCATCATTTCAGGAATACCTGGAAAAGGTCGACAATAATATTTAAGCTGTGGAAAACCTACAGTATAAAATTGGTTGAAAAATCTTTCTATATCTTCCAAGTGATAGTCTAATTTATTAATAAAGTCAGACATGAAAACTTCCTTATTTGAAGTTCCTGGATTACGATTTGAAATCATAACCCCGGTTGATGTAAAAATATGTTCTACAAGTTTGTTGGCATTTCTGTAACCATAATCATCCGCCATGGTAATCATTTTTTGAAAGTATTTTTTAAGAAAAAAATCCATATTAATATCAAGTAAAGTTCCATCTAAATCAAATAATATGGCCTTAAACATAAAAGTCTCCTTAATTATATATAGTTAATTATCATCAATAATTGTATATGAATTAATCGTAAGCATTCAATGAAGTCTTCACGGTATCCATCCCACTCACAAAATAAACCAGGCGAAAGACCTCCTTTATCTCTTGTTCAGTTGCACCAGCTTCACGTGCTTGCCTGGCCAAAACTTTAACCCCTTCACCAGCTCCTTTATAAGCGTCTAATGCTAACACTATTAAGTATTTTGTTTTTGCGTCCAGGTCTACCGGGCTCATAGCCTTTTCCACAATTTGCTTGACCAGCATAAAGTATTCGGGATCATTTTCTTTATAATGCTCTACGAACCATGGTAGTATGCTCATGTCGTCACCCACCTCCTCTATGTATTTACATTATATAACAGTATTATAAGCAAAATTGCTGTTCAGTTAAAACTGTTATTCAAATTTTAAAAAGTTTACCTTAAAAACACTTTTAAAAAAAGTAAAATATGGTAAAATATAGAAAATAATTTATATTTAGAGTTTTTATTGCTAGTCGGTAAAAAAAGGAGGATGAATAAATAAATGTTTTTCACTTTTTTGAATAAAGACGATTCTAATTATTTAGACCTATCTATTTTAAATAATTATAACCCGGAAGAAGTATTATTCTACTTTTATAACTCTTCAATAAGGATAGCCTTAGCAACCTGCGAAGAATTTAAAGAAAAACTAGATGATGCTGAAAATCTTATTGATAATCATTGGATGGATATATTTGAGCAAATAGGGCTTTTTGCTGATATTATAACACTAAAAGAAAATGATTATCTATCTATCCTGGGACCATATTATTATCCAAAATTCAACGTGAGATTTTACCTTACAGAAGATAATCTTTCCTCTCAACATATTAACAGTGACGATCTATCGGTAATCCTGGCCTTAGATGCACCTATTCCAGCTAATACTGAACTGCAAAATTATTATAAAACTAAAAAGTCTAACAAAAAAACGGCAAAAACTAAAAATGAACTGGTTAAAGATATAAATATGTGCATGTTGTCTCTTAAAGAAATTGCTGGCCTTAACCGGCATATAAATTACTTAAATAAACTATTAGAGAAGCGCTATGCTATAGTGAATAAGGAAAATCTGTCTATTTTTGAACCAGATAATTTACCTGAAAAACCAAAGAAAGCAGAAGAAAACGAAAAAAACATAGGAAATCTGATTTCTTTTAATGTTAAAAATAGATATAAAAAAAATCATGAAAAAGATCACAGTAATTTTAATTATAAAATGAAAGTCTATATAATAAAATACCGTGAATATGAAAAAGCCTGTGACAGGTATAAAAAGGCTTTAGAAAATTGGGATCAAACTTATAGTGAATTGTTAGCCCGTTGCTTAAAAGATATTCATGATACTGAAAAAAAACTAAAGACTGCTCTTAGAAATCTTGATATATACAACGGAATTTTACGCAAATCCTTTATTCATTCCGACTACCAGGATATAACAACTTTGGGAACTTTCAAATACTATCTAGAGACAGGCAGGGCTAATGAACTTGCAGAATGTATGAACCTTTTTGAAGAAGAACGACATTGGAAAGAAATTAAAGCCAGCCAGGAACGAATAGAAAATACCATTTACTTTATACAAAATGAAAATGAAAACACCCGTTTTGCAGATGAACATATAAGTGAAATTCTTAATAAAACTAATAAAACTCCTACTGCTCTATTAAAAGCATAAGCAATAACCAGCACTTTAAGTGCTGGGCAGCTCATTTTTATACTAATATCCTGGTTTAGATTCAGGTTTAATAAAAAACCTGTAAAGACACATGCCGGTAAAAAACCCGCCAATATGGGCCCAAAAAGCAATCTGTCCACAATTATTGGCTAAAAATATATCGGTGGTTCCACACCATAATTGGGTAAAAGCCCATAAACCTAAATAGATCCATGCGGGTAAATTGAATAAAAAGAATGGCGGTACGAATGTTAAAACTTTTGCGTGCTTAAACATTAGAAAGTATGCACCCATAATTCCTGCTACCGCACCAGATGCCCCTACGACTGGAATGGTAGCATTAGGGTTTATGACATAATGGGTATATCCTGCAGCTAATCCACAAATAATATAAAACAGTAAAAATCTACCCTTACCCATATGATCTTCTACATTATCGCCAAAAAGCCACAGTATCCACATGTTCCCGATTAAATGAACCCAACTTCCATGTAAAAACATGGAGGAAAAAAAAGGGATGTAGCCAATCGGTGTTTGTGAATATTCTCGAAATTGAGCAGGTACCAAACCAAAAATATAGAATAATTCTTCCATCCCATCTAAGCCCAGGGAAACTTCATTTATAAATATAAATAAATTAATCAGAATTATACTAATTGTTAAGAAAGGCACACTGCTACTCGGGGTACTATCTCTTAACGGAAACATATTAACTCCTAAAAATTATTCGTCTTTTTATTACAAAATATTATACCCAACTGGTTTATTGTCTTTCCTCTTTTTAGTACAATATTGGGTTTATAATAATTAATATTGTTGTTATTTTATTTAAATTTTGATACTATATTTTATAGGTGCGATGTAATAAAAGATCAGAAAATAAATGAATAAATATTCTTTATTTAATTTCCTTAATTATTCATTATACCGTATTATATACTACTGTTCTATGATTAGAGGTAAGACAAGACTATATGCCTATTTTAAATATTGTATTTTTCTTACTGTCTCAAGATTTGGTGCTATCATAGGCAGTAGTTCTTCTCTTTTATTATGTTATTGATTGCACAACCCCGGCAAACATTTAATTTATTATTTCTAAAGATAAAAATTAATAACCATTCTCTTTAAATACTAATTACGTCTACAAAATAAGAATTAATAATAGACTATTAAATCTAAACCTGTTTCATTAATAAATTATTAAACCAAAAAAGCAAGTTTCCAAGCTATTAATTTATTATAATTCCATATAAGTAGTTTAAGTAGTTAATCAGTTTTTCTAATATTTTATTTGATACTAGAACAGTCCTCAATCTAGTATTTAATGTACTAATTTCAGAAAGGAGGGGTAACACTTTAGCACATAAATTTATTTCAAGGGAGGTAATATTGAATGGCGTACGAAAACGTACTGCTGGAAAAAGAAGACAGGCTTGCCATACTATACATCAATAGACCTAAGGCACTTAATGCTCTTAATAAGGAAACATTATTAGAAATTAAGAATGCGGTTACAGAAATTAATGAAGATCCTAATATTGATGTGGTAATAGTAACTGGAGCCGGTGATAAGTCCTTTGTAGCTGGTGCTGATATAGCTTTTATGCAGAATATGTCAGCTATTGAAGGGCGCCAATTTGGACTTCTTGGAAATCAAGTGTTTCGTTTAGTTGAAACAATGGAAAAACCAGTCATAGCTGCCGTCAATGGGTTTGCTCTAGGTGGAGGTTGTGAATTGGCCATGTGTTGTGACTTCCGTATTGCTTCAAGCAAAGCTAAATTTGGACAACCTGAAGTCGGCCTGGGGATAACTCCCGGATTCGGTGGAACTCAACGTTTACCCCGTTTGGTAGGTAGTGGAATGGCTAAGCAGCTGCTTTATACAGCTGATGTTATTGATGCTAACGAAGCCCTGCGTATTGGATTGGTAAATGCGGTTGTGGAACCAGAAGAACTACTCGATTATGTTAAAAAAATTGCTAAGAAAATCGCCGGCAAAGCTCAGCTAGCTGTACGCTTTTGTAAAACAGCTGCCAATGAGGGAATGCAGGCAGATATTGATAGAGGTATAGAAATTGAAGCTGACGTATTTGGTCTTTGTTTTGCAACTGTTGACCAAACAGAAGGTATGACCGCTTTCGTTGAAAAGAGAAAAGCTGCATTTACCGGCAAATAATAATTTAGTATTTACTTAAAAATCTATCGAGCTCAAAATGAGCAATTCTCATTTTTATCCAATAAGAGGAGGTAAAAGAATGGCAAAAGAAATAGTAGTAGCTGGGTTGTGTCGTACCCCGATAGGTACATTTGGGGGGACATTAAAAGACACCAAGGTAGTTGAATTAGGTAGAATTGTTATGGTTGAGTCCATGAAAAGAGCAGGGGTTACCCCGGAGCAGATCGATGAAGTAATGTTCGGTTGTGTTCTGCAAGGTGGTCAAGGGCAAAATGTTGCCCGCCAGTCCATGATTCACGCAGGTATTCCTAAAGAAACTTGTGCGATAACAGTTAATA
>CAYZYO010000023.1:0-22290 GCA_964482585.1 uncultured Syntrophomonadaceae bacterium | reverse complement strand
CCAGTTAGCAACCATAAGCATCCTGCGCATTATATCACCTCCAGTATCGAAAAATCTTACTATTAGCGATTACTATTACACTGATTAACTTCTCTATAAAAAAACTTAATTTTTTACCGCACCTAATTCTTATACCGTAGAGGAAACTTTAGTCTCCGGCTACTGTGACCCGATTCAACACCGAAACTGAAAGTTTCCCCTGGGTTGAACGATGGTTAAGCAATACTTTAACAATGGTTGAACGATTAATTCCTCAACCACTTTCCAACTTTCCACTTCTCAACTTCTCTGCAAGACAGCCCCACAAACCGTTACCCCGGGCAAATCCCTGCCTTCTAAGAATTCCAGGGTAGCTCCTCCACCGGTCGATATGTGAGTAATCTGCTTCTCTATTCCTATTTTATGGATAGCTGCTACTGATTCTCCACCACCAATAACACTGGTAGCTGAAGATCTGGCAACAGCTATAGCTGTCTGTTCAGTTCCCGCTGAAAACTGCTTATATTCGGTAACCCCGAGAGGACCGTTCCAGACAATAGTCTGGGCATTACTGATAACTTGCTTAAAATTCTCAACCGTATCCGGTCCAATATCAACGATCATCATATTATCGGGAACTTTATCAGATTTTACCAGCATTCCCCTGGCTCCACTTGCTATTTCTTCGGTTACAATAACATCAACCGGCAGCAGGATCTGAACATTTTTTTTGTCTGCTTTTTCCATGAGCCTTCTGGCTTCTGCCAGGAAATCCTCTTCAAATATAGACTTTCCAATGTTATTATCCTGGGCCTTTAAAAAAGTATTGGCAATTCCCCCTCCTAAAAGGAGAAAATCCATCTTTTCCAGGAGATTATCAATGAGTTTTATCTTATCTGAAACTTTAGCCCCACCTAGTATGGCTACCCGCGGGCTCTGTGGATATTCCAATACCTGTTTTAACATCTTGACCTCTTTTTCCATCAAAAAGCCTGCATATACAGGTAGAAATTCAGCTACTCCTGCTGTAGAAGAATGCGCCCGGTGTGAGCTACCAAAAGCATCATTAACAAATAGATCTCCTAAGCCAGCCAGCTTCCTGGAAAATCCCTTATCATTTTTTTCTTCCTCTGGATGGAAACGGACGTTTTCCAATACTAAAATTTCCCCGGGCTTTAACTCTTGAGCAGCTCTTTCTACACCCGGGCCAATACAGTCATCTGCCATCTTAACCGGTGCATTCACCAGGTTACCAAGATGGTCAGCAATCCTCTTTAAACTGTACCTTGCATCTACCTTACCCTTAGGCCGTCCGAGATGACTCATAAGAATAAGACTTGCATCATTGCTTAAAACATACTCAATACTGGGAAAAGCCGCTTTCATTTTTGTGTCATCAATAATATCTCCATTTTCATCCCTGGGTACATTAAAATCTACTCGCATTAATACCCTTTTTCCCTTTAGTTCAACATCTCGAAGACTCCGCACTTTATTACACCTCCGTTTGTCCACCAGAAAAACTTTGACTTATAAAATAACTTTATAAACCCTTGGAAGCAATATATGCAACCACATCCACTACTCTTACTGAATATCCCCATTCATTATCATACCAGGCTATTACTTTAGCCATTCTGTCACCGGCACTCATAGTTAATAATCCATCTACAACCGCAGAGTGTTCTTCTCCACGATAGTCTGTTGATACCAATGGTTTTTCCGTATACTTTAGTATCCCCTTAAGATAAGTCTCGCTGGCTTGTTGAAAAGCCTTATTAAGCTCTTCTTTACCGGCTGGTTTTTTCAGCTCGACTGTTAGATCAACTATTGATACATCCGGTGTAGGAACCCTTATAGCCATACCATCCATTTTACCATCCAGCTCTGGAATAACCAGGCCTAATGCACTGGCTGCCCCGGTAGTTGTAGGTATTAATGACATGCTCGCAGCCCTGGCCCGTCTGAGGTCATTATGTCCCAGATCTAGAATTCGTTGGTCATTAGTATACGAATGGATAGTTGTCATAAGCCCTTTTATAATACCAAACTCCTGCAGTAAAACTTTTACCACCGGTGCCAGACAGTTAGTTGTACAGGAGGCATTAGAAATAACATCGTATTGAGGCAAATACTGTTCTTCATTTACTCCCATTACCATAGTTAGATCTACTCCTTTTCCCGGAGCCGTAATAACTACCTTGGCTGCACCTGCTTGTAAATGTTTTGCTGCTTTTTCGCGGGTCCTGAAAGCTCCGGTCCCTTCTATTACTATTTGAACTCCCATGTCTTTCCATGGCAGTTTTGCCGGGTCTTTTTCAGACAGATACCTTATTTTCTGACCATTTACAACAATATTGTCACCATCAACCTCTACACTTCCGTCAAACTCACCATGAATTGAATCATATTTAAATAAATGACTTCTAGCCTCTACAGTACCCAGGTCATTTACCGCAACAACTTCAAGCTCCGGCCTTTGCAGAGCTGCCCTCCCCACAAGTCGCCCGATACGCCCAAAACCATTAATAGCAACTTTAACAGTTATAATAATCACCCTTTCTTGATACTATTTTGCCGGCTGCTCCTTCATCAGTAATAAGAATATTTTGCCGCTGGTTAGATAAAACTGCTTTTATAGCTTCTGCTTTATTACTTCCGCCTGCCACTGCCAAAACAGTTTCGATATTTTCTAGATCAGCAAACTCCAGTCCTATTCCTGGAACCCCATATACTATTTTACCCGTCCTATCAAAATAATATCTAAGAACTTCCCCAACTGCTTCTTTTTTGTGCAGATACTTTATCTCTCTCTCCATAAGTCCCCTTCTGTTTGCCATTTCTATGGCTGGTCCGATTCCATGTATTAGTATGTTGCTGGACTTAATAACATTAACCATTTCCTTAATATGGATATCTTTCTTAAGAATCCTTGCTGTTTTTTCTTCAAGGTTATCCGGGATATGTAATAAACGATATTGGGCACCTATCGCTTTGGCAATTTTGGCCGCGATAGTGCCGGCTTGCTGTTCCATCTCTTCCCCTAATCCGCCTCTGGCAGGAACCACCAGCACATCCTCTATATCAATTCCATCACCAATAGCATTAGCCATTTCCGCCAGAGTAGTACCACCAGTTACTGCCAGAATAGAACCCGGATAAAGCATTCTTTTCAAATACCTGGCTGCTGCTCTTCCCAAATCTCGTTTAGCCAACTCATCCGTAAAAGAGTCCCCGGGGACAATTATCACCCCATCAAGATGAAACCTCTTTTTTATTTCTTCAGCCAATGATTGTACATCAAACAAAAATGGAATTAATTCATCAATATCATGCAGCAGTTCTTCACCATAATGGGTAATATTAATACCCGCGGGTGTAGTCGTAACCGCCCCCCTTTCTTTCAAAAGGTTTATTTCACTCCTCACCAGCCTTTCGGTATAGCCAAGATATTTGCATAATTGACGTCTACCTATAGGACTCCGGTGAAGCACCTGCCGTAAAATCTGGTATCTAATCTGCATAACATCTATAGCCTCAGGTGCAAATCTCTCAATTATAGTAAAAACTTTATCCATCAATTACATCCTTTTGGGGCAAAATTGTTTTCCAGGGGCAAATTTGCCCCTGGCAGATTATAAATTATTCTTTTTTTGTATTATATCACAATTAAACAATAATGATGTATGCACTACAAAAAATGTTAAATGAGAATATTATCTATTTGAGAGTTTTGCATAATTAAAAAATCCGGCATGTTATCGTGAGGCAAGCCTCAGGATGATAGTACTAAAATACCTGCCTAATGATCAAAAAAGCAAATTATGCAAAAATCCTCAATTAAATTCCTACTGTTAACCTAGGATTTTCATAATAACTATTTTATATCATTAGAACTCCTGCATTTGGGGCAAAGTGACCTGAATTAACCCTTGTATCTTTTGCGAATTACTGTTGATTGGATACCCATTTCTTTGCGGTATTTTGCTACTGTTCTCCGGGAGATAGAAATTCCTTTTTGGGTTAATATCTGAGTAATAGCTTGATCACTCAATGGATGAACAGTATCTTCATTATTAATAAGTTCTTCCACCATATGTTTAATACTTTTGGAGGAAACCTGCTGGCTTTTACCAGATGATTCTACCCCGGTGCTGAAAAAGTATTTTAGCTCAAATAATCCCCGGCAGGTTTGAATATATTTATTAGCAGTTGCCCGACTTACTGTAGACTCATGCACTTCTACCAGTTCTGCCACCTGGCTCAATTTCAAGGGTTTAAGATACTCTATCCCTTTATCCAGGAAATCCCTCTGGATATCGACAATACAGCGGGCAACTTTATATAGAGTCATACGCCTTTGTTCAATGCTTCGTATAAGCCACACTGCAGATCCCATTTTATCTTCCAGGTATTTTCTCACATCCTGGGAACATAAATCCCGCTCACGCATTACCTTTTGATAAACATGGTTAATCATTAACCGGGGAAAATTATAGTCATTTACAATAACTATATATTTACCATCAATTTTTTCCACAAAAATATCTGGCACTATATATTTTATTTCATCATTACAGCTGTACTGCAACCCTGGTTTTGGATCCAGGGTCCTAATCAGATCACAGATGTCCTGGATCTTATGTATGGGAGTTGACAGTGTCCGGGCGATCTTTCCTAATCTACCTTTAGCTAAATCATTTAAGTGATTTTGGATTATTTTTTGTGCCAGATGGCTTTCCTTTCCATAGTGTTTTAGCTGTAACATAAGGCACTCGGATAAATTACGGGCACCTACACCATGCGGGTGAAATGAGTGGATAACAGCCAGGACCGATTTTACCTTTGATAAGCTAACATTGAGCTTATCAGCAACGCTTTTTAAATCTATACAAAGATAACCATTATGATCAATACTGCCAATCAGGTAATTACCTATTTCAATCTCCCTGGAATCTTTTATTTCCATATTCAGTTGAAACTCAAGGTGTTCGTAAAGACTGGGCCGCCGGGCTAAAAATTTATCAAAAATGTTCTCCTTTTCGTTTTTTTCAATATACCCGGTATTCCTATCACTATAATCCTCCAGATAATCCATTATATTTTTTTCATTATCCACAGTTTCTTTATCGGATTCCTCAACCTCTTCTTTTTCTTCCAAAAAAGGATTCTCCTCGAGTTCTTTTTGAATAAATGTACTTAATTCCAGAGTTGACATCTGAAGAATAGCAATAGCCTGGCGGAGTTCAGGTGTCATTAATAATTTTTGTTGTTGTTCAATAAAGGCATCATGTGTGAGCCTCATTAAAAGCCCTCCATCTTTTAAAATCTTCTTTTTACTGATTTTACAGAATATAGTTAGCTATATATTCACCTTTTTGAATATATAACTAATATGAGGGTTTTGCATAATTCAAAAATCTGTCACTTTGCCTAAAGGATGGAGGCAATAGTTCCAAAAAATAGCTATTATGCAAAATCTCCAGTATTATAGATCATGCTTTTAAAGACTTATCTTTAAGTCCACTGCGAAAAATAACATTTACACATCATCTACTGTAGAGGGGGGACTTCAGTCTCCCTTGAAAAAAGTCATTATCTAAGCAGCTGGATCCTGGTACTGGAATTATTTTTGGATTAACTCCTGGGCGTAATTCTCTAATTTCCTCATCCGGTAAGCAACTCCCGACTTACTCAAAGGAGGATCAAGCATAACCCCCAATTCTCTTAATGTTGAATCCGGATAATCAATCCTGAGTAAAGCCAGTTCTTTTAATTGTGGTGGTAGATTATCTAAAACGTTTTTTTCTATTAATATTTGAATTAGTTCGATCTGGCGAACAGATGCATTTACTGTTTTTCCCAGGTTAGCGGTTTCACAGTTAACCTGGCGATTTATATTATTGCGCATTGATTTTATTATTCGTACGTTTTCAAAATCTAACAAGGCTTTACTTGCACCAACTAATCTTAAGAAATCAACAATCTGTTCACTTTCTTTAATATACAAGACCAAACTGTTTTTCCGGTTAACAATACGTGCTTGCAGGTCGAATTTTGCTAATAACTCCTGTATATATACAGCCAGTTTATTACTATTAAGTATTATTTCTAAATGATAGTTTCCTTCAGGACGATTAATAAACCCCCGGGTTAGAAAGACTCCTCTAACAAATGATCGTTTACAACAATTTCTCTTTATAGCTGTTTGACTAACATTTTGATTAATCATTAAACTATTGCTGTTTATAATATTCATTTTTTGGAAAGCCTCTATATCATCTTTTTTAAGGAATGTATTTACCTCATATACTCTATAGATCTTAAATCTTTTTCTTTTTTCCATTTTTACAAATGGATGCAGATGATAGGCTGCCTTAAGCAGCTTAAATATTTTTCGGGCGGTAGCCGCATTTTCAGTCTCAACTTTAAGTATTATGTCATTTTTATTATGGCCAAATATAACTATCTTCCCACTTGCTATCAATAAAGCCCTAATTTCGGCTTTACGACAGCATTCCTTTTCAGGCATAATCCTTGCTAATTCGTTTCTCACATCATTAGAAAAACTCATAATAACCTCCTGCTGATATTGGTACATACCCCCCAATTCTTGTTAAGAATTTGGTAGCGATATCCCCAGAGCTTTCATAATAACCCGTGATAGTTTATCTGAATCATGCCAGGCTACTTCACCTTCAGGAATTAAATTCTCTTTAATTATTTCTATACCCATTTTCATAATATCAACAGGTTCAACCTTAACCGGTTCCGCTTTTTCTGCTTTATACCTTTCTAATCTTGCTATATCAAGACTACCTGAATTTACAATAGTATAATCAAATATGGGCTTATAAAGATGGTCATTTATAGCCTTCAGATGATCACCAACAGTAAAACCATCTGTCTCGCCGTTTTCAGTCATAATATTACTAACATAGAAGGTTAAAGCACTGGAACGGGCTATTGCGTCAGCAACTCCATTTACCAGGAGATTGGGAATTATGCTGGTGTATAAACTCCCCGGCCCTACTATTATAGCATCAGCATTCATAATAGCAGTTATGGTCTCAGAAACCGGCATACAATTTTCTGGCACTAGAAAAAGCCTTTTGATGGCATGTTTGTAATCCCTTATAGCTGTCTCTCCAAATATGGTAACTCCATCCCGCATATATGCTCCTAGTACAACATGCTCCAGAGTAGCTGGAATAACCTTGCCTCGTACAGCAAGCACCTTACTTACTTCTTTAATTGCGGAAATAAAATCACCGGTAATTTCACTCATTGCTACTAGTAATAGATTCCCTAGATTATGCCCTTTAAGGCTTCCTTCTTCAAGAAAACGATGTTGGAAAACCTTATCCATAAGGGTTTCGGTTTCTGCTAAAGCTACCAGGCAGTTGCGAATATCCCCTGGTGGTATTACTCCTAATTCAGCCCTCAGCCTTCCTGAACTCCCCCCATCATCGGTTACAGTTACCACAGCGGTTAATTGAGAAGTATATTTCTTTAACCCTTTAAGGAGCACTGATAATCCAGTCCCACCACCAACTACAACTATTCTAGGCTCATAGTTAATTATCATCTAATCCTCCAAACCTGTTCTTAGAAATATCTCTATGTCGAGTTATCACTGTATAATCCATTTGTTTTAGTTTGTTGCCAAAATAATCTGCCAGGACTACCGAACGATGCTGGCCACCTGTACAACCAATAGCCACCGCCAGGTTAGTCTTGCCTTCCTCTATATAATATGGTATTAAATATTTTAATAAATTTAAAAAATGGTCACAAAAACATTTAGTTACTGGAGCTTGCAGAACATAATTGATTACTTCATGATCTTCTCCAGTCATTTTCTTCATTAAGGGGTCATAAAAGGGATTCGGTAAAAACCTGACATCAATAACAATATCAGAATCCATGGGTATTCCATGTTTATAGCCAAAGGACACTATGTTTAAAGAAAATCCCCCTGAGTACTTTTCACTATAAAGACCGATTAGCTTTTCTTTTAGCTCTCTGGGACTAATATTAGAGGTATCTATTACCACGTTAGCTTTTCCCAGCAATTCCTCCAACATAGTTCTTTCGGCCTGTATCGCTTCAAGTAATCTCCAATCAGTAGCCAGTGGGTGCCGGCGCCTGGTTTCTTTGAAACGGCGAACTAAAACCTCATCCGACGCTGTTAGAAACAGGATTTCATAAGGTAACTTATCTTCTTTCAATTTACCTAAAGCATTGGAAAGATCACAGAAAAATTCGCCTCCTCTAACATCAATCACCAGGGCTACTCTGTCAATACTTCCCTCTGACTGTATACTCAATTCAACAAATTTAGTTAGTAAAACTGGTGGAAGATTATCAACACAATAATAACCCATATCTTCCAGACAGTTTATTACCAGAGTTTTACCTGCTCCCGATAATCCTGTAATTATAAGTATTCGTAAGCTTTCGCACTCTTTCCCCATTTCTTATAGCCACCCCCGGAAGAACGATTGACCACCTTGTTATGATCAATCTTTAATTTATCAACCACCCGGCTCCCATAATCCAGATTCCCTACGGTTTCCTTATAATGAGCATCACTATTGATAATAAATTGTACTCCTACTTTATCTGCTTCCATTATATCAGAAATGTCCGGGTGTTCATGTGCGCAATTTATTTCAAATAATACTTCCTTTTTTAGACAAGCAGCTGCTACTTCTCTTACATCAATTGTAAAAAATAAACCTGGATGAGCAAGAATATCCAACCGGGGATTATTATAGACAGCTTCAACACAAGCTTTGGTATTTGCATTAATTGCTTTTTGCTGCTGACCCTTCCCCCAATAACGCAGCGAATTCTGCACAAAAATTTTATACCCATCTTTAATGGAAGTAGGTAGGGTAAAAGGGTGTAATCCTGCGATTAGAATATCCAGCTGGTCAATTATTGCACCAGGAATATCCAGGGTGCCATTAAGATCTCTTATATTAGCCTCAGCTCCTAGCAATACCCGGGGTTCACTAATCAATTCATTCAAATTACTGATCTTAGTTCTTATTGCAGTGTATTCATCCGCTTTTTTTACCCCAATTACTGCAGCCAGAGGTCCATGATCAGTAATAGCAACTTCTTTAAGCCCCCTTTGGCGAGCTGCTTCTAATATCTCTTCTTCATCCTGCCTGCCATCACTATGTTTTGAATGAGTATGATAATCTCCGTCAAATTTCATAAATATCCCTTTTTATAAGTCTCCTCTACGATAAGAATTAGAGTTTTGCAGTGCTGCATACTATTTAGCCAGTTCGGCCTTCAAATGATCAATTGTGTGCACCGGAGTGGGATTAATCCCGTATTCCATGGCCAGGTACACACTGGCATAATCACCTATATAGGTTAATGAGTAAAAGCGCGCCAGGAATGATTCTCCCTGGCTGTTAACTTCTATGATGGTATTAATCTTATCTTTAATAATATCTTTGGTTACTTTTATACGCTTATTTATACGATCATTATCATTGGTATCCCTTAATATAATATAGACTAATCCAGGTAACATTTCCTGGGGAACCTCAAAACCAACAATTTCATTATGATTTAGCTCAGGGAAAACATTATAGTAGGCCGGGCTTTTGGCATTTTCATTAATCTGTCCCTTCCAGCGCATGGCAGCGGTTTCTGAAGTCCCCACAGCTCCCCATACTACCGGAATGCTGTTCTTTATTTCCTTAGCAATACTTTTAGCCTGGTTTGCCGGCTGATCTACATCAGGATTAAGTTTCGCCCTCATTTTTTTCAATACCTGTACTGTTTCTTGAATCTCTTCCTTTACACCCTTTAATATTCCCATCTGTTCTAATAATAAAGCCATTGGGGCAAAAAGATAACCGGTAGCCGCCCGGGGTACAAATCCCCCGGGTATTTTCATTACCGCATACCCATCTTGAGAGGCCAGTTCTGCTAGTTTACCTCCACTTGTTATACATACTATTGCTGCCCCTTTATCCTTTGCCTGTCTATAGGCACTTAAAGTCTCTTCGGTGTTTCCCGAATAACTTACAGCAAAAAACAGTGTATTTTCATCAATAAAACCCGGGATGTTGTAATCCCGATTTACAATTACCGGTAAACTTCCATTTTTCAAGCTATAGGTTTTTAGTATATCTCCACCAATAGCCGAACCACCCATCCCTGAAACCAGTATATTTCTATATTTCTTCTGGTAACCATTTATAAAGCTGAATTCCATATCCATTGATTTTTCAAATTGCTGTGGCAAATTATAAAGATAACCCATCATTTTTTCAACTGTCATCCTATCTACCTCCGCGTAAAAATTATTACTTAAAACACTCAAAGCTGAATAAAGCGCGGCTTATCCTATATGCGCCTTCGCCAGCATGTTTTTAAGGATTTTTGCATAATTCCGCAACTGACCATGTTAATCTATCCCCGAATGAATGGCAAACCGGAAATCTCCTCTACTTTCCAACTTTCCAACTTTCCAACTAACAATTAACCCCTGGCAGCCACAGCTATACAACCCCAAAGCCCTACTGCATTACCCAGTTTAGATACTTCTATTTTTAAGTTTTGTTTATGCAGTGCAAAGACATTTTTATAAACATGTTCACGAACAGGTTCCAAAAGAAGGTCCTCCAGCCCGACTGCAACTCCGCCTCCTAAAACTACAATCTGGGGATTAAATATATTAACCAGATTAGCCACGCCTATTCCGATATATTCAGCAGCATCTAAAATAATAGTACGGGCTTTGATATCTCCCTTCCGGGCAGCTTCTCCTACTTCCCTGGCTTCTATCTTTTTCCCCTTCGAACAGGCTAAGATTCCCTGGCCTTTTTCCTGTTTAATAAGCTGTACTGCTTCTCTGGCTATTGCGGTTCCAGAAGCAAGTGCTTCCAGGCAGCCTCGTCTTCCGCATCTGCATATTGGTCCATCAGGTTTAATCACCATATGCCCAAACTCTCCTGCTCCGCCATTACTTCCATGGTGGATTCTCCCGTTAATTATTATTCCTCCACCGATTCCGGTACTAATAGTTATATAAAGAAGCTGGGAATATTGACAGCCCTGTCCAAAATAATACTCTCCTAAGGCAGCAATATTGGTATCTTTATCAACTATAACCGGCCTACCTAGTCTCTGGCTCAATTCCTCCTTCAAGAACACTTGCCCCCAACCAAGGTTAGGAGAGTCCATTACTATGGCCTCAGGATATTTAAGTGGTCCCGGTGTAGCAACAATTATCCCACTGATTCTGTCTCTGATAGTAACATTATCTTTTATAATTTTATCAATACTATTACTAATATTATCAAGTATCTCAGTTGCATTTTTCTGCTTACAATCAGTTGAAAACTTAACCTTACTCAATAAATTTCCTTGAATTGTTGCTATCCCGGTTAAAACCTTGGTAGCTCCTAAATCTACCCCTACAACCAGTTCCCGCAACCAAAACGCCTCCCTGCAACTTGAGTTTTTCTTTGGGACTATAAATATTACTCTATTTGTATTCTACTATAAAATATGCCCGGTACACTAAGGCAGTAATAGCTGCTAATATTTTTATTCCCTTTTAAGGTATATTTTATTGAGATTTTTGCATAATTCAAGAATTCACCATTTCACTTGACCTCAGAATAACAATCAGGCCGGAAACTAAGGTCTACGGATGCAAGAGTTCTAATTATATTAACCACCCATGGCCGCAAGCCACAACCACCAATGAAAATAAAGCAAGGTGATTAACCACAGATGAACACAGATTAACGCAGATATTTTTTGTTTTTGTTTTGATAAGTATCTGGAATAATTTATAACATTTTACCTTTAACTCTGCAATTAATTCCTAATTCTTATACTATACCGTATTCTGGTATTTTACCGTAATTTCCATATTATACCATAGAGGTGACTTCAGTCGCCGGCTAGGCGGAAGGATGAAAGGGCGGTGACTGAAGTCGCCTCTACGGTTTCTACGGTTCTGTCCGGTAAGGTGATTGTATTAAGGGTTTATTTTCTTACTAACGGCTATTAAGATATGCAGCAGGTTAATTGGCTGGTTATTGGGAAAAAGAGGACCCGGTAATCTATTAGAGATGTTATAAGCCGGGCTTTTAACCATACGCCCGGCTTATAAGAATATAAAACCATTTCTATTCGCAATATTTTCCCGGTGATTAAACCAATGTGCGTCGGCACTATAATTAACGAAGGGAAAATCTTCTGCCATCATTATCACTAATAAAGAAACTGATAACCAGGCTGATTATACTTAGAACTACAGCACTTAATATGGCCCACCCAAACCCGTGGATATCAAAACCCTTAATAGTAATGGATGTTAACCACAGCATTAAACCATTAATTACAAATGTAAACAGCCCCAGTGATAAAACATTTAATGGCAGTGTCAGTATTATTAAGATAGGGCGAATAATGGCATTAATAATACCCAGAAATACTGATCCGACTAAAGCTCCCCATAGAGTAAGCTCAAAACCAGATAGAAGAACAGCAGTTAGTATAATTGCAAGTATGTTCAATAACCACCTTAATACCCATCCCTGCATGTAATATATCCCTCCTTCTAAAGCTTTTTGCCAAATTTATAAATTCTACAATTATTTTACCATATTTTTTATATTTCCGATTTATTTCCTGGGAAATCTTTTGTCATTACTATTTTCCCTGAAATAATTATAGATATCATCAGCTAAATTTTGACTAATTCCCGGTACACTAGCTATCTTATCCCTGGTTGCTTCCCTTATCTTCGACACCGATCCAAAATGGTTCAACAGTGCTTTTTTCCGCCGGGAACCTATCCCCTTAATGTTATCGAGATCGGATTTTCTGATTTTTTGATTTCTGCGTTTACGATTATACTCGATAGCAAAGCGATGGGCTTCATCCCGCACCCGCTGTAAAAGCTTCAACCCTTCATCCCTGCGCGATAAAATTAACGGCTCCCGCATTCCCGGTTGAAATATCCTCTCTTCTTTCTTGGCCAGCCCAAAAACCGGTATATCTATACCCATTGTATCCAGCACCTCTTTTACCCCATTAACCTGTCCCAGCCCACCATCAATTATTACCAGGTCCGGCTCAGGCAAAAATGAAGGATTTTCCCTCCGGGATTCCGTAAATCTTCTCTGCAGGGTCTCCCTTAGTGAGGCAAAATCATTATTCTGTTCAACCTTTATTTTAAAACGCCGGTAAGCCTTTTTTTCAGGAACCCCTTGATTAAATACTACCATAGACGCCACCGTCTCTTCTCCGCCCAGGTGAGATATATCAAAACACTCTATTCGTTGAGGAATAACCTCAATATCTAATACTTTGCTTAGATGTATAAGCGTTTGTTTGTTCTCGTCTTCCTGTTTGCTTTTTTCTCGCCTTAATAACCTGGCATTTTCAAGTACCATTTCCAGGATATTTTTTTTATCTCCTCTATAGGGGACCCTAATTGCAACTTTATTCCCGGTCTGTTCCTGGAGCCATAATTCAATTAATTCCTTTTCTGCCGGTAGGCTGCTGACCAGAATTTCCTGCGGAATATTGCTGTTATCGGTATAATAGTTTTTTAGAAAGAACTCCATCAATTCAGCAATTTCTTCATTAACCGCCGGGTTCAACCAGAAAGTCTGTTTAGCAATTATCCTGCCGGACCGAATTCTAAATACTAAAACCAGATTCTCCTTGCCTCCCGGTACCATTCCAATCAAATCCAGATTATAAGCAGACTGCAAATCTACTTTTTGTTTTTCCTGGATCTTTTTAATATTTCTTACTTGATCCCTTAATACTGCTGCTTTTTCGTATTCTAGATTAAGTGCTGCCTCCTTCATTGCAGCTTCTTTTGTTTTTAAGATTTCCCGTGAATCACCCTCCAGGAACTTAATTAACCGGTTAATAACTCCACGGTATTCTTCCTCTTCTACCTTGCCCGTACAGGGACCCGGGCATTTTCCCAGATCTTTATTTAAACACGATCTCTCTTTTACCTTAAAATTCTTGCAGGTGCGTACCGGAAAAATAGTGGTTAAGATTTTAAGTGTCTGCCTTAATGAGGAAACATCAGTATATGGGCCAAAATATCTGGAAGTTTTGTCCTTCTCTTCCCTGACAATATAAATACCGGGAAATCTATCTCCGGTAGTTATTTTTAAGTACGGGTATGTCTTGTCATCCCGCAAATCAATATTGTATCTAGGATGATAGGCTTTAATTAAGTTGTTCTCTAGAATTAATGCTTCTAATTCAGTAGCAGTTACTATAAAATCAAAATCCGATACCCTTGACATCATTGCCCGTACTTTAGGATGAAGTTTTTCTGGAGATTGAAAATAAGAACGCATACGATTACGCAAATTCTTAGCTTTGCCCACGTAGATTATTGTTCCTTCACTGTCTTTATACATATATACCCCAGGTTTGCGAGGTACACCTGGTAAACGTTCCTTCATAATGAATCCTCCAGATCTTAACTTGACTGAAGTTAATCAATTTAACCCACTAGGCCCTAACCGGTTCAGTTTTATTATAATACTTCCCTGAGATATCTTCCTGTATAAGAATAAGAATTTTCTACAACCTCTTCCGGGGTTCCAGCAGCAATTATATCTCCGCCATTTTCTCCTCCTTCTGGCCCCAGGTCAATAATGTGGTCAGCCGATTTAATAATATCCAGGTTATGCTCAATAACTAATACTGTATTACCATAATCTACCAATTTGTTTAGTACCTTAAGCAAATGTTTAACATCATGTTTATGCAGTCCAGTAGTAGGTTCATCTAAGATATATAGGGTTTTTCCTGTAGACCTCTTAGATAATTCTGTAGCTAATTTTACCCTTTGGGCTTCACCACCAGATAGTGTAGGAGCCGGCTGTCCCAGGGTAATATATCCCAAACCTACTTCATGGAGGACTTTTAAACGATTATAAATCCGGGGAATGTTTTCAAAAAAATCTACTGCTTCATCAACCGTCATAGCTAAAATATCAGCTATGGTCTTGTCTTTATACTTAACTTCCAGGGTTTCACGATTATACCGCTTGCCTTTACACACTTCACAGGGAATATAAACATCGGGCAAAAAGTGCATTGCTATCTTAACAATGCCATCACCTGAACACGCTTCACAGCGCCCCCCCCGTACATTGAAACTGAAACGTCCAGGTTTATATCCCCTTAATCTTGATTCTGCAGTATTAGCAAAAAGCTCTCTAATCCCATCAAAAGCTCCGCTGTAAGTAGCCGGATTAGATCGCGGAGTCCTGCCTATAGGAGACTGATTAATATTTACTACCTTGTCTATTGCTTCTGTCCCCTCAATACTACTGTGTTTTCCTGGGCGATGCCGTCCCCGGTGTAAATGCTGCATAAGCCCTGGATAAATAATCTCTTCAACTAAGGTGCTTTTCCCCGAACCTGATACCCCGGTTATTACAACCATTTTCCCCAGGGGTATAGTTACATCAATATTTTTTAAATTATGCTGGGCTGCCTCTTTTATTATTAATGTTTTGCCATTTCCTTTACGTCTTGATGAAGGAGTCTCTATTTCCAGTTTAGCCGAAAGGTACTGCCCGGTAAGGGAATCTGGAACCTTTAGAATATCTTCAAGCATTCCTTGAGCAACCACCTCTCCTCCATGAATACCAGCATGGGGACCTATATCAACAATGTAGTCGGCATTCCTAATCGTATCTTCATCATGTTCCACTACTATAACCGTATTCCCCAGATCACGAAGTGTCTTAAGGGTGCCTAATAACCGGTTATTGTCCCTTGGATGCAGCCCTATACTGGGTTCATCCAGAACATATAAAACCCCAATCAGGCTGGATCCCACTTGAGTTGCCAGTCGGATACGCTGAGCTTCTCCTCCTGAAAGGCTGCCTGCCGCCCGATCCAAAGTTAAATAGTCAAGACCAACATCAAGAAGAAAACCCAGTCTTTCTTTAATTTCCTTAACCACCTGTCTAGCAATAAAGCTTTCTCTTTCATTTAGTTCCAGCTGGTTAAAAAAATCCATAGCTTCCCTGACTGATAATGCAGTTATATCAACAATGGATTTATTACTGATAAGTACCTGAAGAATTTCTTCTTTGAGCCTTTTTCCGTGGCACTGGGGACATACCCTGGTAGTCATATATTTTGCAATATCTTCTCTTATAGCTTCTGATTTTGTTTCCCGGTATCTGCGGCTTAGATTGTTTATTATTCCTTCATAGCTGGAACGAAAATTATCCTTTTCTCCGTAGGAATTGGTATATGTAACCTCAATCCGTTCTCCGCCATTTCCATAAAGGATTAGCTCCAGCTGTTCTGGTGTTAATTCTTTTAATGGACAATCCATCGGTATCTGGTTTTTTTTAGCCATACTGGAAAGAACCTGGTTATAATATGTGAAAAAATTGTTGGCCCAGGGGATTATCGCACCTTCATTCAGGCTTTTATCCATATCCAGGACCAGTTGCGGATCTATTTCACTTTTTTCTCCCAGGCCATCACACTGGGGACAAGCACCAAAAGGAGTGTTAAAAGAAAACATTCGCGGGCTTAACTCAGGTAAGCTAAAACCACATTCAGGACAGGCAAAATCACGGCTAAACAACGTTTCTTCTTCACTGCCATCATCCTTTAACAGATGTATACCAACAATGCCTTCACTTAATTCAAAAGCCAGTTCGATGGATTCTGCCAACCTGCTTCTTATTCCTTCTTTTATCACTAACCGGTCTACAACTACACTAATATCATGTTTCTTATTTTTTTCCAGTTTTATTTCCTCATCAGCTGTATACTCAAAACCATCAACAATTACCCTGACAAATCCATCTTTAAAAAAACGGTTAAGTAATTTCCTATGCTCTCCCTTTTGCCCTTTAACCACAGGTGCCAATAGCTTTATTTTACTTCTTTCACCCAGGTTTAACAGGGTATCAACAACCTGATCAACGGTCTGTCTATCTATCGGTTTATGACAATGAATACAGTGTGGTTTCCCTACCCTGGCAAACATTAAACGCAGGTAATCATATATTTCAGTAACTGTACCTACAGTAGAACGCGGGTTATTAGATGTTGATCTCTGGTCGATAGATATTGAAGGTGATAACCCCTCAATATAATCAACATCTGGTTTATCCATCTGGCCTAGAAACTGGCGAGCATAAGTAGATAGTGATTCAACATAGCGTCTCTGTCCTTCACTGTATATAGTATCAAAAGCCAGGCTGGATTTTCCTGATCCTGATACCCCGGTAAAAACAATCAATTTATCCCTGGGGATCTTAATTTCAATATTCTTTAAATTGTGCTCCCGGGCTCCTTTTATATAAATATAATCATGCATATCAATTTCTCTCCGTTCGGTAAATGTAATATCCTGGTTTGTATTGTAGGAGACTTTAGTCTCCGTTCACCAGATAATGGCGGTATTCAGGGGAGACTGAAGTCTCCCCTGAATACCAACTTTCCAACTTTCCAACTACCCTATCTCTTTTTTCTGCTCTTTTTCCTGGGTGGAGCAGTTAATTCCTTTATCATATCTCTTAAATTAGCAGCTCTTTCAAAATCCAGGGCTTCTGCAGCTTTGCGCATTTCTATTTCTATTTCATGGGCCAGACGTTGTCTTTCTTCTTTAGCCATTTTTTTAAAATTAGTAATATCATATTTTGTTTGATCTTCAGCAATTGTAGCTTCCACCGTCTCATATACTGCTTTTTGAATTGTCTGAGGGGTAATATTATTGGCTTCATTATAAACCATCTGTTTTTCCCGGCGGCGGTTAGTCTCGTCAACAGCCATCTGCATTGCTTTGGTCATCTTATCAGCATACATAATAACCTTACCTTCTACATTACGGGCTGCTCTACCTATAGTCTGAATTAATGATCTTTCTGAACGCAAAAATCCTTCCTTGTCAGCATCAAGTATTACTACTAGTGCTACCTCAGGTAAATCCAACCCTTCTCGTAAAAGGTTGATCCCCACCAGAACATCAAAGATTCCATTACGCAGGTCACGTAGTATGTCAAGCCTCTCTAGAGCATCTATATCTGAATGCATATAGCGAACCTTTATCCCCACATCAGCCAGATAATCACAGAGATCTTCTGCCATCCTTTTAGTCAAGGTGGTTACAAGGGCACGGTAACCTTTTAAAACCAATGCCCTGATTTCTTCTAACAGATCATCGATCTGATTTTTAGTAGGCCTTATATCAACTACAGGATCAACCAGGCCGGTAGGCCTGATTATCTGTTCAGTTATTTCAGCACTTCTTTCCAGTTCATAAGCTCCAGGAGTTGCACTAACATAGATTACCTGGTTTATCTTCAAATCAAATTCTAAAAATTTCAAAGGTCTATTATCCAATGCTGAAGGCAGCCTAAACCCGTAATCTACCAGGTTTTGTTTTCTCGACCTATCTCCTTCAAACATGCCCCTTACCTGGGGGAGAGAAATATGAGATTCATCCATAAAGAGAAGAAAATCTTTGGGGAAAAAGTCTATTAAAGTATAAGGAGGTTCTCCAGGGGCTCGTCCGGTTATATACCGGGAATAGTTTTCTATCCCTTTACAATAACCTATCTCTTTTATCATTTCCAGATCAAACCTGGTTCTCTGCTCTATACGTTGCGCTTCAATCAGCTTTCCTTCTTGTTTAAACTTATCCACCTGGGAAATAAGTTCCTTTTCAATTTCATCGGCAGCAGCCAACATATGTTCCCTGGTAGTAACAAAGTGAGAAGCAGGGAATATCATTACATGAACCCTTCGTCCTAAAACCTCCCCGGTTAAGGGGTTAAATTCAGTGATCCGCTCAATCTCATCACCGAAAAATTCTATTCTTACAGCATTTTCACCAGTAGATGCGGGGAAAATTTCTACAACATCACCTCTAACCCTGAAGTGTCCACGATAAAAGGAATATTCATTTCTTTCATACTGGTTTTCAACCAGACGCCTGAGAACATCGTCCCGGCCTATTTCCATCCCTGGTCTCAATGAAACCGCCATTTGGAAATAATCCTCAGGTGAGCCCAAACCATAGATACACGATACACTGGCAACTATTATTACATCCTGTCGTTCTAAAAGAGAAGCAGTAGCAGAATGCCGTAGTTTATCAATTTCATCATTTATTGATGAATCTTTTTCAATATAGGTATCAGTATGTGGTACATAGGCTTCCGGTTGATAATAATCATAATAGCTGATAAAGTATTCTACTGCATTTTCCGGAAAAAACTGCTTGAATTCAGAATATAATTGTCCTGCCAGGGTTTTATTAGGTGCCATAACCAGAGCTGGACGTTGAACTTTTTGAATAATCTCTGCCATAGTGAATGTTTTCCCTGACCCGGTAACTCCTAAAAGAGTCTGTTCCCGGCTGCCTTTTTCCAGTCCTCTCACCAGCTTGGCCACTGCCTGGGGTTGATCCCCGGTAGCTCTATAATTAGAACATAATTTAAACTTTCGCACTTTTATACCTCATATTCTATTCTTAACTTAAAACACACTCTTGATTCCACTGCGCAAAGTAGTATTTATACATTATATACCGTAGAGGAGACTTCAGTCTCTCCTAAATACCGTTATTATTCGGCTAGCCGGAGACTAAAGTCTCCTCTACAATACAAGAATTAGAATTTTTGCAGTAGAATCACTCTTTTTACTTTTATAATAAAACTGCCCGTAAATCAAGAGCAGTAATCGGAAATCTTATATCAATATTTCAATCCTATCCCCGGATGGGCTAGTATTTCCTCCTTTATCTCATCCCTCTTTTTATCTACAAGCTCAAAATCCATACATTCTGCATAAACCTTCTTTAATTTCTTCAGGCTGTTACTAGCATTCTCCAGTTCCACCCCTGCTTCTTGAATAAGCATTTGATAACTTCGAATGGCTTCACTTTGTTCTTTATTTACTGAATCAATATCATAATCAAGCAAATAGTCAGCCATATTAATAATAGTATCCCATGGATGAACTGCCATTTCTATATCTCCTGCATCTATTAAGGCAACCTGCAAACTCGGGATTATTACCATAGACAGACTTTTTACATTTAGTCCACAATGATAGTATTCTATTAAATAACCCTTTCCTTTGGCTTTTTGAGCAATTTCCTTAATAACCGTCGATTTACCACTGCCTGGTGGTCCCTTAAATACATATCGTTTTTTACAAAAACTACTTATCTCATCTACATAGTTTATCACTCCATCAGCGGTGATAGCACTGGCAAAATAATGTTTTTCTCCCGACTGTTCTCCAATGATCTCATTTATAAGCTCATGGGTTAAGCTGCGCAGGTTTTTCGCATGTATATGATCTGTAGCAGGTTTTTTTATATTTCCCTTTATCTGGTTGGCGTTTTTTAAAAGTTCATAAGCCTGTTTACTTTGATTTTCTACACTATCAATTAATTCAATAATTTCAAACCTTTTATTTTTTAATAAATCCTTATTCCCATATTCACTTAGGTTTATAATCTCACCAATCCCCCCCGGGTATTTAGGATCAATAGCCCACGGGAGACTTCCATTTACAACCGCTATTTTTAGCTGAGGAAAATATACTCCATCCGGATTTACCGGATCAATCGCCGATATCCAAAATTCAACATCATAACCCTGTTCGTAAATAGACTCACCCAGAATTCTGATTAAAGTTGATTTCCCTGACCCTGCCGGCCCTTTTAATATATACACATTTTTTAAATGTTCCAATAATTTCGGAATAAAGGTGAAAAATCCCTCACTGGTATTGCTGCTGGCAAATATATAACGTATTTTACTTTTAGTACTCACTATAAATAAACCCTCTTTCACTTTGATTTTGATAATAAGGTATTCATGTTGTGAGTAAAAAGTTAATACTTCGTAATTTTAAGTCGTCTACAAATACTACGAACTAAATTAAAAATATTGTCTTCACCAATTGAAATAAACATTTTAGTGTTCTGGTTAGGTGCCATAATTATTCCTAATTCACTGCCTTGACTAAAAAACCCGCTGAGTTTTAACAGCTCTTTATCCCGTAATACTTCGATCACTATCTTGCCCCTACTTAAGGTACATTCAGACCCCATAAAAAATTTTTCAACCGGTTCTCCATTTATACTTAAAAGAATATCCTTAGAAGCAATTCCCATCTTCGCTCCCCAGGTACCAGGTTTAATATCCATTACCATTAAACCCTTTTGCGGGTTAACATACAGCGGTTTTTTATTGATTTCATCTCTAAGACCCAACCATATCACAAATTCATGCCCGAGGGGACTAAATAAAGCCGCAATAATCATAAATATAGGCCATTTTGAAGATAGAATTGAAAGGAAGAGAAGTACTATACTGAATACTAAAAGGTGCAAAGCTGATTTTTTTACCCGGGTATCAGGAGCAGCTGTAGTAGCAACTTCTCCATAACCGAGTATAGCCACAACTGGAATAAGAGTATAGCTTTGCCCCTCAATAAAACCGGAATAATCTTTAATAATAGGCCACCAATCAGGCATAGCAATTCCAGCCCCAGGTTCAGCAATACCGGTACTGATTAAAGCTATCAGAGGAATCGGCCAGAATTTTTGCAGATTAAATCCTCCGGTTATCCTGTTTGCCTTTTGTACATATACTGGAACAGGATTAAACCTTCCATTTACAAGAATTAAAACGCTTTCAATAATGTGTAATATCGCAACTAATGCCATTAATTGTGGAATACTTATTTGGGGATAACCTAAAAAAAGACTTGCGATTGATAATACCCCTCCAGCATAGGCAAAACATAGAAAGCGGGGGTTAATTACCATTAATAACAAAGCTATAATCCACAACTGCATTATTCCTATACTCGATAGATCAATACCTATTAGAACCAGTAAAACTGTTCCAATAATGCCCCCTATTACCCCTAAAAGACTTGAGACTACTGCTGATCTCAAGTACCTATTTTTATTAATATTAACCATTTTAGCTGACATATTTTCCAGCCGTTTATACTGCCAGGTTATTATTAAAAACAGTATCAGAAATAATAAAATAAATAAGGGCGATGTAAACGTTTCCATTAAAACTCGCCCTATCATTAATGATACAGTTGCCAGAAACTCCACCAGATACCCCCTTTAGGTCAACTCTGGATCCGAATTCTCATTTACCCCGATCAGTACCGTAGAGGAGACTTCAGTCTTGCTCCCATCGAATATTCGTAGCGGAGACTTCAGTCTTGCTCCCATCGAATATTCGTAGCGGAGACTTCAGTCTTGCT
>CAYZYO010000022.1:19393-24430 GCA_964482585.1 uncultured Syntrophomonadaceae bacterium | reverse complement strand
ACAAAAAACTGCACCTAATATAGGAGGTGTACAGAATTGAATTATAATACTATACTTGTTGATTTAAAAGGATCAATCTGCACTTTAATTCTTAACCGTCCAGATGCCATGAATGCACTTAATGATAAGTTAATTACTGAACTTGATAACGCGGTTACTATGATTGCTCAGAATGAGCAGATCCGGGTATTAATAATAACCGGAAACGAAAAGGTTTTTGCAGCCGGTGGAGATATTAAGGCTATGTATAACTGCAATCCCTTGGAGGCTAAAGAGTATGTGACCCCCATTCACCAGGCGTTTAATAATATTGCAGAACTAAACAAACCAACTATTGCAGCTATTAGCGGCTTTGTTTTTGGGGGAGGGGTTGAACTAACCCTTACCTGTGATTATCGTATAGCAGCGGACAATGCTAAATTTGGTTTTCCGGAAATTAATCTAGGTATTTTCCCGGCAGCAGGAGGCAGCCAGAGGCTGCCTCGCTTGATAGGGATAGCTAATACTAAAGAATTAATGTTTTCCGGAGACACCATAGATGCAAAGAAAGCTCTTTCTATCGGTCTGGTAAACCAAATCGTTCCCCAAAAAGAGCTATTTCAACAGGTAAATAAACTTGCGCATAAGTTAAGTACTAAACCACCAGTGGCAATAAAAATGCTAAAAGAATCGATTCATGCTGGGGTGGATACCGATTTAGCTAGCGGCTTATCGATAGAGTTAGAAAAGTTTTGCAGCCTTTTTACTACCAAAGACCAAAAGGAAGGAATGGCTGCTTTCCTTGAACGTAGAAAACCTGAATTCAAGGGTCAATAAGATTTTGCCAAAGGTTACCTTCATTATTATAATTTTTATTCCCTTCCGTAAAATTAAGAGGATACATAACGGTATCCTCTTAATTAATGCGTAATAATGGGGTTGATACCGCCGGCTCCGGGAAAAATCCTTCTGTTCAAGCCACGGGCAATTTGTATTGCCGGGTAGCGGCTGCTGGTATACTACGGCAGGCAAGGGCGGCTCAATCAGCGGTATTGTCAGTATTATTAAACCAATTATGCCCGGATTATACCCCCTATAACCTCTTTATTTTCTAGTAGTGGACTAATATTAACTTTAAGTAAGCTTACAGCTCCTGTTTTAGTGCAAAATGAAACCTCAAAGGAGCTTCCACCATTTTTCAACAGGTCTGCTAACCCCTCCTGGCTGAATATTTTCTGATCCTTTTCTGCTATTATGTCAGAAATATTTTTTCCATATAGGTCTCCTTTATCATACCCGAAAAGCTTTTTGAATCCTTCGTTAGTAATTATTATCTGGCCATTAGTATTAAACGTACAAGAAGGACCGTTAAGGTTGTCGATTAGCGCATTTAAAAATCTGCATTTATTTTCTACTTCTTCTTCACTCTCCTGGAGTGAATGCCGGCGTTTATATCGTTCGGTTATATCTCTGAGGGATTCAATAGCACCTATTAAATTACCATTTGCATCAAACCAGGGCATGGCCTGACCCCATAAGTAGTGCCCTTCTCCCCGTAGACTAGGAGTATCAAACTCGCTTATAACGGTATATTTATCTACTTCTATTATAGAATAGTATTGTTTTACTTCATCAGGCCTCAATACTAAGTCAACCATTATTGGTCTTCTTTTATTATAGAATGCTAATCCGTATTCATAGTTGCCCTTACCCAGCATATCTTCAGCTTTTACTCCGGTTAACTCTACCATTGCCTGGTTCCAAACAACCACCTTTCCTTGTAAATCAATAGCCATAGTGGCATCTGGTAAATAATCAATAAAGCTGGTTAATCTCTGTTCTGAGGTTTTTAATTTCGCCTCCAACAGTTTTCTATTAGTTATGTTTCTGGCAATACCTTGTATGGCAATCGGTTTTCCAGCTCTGTAGATTGGCCAGATATTGACATCCAGGATAATCTCAGTTGCAAACTTGGTGTGAATACCTAATTCGTAAGCAGTTGACTGATCTTTAGGCAGCCTCTGGTATTGGAAAGCCCGTAAAACATTTACATATTGTTTGGTTGCTAAATCCTGAATATTCATTTTAACCAGTTCTTCAGTTTGATAACCAGTAATTACTTCAGCTCTCTGGTTTACTGAAATGAAATTACCACCTAAATCATGAGTGAACACAAAATCGGCCGGATTTTCAAAAAGATCGTGATAACGGTTATGGATATCACAGAGTTCTTTTTCAACATATTTACGTTCGGTAATATCACGAATAAAGACTACAAGACGCATATTATTATCTATAATTATGCGTTTTGACTTAACTTCAGTCCAAAATATACGGCCAGCACTATCCCGGCATTTCCATTCCATATGCTGACTTCTCATGTCAGATGACCTTTTTATCCATTGAATAAAGATATCCTGGGTGTAAGGCGATTCATCAATACTTAAATCACCGGCATGTAATGACAGGAGATCTTCACGTTCATACCTGAACATATCACAGGCGGTTTTATTAGCATCTATAATCCGGGTATTATAAACATCATAAATAAAAATAGCATCATTAGCTTCATCGAAGATATTGCGATGACCGGTAATTGATAATTGAACAGATTCTTCCCGATGGCTATCCGAAGGCATTTCCTGTATCATAGATAGAACACCGGTAGGGGTTCTATAAATATGCTCATTGAAGCAGCAGTTACCCAATCTTATTTCAACAATTTCCTTTTTATCTGTATCCAATACATTCAGGTAAGATATATGAGACGGGGTTCCAATCTTCTCGGGAAATAATTTCAACAAATTCTGTCCTATCAAATCTACAGACATCTTTCCATACAGCTGAGCATAGGCTCGATTGCAATACATGATGCTAAAATCCTTTTCTAAGACCAATATTGGAATCTCAATGCTATCTAGAAGAATTTGATACTTAATATTCCTCCCCAACACCATAATTCACCCTTTCTAATATAATTCTCTCTATATCAATATACTGGCATTTGTTTTCTAGCTATCGAGTATACTTGCCTTAATATTATAATTATACTACTATGTGGGCAAAGTAAATTATTAACAATTAGGTGATTATAACTTTAATATGTCTTTCATGTAAACAAAAGCTATTGAGTAATATACTCAAAAATGAACTTCAATAAATTTGTATCAAGTATATTAGGCTTAATTAATATTACTGTACTTACTTAAGTTCTACAATAGGGATTGAAGTCCTGCCTGGAAAACCATATAGTACCTTTTTCCTTATTAACCCCCCATTGTTGGAGGTCACAACCACTTATGAAAATCAACCACAGATGAACACAGATCTCCGCAGATTTTTGGGTTTTTCTTTTAATAGGCATCTGGAACAATTATTTTACTTTTTTTACAGTTAACTATAATTCTTATATAGTACTTATCTTATCCCGTAGAGGCGACTTCAGTCGCCGGCTAGGCTAGCTAGGCAAAATTCAGGGTAAAAGGGCGGTGACTGAAGTCGTGTCTACGGTTCCTACGGTTCTATCCAGGGTTCTGTCCGGTAAGGTGATTGCATTAAGCATTTATTTTCTTACTAAAGCTATAAATACAGAAAAAATTATTATATATAATACATAATAGAGTGCGTTAAATAAAAACTACCATTTCGATTTACTTCAAGAATGGGATGCAGGGTTCTAAGTATATAAAATAGTATGTATTCATTATGAATTTTTAAATTTTGCAAAACTCTTTAATTTAAGCAAAAATTTGAGCAGAAATTCCTGTGGATCTATTTTGCAGGTCTTTTTATTTTTTGGCTTAATTAATGTTAAACTTTTTATAACCAACATAAGTATAATAACTATTTTTTATTCAATTGCACTCTTGTCCTGTAGAGGAGACTTTAGTCTCCGTCTTCACAGTCATCCTGAAGCCAGGGGATATGACGAAAATTGGATTATGCAAAACTCTCAAGTACAAAAGATATAGCAAAAAAGAATAGATGCTTTACAATAGGAGAATATAGCTGATTAATATAAACAACAATGCAAGGGGGTAATGAAGCTGATGGCAAAGAAATTCAGTTATATCCATGCAGCAGATCTTCACCTCGGAAGTATTTTAAGTCCGGGAGGCAATTTTTTGAATAAGCAGACCGAGAAAATATTTAATGATGCTGTATTTAGAAGCTTTGATCGCATTTGTCAGGCAGCGGTTCAATACCAGGTTGATTTTGTAGTTTTATCCGGCGATACCTATGATGCTGATTACCGTTCGGTGAAAGCGAATCACTTCTTTGTACAGAAATGCCTGGAGTTACAGCAGCATAATATAAATATATACATAATTGCCGGGAACCATGATCCGGTAAATAAAGACCGGGATTTTTTCAAACTGCCGGATAATGTATTCTATTTTGATAGTGAGGAGCTTGAAATTAAAGAAGTATATAATAAGAACGGCGAACTACTTGCCAGGGTTCTGGGCCTTTCGTACCGGGGGAAAGCTGATTCCAGAAAGATGTATAATTCCTATACCCCTCCAGATAACAGTGTGGTTAATATTGGCCTGCTTCATACTCAACTTGATCCAGCTAACAAGAATTACGTACCTTGCTCTTTAAATGACCTGCTGTCAAAAAAGGACATTCATTATTGGGCTCTAGGACATATTCATCAAATGCGGATTTTGAGTTCCGAGAATCCAGTTGTTGTTTACCCGGGGATACCTCAAGGCAGAGACTTCGGTGAGGAAGAAATTGGAGGATGTCTACTGGTAGAGTTTGATTATAATGAAAAACCCAGGATTTTTTTTATTCCTACTTCATCTTTAATATGGCGTAAAATAGATGTTTTTATAGATTCAGATATGCAGAATAGGCCTGAGAATCTGGAAGATTTAAAAAACTTGTTAATAAACCGGGGCGAACAGGTTCTTTCTGAAGAGATGATTTATCCAGAATTTAATATACCATCTAGTTTTAAGTATGATTTTTTTGCAGGATACATAGTTAGGTGGATAATAGCGGGAAGAGGTGAAATCCATGAGGAGCTTGCCGAAGACGAAGAAGCAGCAG
>CAYZYO010000022.1:0-19383 GCA_964482585.1 uncultured Syntrophomonadaceae bacterium | reverse complement strand
GTTAATAAGCAGTTTTATAGTCGTCAGCCTTTTATCTACACCGATTCTATTGCTATTAGAACCACTAAAAACATTCCTTCCTTAGCGCAACTAAGCCAACAGAGTACGGTGGCAAGAGAAATCGAAGGAATCATTAATAATCCAGGATTTAAAGATATGGTTGAAAAGGAGTTTGGTAATATATGGGAAACAAAATATGATCATGAAAATATCAATGAAGAAAGGTTTCAGTTGGACGATGAAACCTATAAGCGCATTATCAATAAAGCTGTAGATTTAATAATAGAACAGATGATAGCAAAGGAGGAAGGAAGGTGAAATTAAAGCGTTTAAACATTAAGCGATTTGGTATTTTCCGGGATGAGAAAATGGAAGAAATTGGGCCCAGTATTGTAGTTATCGGAGGACCTAATAGAGCCGGTAAGTCAACCCTGCTGCAGATACTAAGACATCTAGGAAACGGATTTAAAGGAGTGCCATTTAAAGATAAGACCGAATTTGAGGTTGATGCAGATGTATTACTATCAGTTAATGAAAGTATTAATCTATCAATAAAGGGATTAGCTGAACCTAGAATAACATCCCTTGATAGTAGCCAAAAAGAATTTTCTATAAAGGATATTTATAACGGGTTAGACCATTTTACTTATAAAAGGTTGTTTACCATCAGCCTGGAAGAGCTGCAAAAGATTCCGGCAGATTTAGAAAACCGGGAAGTTCAAAGACTTCAGTCAGTTTTATTAGGGGCTGGTCTTTCAGAAATGCTTTATTTACCCCAGATCGAAAAGGAATTTGATGATGAAGCCAATAAACTTGGGGGAAGAAAGGGAAAAGCCAGTGTTAGAATATTTAAGAGTCATAATGATTCTATTAAAAAGGCCGTAAGATTAAAAAATGAGGCTCTGGAGGAAGTTGATGAATACTATTGCCTGGAGCAAAAAGTAGAAAGTATTCAAGAAGAAATTGCGGATCTTAAGAATAATTTGCTGCCGGATAAAAGAATGAAACTTATAAGATTAGAGACTATAGATAGTGTCTATGATCTGGTTGCCCAAAAAATTCACCTGGAAAATGAATTTCAAAATTATTACATAGAGAACAAAGTGTCTGATAAAGTCAAAAACAACCAGATTACCCTGCAAAAGGTTGTAGATTTTAGTGAAGACTTTAAGCGTTTAGATGCAAATTACCGCTTCAGCTTGGAGGAATTTAAACCCAGGGTAGGGGCTTTAAATATTGAGGCCGCTAAAAAGAATCTGCTCCGGAATAAGGAAAAAATAAACGGCTTTTATCACAGTCTATCCGGACTCAAGGAAAAGACAGCAGTCTTTATGGAAAAGAGATATAAATATTTTCAAGAGGTTGAAAATATACGAAATGAAATGAAGTCTATTAACCAGAACTGGGAAGGGGAATTTAATAACATTGAAGCCATAAATACTGATCAAATAGAGAAGGACGAATTAAACACAACAGTTAACAGCTATAAAGATTACTGTTTAAGTGTTAATGATTTGCAGGACAGTATTACCAGAAGTGTTGAAGAAAAGGCAGACTTGGAAAGAGAATTAGAGATAATTAAAAGTGATGAAGCTAAAGGCAGTTTACCCGGTTACTTTTTATGGTCACTGGTTATTGCAGTAGCTTCAGTTATCGGAGCTATATTAATAAATCCATGGCTCGGCGTGATAGGTGGTGTCGGGCTGGGAGGCATTTTAATAGTTTTTATTAACAAGGTAAATACCTCGGGTCGCATTGATGAAAGAAAAAATGAAGTTAATAGGAAATTAGAGAGTGTAGAAAAGACAATACAACGTTTGCAGGGGGAAGCTGATGAAGCTGAAAAAATAAAGCAAGGGCTGGAAGAGAAATTACATAAATATTTAATTCAGATGAAGCTGGATAAAAGTGTATCTCCGGAAATGATCAGAGAATATTTTAGAGATGTAAAGTCTCTAAAGGAGAGAATAAACAGGGTTAATAGGATAAGAATTGAACTGGAGAATGAAGGGGAAAGCCTTGGGCAAAAATTTTCAGCAGTTAAAACCGTGTTTTTAGATATACCCCTGGACTTCTCTAACAAAAACAAAGTTGATACATTAGATGAAATACTTGAACACAAGGATAACTGGTTTAGGCAGATCGAGACACTTAAGGAAACTCTAGATTCAGCCAAGAAGCTGGACTTAAATACCCGGCTTAGAGAGGAAAAAAAGAATGAGATCTTAAATTACTGTGGAATTGAGACCAGTGCTAGTAATATAGAAGACATACTCTTAGAGTTACAGCAGGAAATAAAAAATTATACTGATTATAAAGTGTTAAAAGAGTGTTTGCATAAATGTAGTGATAAGATTATTTTTGAAATTAAAAAGGAACCGGTAAAAAACGCTTTTGATTTTGACAACAAGAACCAGCAGAAAGCATTAAGGGTCTTAGAAGATTTTTTCAGGAGTTTTTCGTCTAAAGATGATGTTAATGCAGCCTTGAGGCAAGTAAAAAATGAACTTGCCGGTCTACAAAACAGCCTGGAGGAATCACAAAAAAAACTTCAGGGTTTAGAAATTGAATTAAAACGCTTATCAACTACTGATAAGATCGAAAAGGCGCAAAAAGACATAAGGGAACTGCGGGCTAATCTGCTGCCGCTGGCAGAGAAATATGCAGTCTATAGAGCAGCTAAGTTTATTTTAAGCAGTGCCAGAGAAAGAATAATTGAAAAAACCCGGAATAAATCCCTCAGCCAGGCAGGTGAGATTTTTAAGACCATTACCCGGGGCGAGTACAGCACTATAATGCCTTCAGATGAGCTAATTAAAGCTGATTTCAAAACAGTATTAAAGGATGAGGTTACCCAGGATACAGTTGATATTCTAAGCCGGGGAACCCGGGAACAGCTTTTTCTAGCTGTACGGGTAAGCCGCATAAAAGAGATAGATCCCCTGCCGGTAATTATTGATGATTCCCTGGTGAACTTTGATGTATACCATCTTAAACAATCAATAGAAATCATTAAAGATCTATCAAGTACGCATCAGGTTTTTATATTAACCTGCCACCCGGAAATGGTCAAAATAATCGCCGAAGAGACAGACCAGGTTCAATACTGGAAACTGGATAAGGGCAGGTTTTATGGTAGTGAAGAAGATGAGTTACTGTCATATTTAGGCATGTAATGTTCAGCCCTTGTTCGTCAGGAACAAGGGCTTTATAACCTTCAGGAGCGAAAGGTTCTAGTGCGTAGTAGCTATTTTGTATTGTTAGAATCTTGCATCCGTAGAGGAGACTTCAGTTTCCGGCTTGACTGTCATCTTAAGGCAACCAAAGGAGCCAAAGATTCTTTGGTGAAGCTCAGAACATGTTTTTGAATTAGGCAGAACTCTCTTCTTTTAAGAAATCGGCTATAAGTCGATTAACTTCATGTGGTTTTTCCAGTATCATAAAATGGCCGGCATCGTTTATTACTGCAAAAGAGGAATTATCGATTAGAGTAAGTTTCTTACAGTGTTTAACCGGGGTTAGACGGTCCCATTTGCTAGCAATTATTAAAGCTGGTTTTTGAATCCTGGATAGTTCTCCGGTAAATTCAAATTGGTCACAGGAATTAAGGTCATTATAAAAGACATCTGTAGGCATATGTAAAAATGTTTCTATTGTCGACTCAGAAATTCCGGGATCAGTCATGGGAGCAAAAGTAACCCGGATAAAATCAGGGTTTATTATTCCATTTGATAAATCCTCAAGGACTTTAGGATAGACCTTCATGGTGGAACTTCCACCGATTAGAATAATTCCATCAATATAATCAGGAAAGTAGCGGGCAGTATAGAGACTAATAGCAGCTCCCATAGAATGCCCACAAAGATAAAGCGGTCGGATAAGTTCCATATGTTTCAAGAATTCTATTATAAAGCCGGCAAACTCCTCGATACTCTTGCAGGAATCCCCCTGCGACTTACCATGAGCCGGCAGATCCAAGGCTAGACCCTGGAACCCGCGGGGCAGATTCTCAAGCTGGTTTTCCCAAACTTCATGGGTAGAACCGGCACCATGAATAAATAAAAGAGTACCACGACAGGGATGAGTCTCTACTAGCTGGTAGTATATATCAGCTCCTTTGATATTAATTAATGGCAATATCATTCACCTCTTATAAAACTTTTCTCTTTATTATATCCTTAATAAGCCAAATGAACTATACTAACAAGCTTCTGGATAACGAAGGGATAATGATTAAATAAATTCTAATTGAAGGTATCTAACCAGATCTGCTTAAGCGGCTTTATTCCCTGATCCAGGCAGATAAACCTTCCGTTTTGAGCAGCTGACATGCTTTTTTAGCAGATCTATTATTAACCGTAATGCGAATAGTGCCTTCATCTTGATCCCTTATCCCCAGTAAACGGAAATCATGAATATTAATATCGTTATCACCTAGCAATGTTCCAATTTTTCCAATAAAGCCTGGTTGATCAGGAATAATAGCTATGATATCCAGGGAATCCTTGAGTCCCGGTCTTATGTTGGGCATATTTCTTCTTATGTTATATGCCTTTTCCAGATACCTGCGAAGGCACAAACCATTCTTTTGGTCGGCTGCGGCTAAACAGTCTGACAGATACTTAATTACATTACGCAATTCATCAGCCAGTGCTCCAGCGTTAAGGGTGAGAATATCTTCCCAGAGTAAAGGATTGGAACCAGCAATCCTGGTTGTATCACGCAGTCCTCCTCCAGCCATAGAGAGAGCCCCGGGTTCGTCTTGAAAGTTATTTAGAATAGTTGCGGCCATGAGATGCGGGATGTGACTAACCTTAGCAGCGATTTTATCGTGTGCTGCCGCCTCCATAATAACTACCCGGGCTCCTACCATTTTAAGCAAATCCTCTAATTGATTAAGTTTTTCCTTTGAGGTAGTCGAATCTGGGGTGAGAACATAAGAAGCGTTTTGCAAAAGAAATTTATCAGCACCGGTTATGCCGCTTTTCTCTGAGCCTGCCAGAGGGTGACCTCCGATAAAGGTAACGTGGGAAGGCAGATGTTCAGTAAAGAGCTGCATTACCCAGCTCTTTACACTGCCGACATCAGTAACTATTACTCCCTCTTTGAGGCTATCTTTCATTTTTATAATAATTTCTGGGATAGTTCTTAAAGGAGTAGCAATTACTATTACATCAGATTCCTTAATGCTTTTTTTATCTAATAGACAATCTATAGCCCCTACTTCAAAAGCCTTTAAGATAGTATCATTATCACAATCTTGTCCCATTACCTGGATATTTTTCACCCTATGCCTGAGAGCCATCCCCAGTGAAGCTCCTATGACTCCCAGCCCGATTATTCCAATTTTCCTAATGCCCATTACTTATCACCTGGTTCAGGCTGTTAATTGATTTTTTTAATTGCAGAATCTTTTTGACCATAATCTCAAATGAATCCGGTAAAAGCGATTGGGGACCATCACTTAAAGCCTCACTGGGATTTGGATGTACTTCCACCATGATTCCATCTGAACCACAAGCTACTGCAGCCAGTGACATTGGCTCAATTAGTTCCCTTTTTCCGGTACCATGACTGGGGTCAACAATTACTGGAAGGTGAGTTAATTGTTTAACAAGTGGTACTGCACTCAAATCAAGGGTATTCCGGGTATAGGTTTCAAACGTTCTTATACCTCTTTCACATAGAATAACCTCGGGGTTACCACTGTCAAGAATATATTCTGCCGCCATAAGCCATTCCTCTATTGTTGCGGAAAGCCCCCGCTTTAACACTACCGGCTTATCAATCCTGCCCAATTCCTTTAAAAGAAAGAAGTTTTGCATATTACGAGCACCAACTTGTATAATATCTGCATATTCTGCTACAATAGGCAGAGATTTTTGATCCATTACTTCAGTAATAATAGGCATTTTTGTCAGCTCGCGTGCTTCAGCCATTATCTTTAAGCCCTCTTCCCCTAACCCCTGAAAAGAGTAGGGGGAAGTACGCGGTTTGAAAGCTCCACCCCTAAGTATATTGGCACCGGCCTTTTTAACCGCTTCAGCTGCTTCAATGAATTTTTCGCGGCCTTCAACCGCACATGGGCCTGCAATGATAGTCAGCTGACCCTTTCCGATAAAAGACTCTCTTACGTTAATTATGGTATTTATAGGCTTAAAATCTCGAGATGCTAGTTTATAAGGCTGCATAATTGGTACAACCTTTTCTACTCCGGGCAAAGCTGCTAAAGCATCTCTGTCTACCCGGTCTGATTCCCCAACAACGCCCAATACGGTTCTGTTTATTCCCTGGGATACATGAACTGTAAAGCCCCTTTTGTGAAGGCGTTTTTCCACCAGTATTATTTTTTCCGGGGCAGCTCCTTTGTGCATTACAATAACCATTCTAACAACCTCCTGTTTTTTTACCGGCGGAAAAACAATAAAAACCATGAGTAAAAGCCCATGGTTGCATAAAGCCAAGCTTATACCTGCTGTCCCACCATTCTACCCTTTTTTAAGTTTAACCGTAATACTGTATACAAAACATTAACTACCATCCTACGCGATAATTATACATAAAATTAAACCTGATAACAAGACCAGGAAAGTGAGGATTTTGCATAATAATCATTTTATATAATTAAACTCTTACACCCGTATAGGCGACTTCAGTCGCCGTCCTGACTCCCTGATTTGCGGCTGGTCGGCGACTGAAGTCGCCTCTACGGTATAAGATACGGTACAATATAAGAATTAGGGATTAACTGCAGAGTTAAAGGTAAAGTATTATAATTGTTCAAGATATTATAAAACAACCCCCAAAAACATCTGTGTGACATCTGTGTTTATCCGTGGTTGATTTTCATCGGTGGTTGTGTCCTGCGGGCATGAGGGGTTAATATATAATAAACTATATTACAAATGAATTCTCAAGAGAAAATGTTTGGAAAATGTATTTACCCTACCTGTAGTTTAAAGGGATCAGGTACTATCGATAGCATAAGGATTTTGCATCCGTATAGGAGACTTTAGTCTCCGGCTTGACTGTCATCTGTAATAAAACCAAAGGAGCAGATTCTTTGCTGAAGATCAAAACATTTTTATAAAATAGGCAAAACTCCCAGTATAAGTAGGCAGGTGAATAAAATGGAATTGACGGTAGAATATAAAAAGCCTATTAAATCAGTAATAAATATACCTGGTGACAAATCAATTTCTCACCGTAGTGTAATTATTGGCAGTATTGCTTCAGGGGTCACCGACATAGAAAATTTTTTACCGGGACAGGACTGTCTTAGTACTGTTAGTTGTATGCGACAATTAGGAATAAACATAGAGCAAATAAGTTCCACTCATCTAAGGATTACCGGGAAAGGGGCCAGTTTATCGGAACCGGAAAACGTGCTTGATGTAGGAAATTCAGGAACTACCATTCGTTTGTTATCCGGGGTTTTAGCCGGACAGGGGTTTTTCTCGGTTATTTCCGGGGATGTATCAATTAGAATGCGTCCTATGCAGCGGGTCGTAAACCCTTTAAGGGAAATGGGAGCTAATATTGAGGGACGCTGTGAAAGCAGGTTTGCTCCCCTGGCTATAAAAGGTGGGGGTTTAAAAGGGATAAATTATCAGAGCCCGGTAGCAAGTGCCCAGGTAAAATCCGCGGTTCTTTTAGCCGGTGTATATGCTGATAAAGAGACATCAGTAACTGAGCCGGCACTTTCAAGAGACCACACAGAAAGAATGCTCAAGGGTTTTGGAGCTGATATAAAAACAGATGGGTTAACTACTATTATTAAACCCGGAAAACTTACAGCTCAGAAAATAATAGTACCTGGTGATATTTCGTCAGCTGCTTTTTACCTAGTTGCCGGGGCAATTATTCCTGGTTCTAAAGTGACTGTACCCCAGGTGGGATTAAATCCTACTCGTACTGGTATTATTGAGGTGTTAAAGCAAATGGGGGCTAGAATAATAATAAGTAATCAGGTAGAGAGTTCTGGGGAGCCAATAGGGGATATTACGGTTGAGGGTAATACTGAGCTAAAAGGAATAGTAATTGGGGGTGGTTTGATCCCCCGGCTTATTGACGAAATTCCAGTTCTCGCAGTTGCCGGGGCAGCAGCTCAAGGTAAGACTGTTATCAAGGATGCTGCCGAGCTTAAAATTAAAGAAAGCAATCGTTTAAGGGCTATCGCTAATGAACTGGCACGCTTCGGGGTCGATATTCAAGATACTGATGATGGCTTAATTATTAACGGGGGTAGAAAATACACCGGATCAGTCTGCGAATCATATTATGATCATCGGATTGCTATGGCATGTGCTCTTATGGGACTAATAGCCAGTGGTAAAACAGTTGTACGTGATGCGGAATGTATAGATATTTCATTTCCCGGGTTTAAAGAAATACTGGTAAATAGTATATAGAAAGGGAATAGGTAGGTTGAAGTTGGTTATTTTATGATAATTAAGATAGTAGGAGGATTCACAACGTGAATAAAATAGTGCGGGTTGCTCTTGGTAACCGGAGTTACGATATATGTATAGGCCAGGAATGGCTTGAACAAATTCCATGCAAACTACCGGATATACCAGTTGAATCCCAACATATACTAATATCTGATCAAAACGTCTTTAAAATAGCAGGGTCCAGGGTTTTAGATATTTTAAGAGGAGCCGGTTTTAGAATTGAATCATTAGTAATAGAAGGGGGAGAGGAATGTAAAAACCTATCCACAATGGCATGGATTTATGATCAGATGCTTGATTTTGGTTTAGATCGAAAATCGACTGTATTTGCTTTAGGTGGAGGTATTGTCGGAGATATTGCAGGGTTTGCTGCTGCTACATATATGCGTGGTATTGGTTATATTCAAATTCCTACAACCCTGCTTGCCCAGGTGGACAGCAGTGTGGGTGGGAAAACCGGGGTAAACTTGGCACAGGGCAAAAATCTGGTGGGGGCTTTTTATCAACCAGGACTGGTATTTATTGATTTAAGCTTTTTAAAAACCCTTCCTGAAAAAGAGTATTTAACCGGATTAGCTGAAGTAATTAAATACGGGATTATATGGGATAGTGAATTTTTTTCGTTTCTGGAAAACAATTTAAATAAAACTAAAGCACGGGATATTAATTGTCTACTGCAGATTGCAGCCCGGTGCTGTGAGATTAAAGCAGAAATAGTAGCCCATGATGAGAAGGAAAAGGGATTAAGAGCTCTTTTAAACCTGGGCCATACATTTGGGCATGCTTTTGAGGCTTTAACCGATTATAAGAAATTTACCCATGGTGAGGCGGTAGCTATAGGAATGCTCTGTTCTGCCAGATTAGCAAGAATTAAAGGGCTAATAAGTCATGCCCAATTATCTAGAATCATAGAATTAATCAAGAACCATAGACTACCCGATTCCTATGGAGATTTAAACACCAACAGTATTATTGAGCAGATGTACCGGGATAAAAAAAACGTAAGTGGGATCCTGCAAATTGTTTTACCAACAGGTATAGGTGAAAGTAAACTAGTTACCAGTATAGACAAACAAGATATTGCAAGTTGTTTATAGCAGGTTTTATTTGGTGCTGAATTCAAAGCTTTTTAAAGGATATCAGGGATGAAATGAAGAATTAATATTTTAGCTATTGGTGCATTTATCCATAAACGAAGGATATTAATTTTCAAGTATATTCTATAGTGTATTACTACCTGGTTTAAGATGATGAAGCCCAGGGTCAGCTTTTTTAATGAGAGTTTTGTATAATTCGAGAATTTACCATGTGGTTTGACTCAGGATGACATTATAGCTGGAGACTAAAACCTTCGCTACGGGTGTGAGAGTTCTAATGATATGAAATAGCTATTAGGCAAAACCCTCAAAATGACTGGTTTATTTTCTGTTTATCTTGATCATTTAAAGCAGACTTCAAAAAAAGAAAGGAGGAGGGAATTCTATTAAATATATGGGAAGTATACTATTTGATCTGGTGAATAGGAGAATAAAAATAAAGGGAATAATATGGGGAAGTTTTTAAAAATAAAGCGGTTACACAATCATAAAAATTGAAAAAACACATGCAGTTTGTTTTCTTAGTATTGCTATAACAGTACCGGGGGAATGGGTTGAAGCTCTACATTAAAGATACTGAAGGGGGGAGTAACTGTGCTTTTCTTTCCTAAGGGACCTTTTACATGGTATGGAAGAAACAAACACTTTCCTGGACGTGGTGGGACTTTTTATCTCGAGTATAACACCGAGTATTCATGGTGGCCTTGTTTATTTGTTGAAAATGATGAAGGATGTTATTATGCCTGGGCAATTGACCAGGATAATATTCGGGATTTAGTCAAATGGATAAATAAAGCCAAGGCTTTAATGACACCAGGCTCTTCAGGTGGTTCATTCTTGATCAATGAATTTGGGCAGGTTCTTGTGCCATCAAACGATGGTGATGGAAGAGTCATGTTTATAGGTGATATTGATATTCACGATAGTCTAATGCTGTTTTTTAATCCTTTATCAGGAGCAATAATTGATTTGTCTTATGATCTTGATTTAGAATTCAGAGAATATTGGGATAGGCCCTGTGTTGGAATGGTATATAATCTTTCACAGAAAAATCGACTATATTATTACAGTACTTATTATTTAGGAAGTAAATATGAAGAAGTACCCTGTCAGGATGAAAATCTAATTGCTTTAATCCGGGAGATAAGGCCTGGAGGGGCAGTAACCTTTATTGTAAACCCGTATGGGATAGTATTAACCAAAAAATTAGGTGATCCTATTAATCGTCATACTTATATAGGGAGAATAAATTATGATTTATGGTTTGACAAGGAATTAACTCCCCAAACCTAAATTTACTTAAAATAAAATTTGAATTAATATCCCTCTTATCTGGAAACCTGTATAAAAACAGTTTTCAAGAAAGGAGGGCTTTATTTTGTTTTACTGGGGCTTGTATTTTTAAACAAAATGCCGTATTATGTCGAATAAGTAAACTTTATTCACCAAGATAAAAAAAATAACTGGGAGGATTAAAGCAAGTGAAGAAAAGACAGGCACACTCTAAAACTCCACATGCACCAATAGTAATAAAAGATGAAGTTGGCCATACAGTATATACTAATGATGCTTGTCAGGATGTTATTGGAATATTCCGGGAAAAAACCAGGGATAAGGCTAAAAAGGAATTCCTGCATTTAATAAAACCATGGGGTCAAGGTTATGGAATCTATAGTGTAGATAAAAAATAACACCTGTTTTATTTAAAAGGTGTTATTTTTTATTACTTGTATAATATTTTCAGGTAGATTAAAATGCAGGCTTTTTAGCAATTACATATCCCAGGCTCAACCATCGACCATTATCGGCTTTTATAACAGCTATATCTGCATGGTCGGGGTTATTCACATATTCTGGATAATAATCGGCGTACTGCTGCCACCATTTTTTACCATCTGCGGCATAATCTGCTTCAACTATTTCAAAGCCTGCAAACTCTACGTTTTCAATTATGGTATCTATGGTTTTAAAATGCTTTTTCCACATTATCGCAGATTGACTGTTAGATATAGCTGGTTCCAAATCAACTGGAATTTTTTCATCTATAATCATTGGCTCACCAATTCCAATTAATCCATTAGGACGAAGTATACGATAGATTTCATTAAAACAATCTAAAGATTTTTCTTTATTAGAAAAACTCTGGGTTGCCATTTTCAATGATGTTGTAGAATAGACTGCATCAAAGGTGTTATTGGCAAATCTAGAATCAAGAATACCTGTTTTTATTCCTATAACCTTATTTTTAACCCCCCATTTTTCAGCATTATTCTCCAGATGTTCAATACTTGGTTGATTATAACTTATACTATTCATGGGCTCAATGCCGACAACAAGTACATCGAATTCCCTTGCTAGAAAACAGGATTTATATCCACGGTAAGTATTAATATCAAGCAGTCTCATTCCCGGAGATATATTCAGTTTTTCGGCTATGAATTCAGTAAACTCTAAGCCGCCAGGGCCACCAGATTCAGCATATATTTCATAATAGTTAGTATAGTTGGAAGCAAATGGATATTTTAATTCAGTTTCATATAATCTATACATTTTGCAGATCCCCTTTACAATATTTTTTGTTACTTAAAACTCAAGCATGTTTGTTATTAGATTGCTCGAAAATAATGGAATTAAACTACTAGATAGCATTTGTTAATAATTACTAATAAAAACTTATAAGCTGGTTTTGATTGCTGGAAAAATTTATTTTATATTTACTTATTGGAATATGCACTGTATTTAAATAGCCTTTTTCTTGGGGATCATAAATCCAGTATGTTTTATATATTCCTTATATCTTTCACCATATCGTAAAAGCAGGTCTTTTTCTTCTTTGTAAGATAGATAAATATAGATGGGAATCCATAGAAGGTTAAAAAGTAGCAGGAATGGACTATTTAAGAAAAATCCCATAGAAATATAATAAAGAATATCTCCGACAGCCTGTGGATGGCGTATGGTTTCGTAGATTCCCTTATACATAGGAGTAGATTTATTAGGTGCAAATGATTTACCAGCGGCAACACTGGCTTTAGATTTTAAAATTGATGCTGGAATAGCCAGAAGTAGAGCCGGTATTAACAAATAGAGCCAGGAGGAGGAAAAAAAAAGCGGTATATTACTAAAGAGGGGGAAAAAACGATAGCCTAAAAGTGCGACTAAATACATTAACGTGAAAATGTAAGCAACATACCTGAATTTGGCACATTTGGAATAAGCCCCCTTACCCGTATCCTTTTCCATTTGTGCAGGCTGTACACTTTTTAAATAAAAATAGACGAAGCCTGCCATGCTTAATACCATAACACTAAAAACTAAATATTCCATATTACAACCGTCCTTTCAAATTAATTATGGATCGTTAGAATAAATTCTGCTAAAAAAACGTGTTTTAGGTATCTTGATAAACGATTTGTTAATATTTCTTATTCTAACATTAAGACCTTAGAGGTGGCAAAATAGTTGTATTCTTATCTATTTTCTTATATTATTTTGTAAAATTGTAAAATTAGCGAGATATTATTACCATGAGGAGTTTGCATAAAAACTATTCTTGCACCCATAAAGGAGGCTTCAGTCTCCGACCAGCCGCAACTCAGGGTGCCAGGGCGGCGACTGAAGTTGCTTCTACGCTTCTATCCGGTTGCTGCGGTTTTACCAAAACGCGGGTGCGGGGCCAACTTATCTAAGTATGCATTAAGCGTTTATTTTCAAACTAATCAAAGTTTAAATTATCGGACAGCGGTGAAAAAAAGATTAATTTAGGTGATAAGGTATGGAAATAATAATAAAACCTGCATATGATCAAATCGAAACTATTAGAGTATTATTTGCAGAATATACTCAAATGCTTGGAGTAAACTTGGATTTCCAAAACTATGCGGAAGAACTAGAACAGCTTCCTGGTAAGTATGGATTACCTGATGGCAGATTGTATATTGCATTTGCTGACAGCAAAGCAGTTGGATGTGTAGGTATGCGCAGAATCAATGATACCAGCTGTGAAATGAAACGATTATATGTCAAGACTGAATTCAGAGGACATAAAATTGGGCAAATGCTGGCAAATAAAATAATTGAGGATGCTGTTGAACTAAAATATGATTATATGCTGCTTGATACCTTTGCAACTTTAAAAAAAGCAGTTTCCTTATATAAAAAACTAGGGTTTTATGAAATAGAACCATATTATAATAATCCATTAGAGAATGTAATTTATATGCGTTTATACCTGTAAGTACGAATTAATAAGTAATTATAAAATGAGAATTAACCAGGGGGTTATCAATTGAGGACTTCGCATTAACTATTTTATAAATACTAAAACTCCTGCATCCATAGAGGAGACTTGAGTCTCTGGCTTAGCAGTCATCCTGAGCCAGGTGACATGGTGAATTTTTAATGCCAAGCTCTCAATTATTTTCATTAACAGTAAATTCACGATTTTTAGAGACTTTTTCAGTCATTCTATCTAACAAAATAGCTAATAAGACTATTCCTAATCCACCTTCTACTCCTAATCCTATGTCGACAGTCTGCATAGCCTTTAGTACTTCGCCCCCAAGTCCACCTGCTCCTATCATAGCCGCAATAACTGCCATAGAGAGAGACATCATTATACATTGGTTTATACCAGCCATAATTGTTGGGAGTGCCAGGGGTAGTTGTACATTAAATAATATCTGTTTACGGGTAGATCCAAATGATTGAGCAGCTTCTATCATATCAACCGGAACTTGCCGGATTCCCAAATTAGTAAAGCGGACCGGCGGAGGCATAGCAAATATCATAATAGCTACAACTGCTGAGATTTTGCCTAGACCAAAAAAAACAACTGCTGGAATTAAGTATACGAAACTGGGTAATGTCTGCATAAAATCTAAAACCGGGCGCAGTGTTTTTTCAACATTATTATTTAGAGAAGACCAAATACCAAGTGGGATAGCGAGCAATAGTGAGATTAAAGTTCCAAGCAGTACTAAAGCTAATGTTGACATGGTTTGCGACCATAATTGCAGCATATACATAAGGAATAAACCCAGGAATGAAAATACCCCAAGTTTCTTTCCAGCAATCCACCATGCTAAAATACTCAAGGAAATTATAATAAGCAGGGGAGGCAATAAAAGAAGGAAGTCTTCTAGATTTGCTACTAACACTTCAAATATGTTACTTAAAGCCCTGGTAATAGGTGATATTATAGGTATAAGCCTGTCAAAAAGCAGGTTAATTTTATCTCCTAAAGGTATTGTAATATCAGGCATATTTATTCACCTCCTGTAAGTGCTGAGAATATTGACCCGCGAACAATAACCCCAAGAAGGTCATTATTTCCTGAAACTACTGCTACTGGGCCTTGAGTCTTAGCCATAAGTGGAAATAATTCATTTACTGGGATATCAGGAGAAACTTTATCTAAATTAGGTTCCAGATAATTGTCCTTCCATCTTTCATCATTACCACTTTGAATTGCCTTAACCGCTTTTTCTGCAGTTAACAAACCTAAAAGTCTATTAGGCCTATCAACAACAAAGATACTGGAAATGCCGTTCTCTTTCATTCTGCGCAATGCAACTCTAGGGCCATCTTTGGAATATATAACAGCTTTAGGTTCATTCATTACATGAGAGGCGGTTAATGTTTTAGTTTTATCAACATCCTCTACAAACCGAGTTACATAATCTGAAGCTGGACTCTGTAATATTTCCTCTGGAGTTCCAACTTGAATTATTTTGCCATCCTTCATTAAAGCGATTCTATCCCCAAGCTTAAGAGCTTCATCCAAATCATGAGTGATAAAAATAATTGTTTTATTTAATCTATCCTGTAATGCTATTAATTCATCCTGCATTTCACGTCTGATAAGTGGATCAAGAGCACTAAATGCTTCATCCATTAATAAAATATCTGGGTCATTTGCTAGAGCCCGTGCAAGGCCTACTCGTTGGCGCATTCCTCCGCTTAATTTACCTGGAAAAGTAAATTCCCAGCCCTCTAAACCAACATTTTGAAGAGCTTCTTTAGCTTTTTCTTTCCGTTCCTTCTCTGCAATTCCCTGTACTTTCAAGCCATAAGCGGCATTATCCAGTACATTTAAATGAGGAAAAAGAGCAAAACTCTGAAAAACCATACCCAGTTTTTTTCGCCGCATTCCAAGTAAATCACCGGGTGTCATGGCGGTTATATCCTCTTTATCAACAAAAATATTACCACTGGTAGGTTCAATTAGACGATTTATGCACCTCAGTAAAGTTGATTTACCACTGCCGGATAAACCCATTACTACAAAAGTTTCTCTATCTTTAACCGAAAAGGATACATTTTCAAGGGCTATAACCAGTTTAGTCTGTTTTAAAATATCATCTTTATTAAATCCCTGATTTAATAACTCAATGGCTTTTTCAGGATTTTTCCCAAATACCTTATATAGATTATTAATCTCAATTTTATGCATTAACGTATCCCCGATTCTTTTAACTAGAGGGTTTTGCATAATTCGAAAATTCACCATTTTACTTTGCCTAAGGATAACAGTCAAGCCGGAGACTGAAATTTCCTCTATGGATGCAGGGGTTCTAATCACATAAAATAGCTGTCATGCAAAATCCAACTAATTAAAGATTTATATTTATTTTTTCCATTAATCTAAAATTAAGATCCCTGATGTTTATAAAAGACAGAGATCATTATTAACATTATAGATAGATTATTCTTCTATCCATTTGTCCACAGTTTCTCGATTATCCATTATCCATTTATCTGCCATCTGTCTTAATTGTTCGACTGTCCCAGCACCTTCTTCAAATTCAAACAGCATTTCTTCAATTTCATCTGCGGTAATTTCAAAATGACTTATAAACCGGTAAAAATCAGGAGCCTTTTCTTCTAAACCAGGATTGGCGCCAGTATGCCAATCATCAAATGTCCAAACATTTTTAGGATCTTCTAATATTTTTAAATCATAACGCGTCATCATAGTATGAGGCCGCCAGGCAACCATTACAATTGGTTCTTTGGCTTGGTAAGCTCTTTCGGTTTCAGCCAGCATTGCTGAAGTACTACCCTGAACAAGAGAATACTCATCTTCCAGATCATATGCTTTCAAGGCTTCTTCTGATGTTAACATCATTCCCGAACTGGGCTCCATACCGACAATACGATCATTAAACTGAGCCCCTTTCCCTTTTAAATCAGCGATAGAATTAATATCGACATAAGAAGGGACTCCCCAGCCAAGCTCATCATCTTCCAGAATAGTATGAACTAAATCAATTTTATCTCCATATTTTTCCATATAATTTTTATGCAGGGTTGGCAGCCAAACATCTGCTAAAACATCTATATCACCATTAGAAAGTCCTAACCACAGAAAGCCCATATCACCTTCAGATATATTTATAGAATAGCCAAGTTCTTCGCCAATATTTTCAAAGATATATATCGGGATCCATGAATAAGAATAGGCTGATTTGCCTATGGTAATTTCTTCTCTTCCTGAATTCCTTGTCTCATTATCACAACCTGTAAATACAGCAGTCATTAACGATATCACCAAAATAAAAAGCAACCAAAATCTAACTTTCTTCAAACCAAATCACTTCCTAACTCTAATATTATTTCTAATTTACAATAATAGAGTGCTTCATTTCTTTTGAATTTAAACATTAATTTCACTGCAAAAACGCTAGTTTTTATTTTTGCAGAGGAACTATAATCTCCGGGCTAATTAAAAATTTATGGCATTTGAAAAACTGATTTTATTCTATGTAGTATACCTTTTAGCAGCAAATTAAAATAGAATTTGTATTTTTTATTTAAAATACAACCAGTACTATAAAATTGGGGACCTAGTGTTAGAATTATTATAGATCGTCCATCGCTATTGAATGGTTATCTTTAATTCAGGATGATACTATTAGAAAACTGGCTAAGGTCTAAAAAATTTAATGATGCAAAATCTTGATGAGTAAACTGCTTTTAGAGTAGAGCAGTGGTAGTATAAGAAGAGTATTAGTTAGCCGGTTGGCTTTGCCGGTTGATATCAGCTAGAGAAACGGGGAGGGGGGGTATATTTGTATTTGAAACCGGTTCCTGTATCGACTTTATTTTCTTTCACAGTGCCCTATTATATCAGTATATCTACTTATGGAAACTATGATATATTCAATAATAATTATGCCTGTGAGTTATTATTAAACGTACTATCTTATAACAAATATGCATTGGATTACCGGGTATATGGTTTTGTAATCATGCCAGACCAATTACATATTGTTTTTCAACCATGTAAAGTTCCAATACACCAGGTAGTTAGAAAAAATACCGCTAATTTTACTCGTTATTATCAAAAAATATGGGGGATCAGTATTCCCATTTGGGGTTTAGATTATTATGAATCTCCAATTAAAGATTATACTGCCTTAAAACAAGTACAGGATGAGATACATTTAAAACCTGAACAACTCTGCAGCAATACTTTTAGAGAATACTACTATTCAAGCTACCGGGTTTATAATGTCGGCAGTGAAGAATTTATGATTTTATTAGATAGATTGCAGGAATAAAGTATGTTTCTGGGCATTTAAGTGGAATTTGTGTCTTGAAGAAACCATTGCATCAAGAGAAGAGAAGGGGTGCTCGAAGCAACATATCAATAAGCAGTAAATGGGAAAAAATGAACAGCGAGCAATTATAAGCTTTATAGATTTACTGTTAAAGGCGAAAGCTATTTATAAAATAACTCAAGGTATTCTATTTTACACTCATATAAGAGCGATATTTAGTTGCTGACATGCCAATCTTGCTTTTAAAGAGTCTGCGAAAAGAATTAGCATTTTCATAACCAATTTCCTCTGCAATGTTGTCGATGGTTTGGTTCGTAGATAAAAGAAGAATTTTTGCCTTTTCAAGACGTCTTTCAATGAGGTAATCACTAAAATTTTTGCCTATTTCTTTTTTAAACAGACGGCTGAGGTAAGAAGGGGTAAAGAACATTTCACTGGCAATACTTTCCAGGGTAATATTATCATGTAAACGATTGTCAATTATTTCCTGCATTCTCGAAATAACTTCAGATCTATAGCTATGATCTTCCTGATTATATAGTGAAGCCACCTTTTCAATAAATATGTTAAAGGATGTAAATAGATCTTCATTATTTTGAACTGAAATAATATCGTTTATAAACTGTTTATATATAATTGTCAATATTTCATTAAAACTGACGTTTTGTTCAGCTGAAGTAATTTCTGTGGCTATATTAATTAACTCATTACGGATTTTGTTATATTCTCCCCTGAATTGAAGTGTCAATTCACTTAAAATGATATCTGTTTGGTTAAAAATTTGTTGAATTGTACTGGTTCGCAGAGTCTTTAGAAGTCCTTGATAACATTCCGGGAGTGTGTTTGCTGACAGTGGTTGATTAACCCGAGAATTATTAATAATGGCATTAAGATTATCCACTGTAAAGAGTAGGACTTTATGACTTATGGGTTTAAGCAGATAATTATTTATCCCGATACGCAAGGCTTTTTCTACCAAATTAAAATCATCTGCTATAGTAGAAATTATGATAAAAATATTAGGGAATAATTCTTTCAACTTTTCAGCCATTATTAAACCATTCATTTGAGGAAGAAATATATCCGAGAATATTATATCAGGAGTTCTTTTCTGAGCGAGTTCAAGACCTGTATTTCCTGAAAATGCCTGGCCAACATAAGATATATGCGGGCGGTATTGTGTTAAAACATAGTCAAGTGCCTTCCCTTCCAAGGGGTTTTTATCAACTACCATAATTTTTGTCATTAATAACCAGACCTCCTTCTTTT